>NZ_JAWOQN010000001.1:0-227183 GCF_033337395.1 Vibrio sp. YT-19(2023) | reverse complement strand
CCAGAATTACAGCTACAATACTCGGAGCCGGAAACTTACCAGTTTCAAGAAGCGTACCCGCCAGAATTGGAAGCCCCAAATCTGGAAGATGTGCAAAGGTTATTAAGTCAGCTTGAAGCAAGCAACCCAGTGGCTGAGTTGGATATTGATAGTATTCTTGAACAAAATACGATTGATATTGCAGCAGAGATAAAAGCGGCTGAGCCTGAGGTACAAACCTTTAGTGAGGTGCCTGAGCTTCAGGGTGTTGAGGAAATACAGGACTGGGTGATTGATGAGCCAGTTTTTGAGGAAACTCAACCAGAGGTGGATGAACCTCACGCAGTGATCGAACAAAGTATCAATATAGAATCGAACGTCGATACTGAACTCGAAACACAAGCAGATTCCGATATACCAACGATCTGGGAAAGCACGAAGCGAAGTGAGGACTTCCAAGTTCTTTACTTTGATGTGAATGGTGTCACGTTTGCTGTACCTCTTGATGAGTTAGGTGGTATTCATCGCATTAGCGAGCTTAACCATTTGATAGGAAAACCCGCCTGGTATTTGGGGCTACAAACAAATCGCGAGCAGCAGTTTGATGTCGTCGATACCGCGAAATGGGTGATGGCAGATAAGCTTCGTGATGATAGCTATAAAGATAACTACCAATATGTCGTCATGCTTGGTGAGAGCATGTGGGGGTTGGCCAGTAACCAATTAATGGGGACTGAAACGCTTAATATCGACAAGGTTCGCTGGCGTGAGCAGGCGGGTAAACGCCCTTGGCTAGCGGGCATGGTAAAAGAAAAAATGTGTGCCTTAATTCATGTTCAGGCGCTCATTGACATGCTAAACGCCGGTTTAGATGTCAAATCACTGAATTAGATTTAAGTCGGGAACGACATTAACGAGGATTAACTATGTCTCAAGCTTTTGAAGTAGAAGTGAAGAAAGATGCATCGAATGACGAAGTTCTTCAGTGGGTGACGTTCCAGCTAGAAGAAGAAACGTACGGCATCAACGTAATGCAAGTTCGTGAAGTACTTCGTTATACTGAAATTGCCCCTGTTCCAGGTGCGCCAGATTATGTACTTGGTATCATCAACCTGCGCGGTAATGTAGTTACTGTTATCGATACACGTTCACGTTTTGGCCTGATGGAAGGTGAAGTCACCGACAACACTCGTATTATTGTGATCGAGTCTGAGCGTCAAGTGATTGGTATCTTAGTAGATAGCGTGGCAGAAGTCGTTTATCTGCGTTCTTCTGAAATTGATACGACGCCTTCAGTTGGTACCGACGAGAGTGCGAAGTTCATCCAGGGTGTGAGCAACCGTGACGGCAAGCTTCTTATCCTTGTGGATTTGAACAAGCTGCTAACAGATGACGAGTGGGACGAGATGGCTCACCTTTAATGGCTGAATGATGATGGCTGAAGAGACTCTTTTATCTGCTCCATTCCTTGCGGGTGGCGTCGCTTTTATCGTGTTAGTATTGGTTGTTTTGCAACTGCGGATTCGCTCGGGGTTACAAAAGCAGTTAGACCAACAACGAGCTCAATCTCGACACGCAGATAAAGAAGTGCAAAAGTTGAGTAAGCAGTTACTCGAAGTGCGCTCGGTTGTCGTTGGTCTTGGACAAAAAGTGACGGAGCAACAAGACATTATTCAGCACTTAAACGAGAGAATTCGCGAACTCGAACACGCTGATACTGATGGTCGCTTGTACAGTCGTGCTTCTAAAATGGTACAGCTTGGCGCTGATATCAACGAGCTGATTGAAGAGTGCGAACTACCAAAAGCCGAAGCTGAGTTGATGCTTTCACTGCAGAAGAAACTGGCGGGGAAAGAGAAGATTCCACCATTAAGTGGTCAGCCATCAGATGACGCAGAATATCCAACGCGTGGACGTCGTCGACGCTAAAGGTTATCAAGCGATAAAAAAGAGGCGTTATTACGCCTCTTTTTTCGTTTTTAGCCGCTAACGGTCTTCTTAAATACAACCCTAGATAACCTTCAGTCGATCTTGCTCTTAGCTCTGGCCTCTCAAATTCAAAATGAGCGCTTATAACTACTTATAGTTAATTTTATTAAAATGTGATGATTAATTAACAAAAATACATGAACTTACATGTAACCTAGCCCTCTTATCCTGTTTTGTCATAACTAAGCTGTGCTAATATAGCGGCTCGTTCATTTTTTAGTTGAAGCTCTATGTTAGAAGTGTCTAACCTGACAGCAATCCGTGATGAAAGGGTTCTGTTTGAAAACCTGCAGTTTGAAATTAAGCCTGGTGAATTGGTCCAGATCGAAGGGCGTAATGGTACTGGTAAAACTACATTGCTACGGATTGTGACAGGGTTAGGTGATAGAGAAGAAGGTGTCATTAAATGGAAAGGCGAAGAGGTTGAAAAATCTCGTGATGTTTTCCATCAAGATCTGCTTTTCTTAGGACATCAAACAGGAGTGAAACGAGAGCTTACCGCATTAGAAAACTTACGTTTTTATCAATCTATTCAAAATAATCGCTCTTCAGACGAAGAAATCTTCATCGCTTTGACTCAAGTAGGATTAGCTGGTCGAGAAGATGTGCCTGTAGCACAACTTTCCGCAGGTCAGCAACGACGAGTCGCATTGGCAAGGTTATGGCTCAGTAAGCAAATTTTATGGATTTTAGATGAGCCGTTGACTGCCATTGATAAGCAAGGCGTCAAGGTGCTTGAATCTTTGTTCGCAAGTCATGCTGATAATGGCGGTATTGTTGTCTTGACGACGCATCAAGATATGTTTGCGGACAGCCCGAAACTTAGAAAAATAAAGCTGGGTGACTGATATGATTTCATCGATGACCACCATCATTCGTCGTGAGCTCCTAATCGCATTTCGCCGTCAGGCAGACATTCTGAACCCGCTGTGGTTCTTTATTATTGTCATTACTCTCTTTCCTCTGAGTATTGGACCAGAACCTAATTTGTTAGCACGTATTGCAGCGGGCATCGTTTGGGTTGCCGCATTGCTGTCCGCCTTATTATCATTAGAGCGTCTATTTCGTGATGATTTTCAAGACGGTGCACTAGAACAAATGATGCTAATGCCGATTCCATTGCAACTTGTAGTGGTTTCAAAGGTCATAGCACATTGGTTGTTAACAGGGTTACCTCTGATTTTAATTAGCCCATTATTGGCGGTTTTACTTTCGCTCGACTTCAATACTTGGCTATCGGTTGTATTAACCTTGATGATCGGTACACCAACACTAAGTTTTATTGGCGCCATTGGTGTGGCGTTGACTGTTGGGTTGCAAAAGGGTGGCGTTCTTTTGAGTTTGCTTATTCTTCCGCTCTACATCCCAATTTTGATTTTCGCAACATCGGCAATTGATGCTGCGGCACTCGGTATGGCGTATAACGGTCAACTAGCGATTTTAGGTGCGATGCTAATGGGGGCGATGACATTAACGCCTTTTGCCATCAGTGCCGCATTGCGAGTTAGTGTTAACTAACTCAATAAAGTGCCAATGAAGCGGCGCTTGATCAAAGAATTATTATTAAAGCACTGCTACGGTCTCAACCCTTTAGACAGTGTCCCTGAAGTAAGAGTGAGAACAAAACATGTGGAAATGGCTACATCCTTATGCCAAGCCAGAAGCAGCTTATCGTTTGAGTGGTAAGTTTCTGCCTTGGTTTTCTGTATTGGCCCTCGTATGCTTATCGGTTGGTACGGTTTGGGGGCTTGCATTTGCGCCTTCAGATTACCAACAAGGTGACAGTTTCCGAATCATCTACATTCATGTCCCATCAGCTATTTGGTCTATGGGCGTTTATATGTCGATGGCGATCGCTGCATTTATTGGCCTAGTATGGCAAGTTCGCCTATCTGATATGGCGGCACTTGCGATGGCTCCGATTGGTGCAGTATTTACTTTTATTGCTCTACTTACAGGTGCTGTTTGGGGCAAGCCTATGTGGGGCACTTGGTGGGTATGGGATGCCCGTCTTACATCTGAATTGATTCTTCTATTTCTCTACCTTGGTGTGATTGCGCTTTACCATGCGTTTGACGATCAAAAAACCGCCGCAAAAGCCGCTGGTATCTTAGCGATCGTAGGCGTAGTAAACCTACCTATCATTCACTTTTCCGTGGAATGGTGGAACACGCTTCATCAAGGTGCGACGATCACGAAATTTGAGCAACCTTCTATTTCATCCGACATGCTTTGGCCGTTATTGCTGAACATCTTTGGCTTTGCGTTCTTCTTTGGTGCCGTGACGATGGTCCGTTTTCGTAACGAAATCATCAGTAAAGAAAGTCACCGCCCCTGGGTGCGCAAACTCGCAACAGAACAAACTCAGTGAGGTAACTGATTATGCATTTTGAATCTCTGAGCGACTTTTTTGCCATGGGTGGCTACGCATCATACGTATGGAGTGCGTTTGGTATTACTTTCTTATCCATGCTGATTCTTCTGATCACTAGCCTTCGCCGCGGTGATGCATTATTGAAAGAAGTGAAAGCAAAAATTGACCGTCAAGCTCGTATCGACGCAGCGAAGAACATGGAGAACACCTTATGAACCCGAGACGTAAAAAGAGGCTAGGTATTGTACTAGCGATCTTTATCGGTATTAGTGCCACCATTGGTTTGATACTTTATGCGCTTAACCAAAATATGGACCTTTTCTATACTCCAACGGAATTGGTTAATGGTAAGCCAGATGGCACCAAGCCAGAAGTAGGCCAGCGTCTGCGTATCGGTGGAATGGTGGTTGTGGGCTCAGTTCGTCGAGATCCTAATTCTTTGAAAGTGAGTTTTGACCTGCACGATGTCGGTCCGAAAGTGACGATTACCTATGACGGTATTCTTCCTGACTTGTTCCGTGAAGGGCAGGGTATTGTTGCTCAAGGTGTACTGAAAGATGCCACGACAGTTGAGGCATTTGAGGTCCTAGCGAAGCACGATGAAGAATACATGCCACCAGAAATTGCAGAAGCGATGAAGAAAACGCATGAACCGCTTCAATACAGCACCGAACAGAAACAAGGAAGCGGCCAATGATTGCTGAAATCGGTCACTTTGCTCTCATTCTTTCGCTTGCAATGGCTGTGCTGTTGAGCGTATTGCCATTGTGGGGAGCATCGAATAATAACACCATGCTCATGAACACAGCGCGACCGCTATCTTGGTCTATGTTCCTGATGCTGTTGTTCTCTTTCGCCATTTTATGTTGGGGATTTTATACCAACGACTTCACGTTACAGTATGTAGCGAGCAACTCGAATAGTCAGCTTCCTTGGTACTACCGTTTAACCGCAGTATGGGGTGCGCACGAAGGTTCACTGTTGCTATGGGTTTTAATCCAAGCTGCTTGGACTGTCGCTGTAGCGACGTTTAGTCGTGGTATGCCGCAAGAGTCGGTTGCACGTGTACTTGCTGTTATGGGCATGATCTCAGTGGGTTTCCTACTGTTTATCATCCTAACGTCAAACCCATTCCTACGCACGTTACCGTTCTTCCCGGTTGACGGACGTGACTTGAACCCTCTGCTTCAAGACCCTGGTTTGATTGTTCACCCGCCAATGCTTTACATGGGCTATGTTGGTTTCTCGGTTGCATTCTCTTTTGCTATCGCATCCCTAATGACCGGACGCCTTGATACGGCTTGGGCTCGTTGGTCTCGTCCTTGGACAACCGCCGCATGGGTATTCTTAACACTTGGTATCGCACTAGGTTCTTGGTGGGCTTACTACGAACTTGGCTGGGGTGGCTGGTGGTTCTGGGACCCAGTAGAAAACGCATCATTCATGCCTTGGTTAGCGGGTACCGCATTAATGCACTCTCTTGCCGTGACAGAAAAACGCGGCACATTTAAAGCGTGGACGGTACTATTGGCAATCTCTGCATTTTCGTTGAGTTTGTTGGGCACCTTCTTAGTCCGTTCCGGTATTTTAGTATCGGTGCACGCGTTCGCGTCTGACCCGTCGCGCGGTATGTTTATTCTAGGCTTCCTCGTTTTCGTTATCGGCGGCTCTTTATTGCTGTTTGCCGTAAAAGGGGCAGCAGTGCGTGTACGAGGTAACTTCGACTTAGTCTCACGTGAAAATGCGCTCTTAGCCAACAACGTATTACTTATCGCCGCTCTTGTTGTGGTGTTAGTGGGGACACTGTTGCCGCTCGTACACAAGCAGCTTGGTTTGGGGTCGGTCTCTATCGGTGCGCCATTCTTTGACATGCTATTTGCGTGGTTAATGATGCCATTTGCTTTTCTGCTTGGTATTGGTCCTCTTATTCGCTGGAAGCGAGACAATTTATCTAAACTAGTGAAGCCAATGCTCGTTTCAGGTGTGCTTGCTTTCGCCTTGGCCGCGCTATGCGTGTACCTGTTTGCCGATTTCTTCTCAACCATGGCTTACATTGGTTGGGTGATGGCGATTTGGATTATTGCGATGCATGGCTTTGAACTGTACGAGCGCGCAACGCACCGTCATAGCTTTAGTGAAGGTGTTCGCAAGCTGCAACGTAGCCACTGGGCAATGATGTTGGGTCATGTTGGTCTGGCGGTATCTGTTATCGGTATTGCGATGGTACAGAACTACAGCATCGAGCGTGATGTACGTTTAGCACCTGGTGAACACTTCCAAATTCAAGGCTATGATTTCTATTTCTCAGGCTTGCGTGATAAAGATGGTCCAAACTACGATGGCTACATCGCAGACTTTGAGATCACACACGATGGCAAATACGTGAATACGCTTCACGCAGAGAAGCGCTTCTACCGTACGGCTAAGTCTATGATGACTGAAGCAGCCATTGACCGTGGTATTAGCCGCGACTTATACATTGCAATGGGTGAACGTTTAGACGACAACCGATCTTGGGCTGTTCGTATTTACTATAAACCGTTCGTTCGTTGGATTTGGGCTGGCTCTTTGATTATGGCATTAGGCGGCGCACTAGCGATTTCTGATAAACGCTACCGCTTCCGTAAATCGCCGAAGAAAAATGCGAAGTCAAAAGAGCAGGAGGCATAACATGAATAAGAAAATCTTATTTATTCCGCTTGTCGCTTTCATGATTTTAGCGGGCATTTTCGCAACCCAATTAATGCGTAACCAAGAGGGCGATGATCCAACTAAATTGGAGTCGGTTTTGGTTGGCAAGCCAGTTCCTGAATTTCATTTAGAAGACCTGGCTGAGCCTGGAAAACAGTACGACCAATCAATTTTTAAAGGTGAACCGTTGCTCTTGAACGTTTGGGCAACGTGGTGCCCAACGTGTTATGCAGAGCATAAATACCTAAACGAATTGGCGGGTAAGGGCGTTAAGATCATCGGTATGAATTACAAAGATGATCGTAATAAAGCAATAGGTTGGCTGAATGATCTCGGCAACCCGTACTTGATCAGCCT
Source organism: Vibrio sp. YT-19(2023) (assembly GCF_033337395.1). Taxonomy (NCBI): domain Bacteria; kingdom Pseudomonadati; phylum Pseudomonadota; class Gammaproteobacteria; order Vibrionales; family Vibrionaceae; genus Vibrio; species Vibrio sp. YT-19(2023). Next base: position 219,793 of record NZ_JAWOQN010000001.1, on the reverse strand, counting down.
ATTTGATGGCAGTGGTATGCTTGGCCTTGACCTTGGTGTTTATGGTGCTCCAGAAACATTCATTATTGATGCAAATGGTGTGATTCGCTATCGCCATGTAGGGGATGTAAACCCACGTAATTGGTCAGAAACACTGGAGCCGCTTTACAACAAATTGGTTGAGGAGGCGAAGCAATGAGAAAGCTAATTCTTGCCGTTTTTGCTGCGATGACATTATCTCTTGCTGCTCATGCGGCCATTGAAGTGTACGAGTTTGATAATTTGGAACAAGAACAGCAGTTCAAAGAGTTAAGCCATACGCTCCGTTGCCCTAAATGTCAGAACAACACGATCTCGGATTCTAATGCTGAACTTGCTCAGGACTTACGCCATAAGGTGTACGAAATGACCAAAGAAGGTAAGTCCAAAGATGAGATTGTTGATTACATGATCGCCCGTTACGGTAACTTCGTGACTTACAACCCACCATTTACGGTCGCGACTGCGATTTTGTGGCTAGGGCCACTCGCTGTAGTACTGGGTGGTTTTGGTTTGATTGTGCTGCGTAGCCGTAAATCTAAAGTTAAGGCAAAAGCGAGCAGTGACGAGCAATGGGATGAGCAAAAAGAAGCTCGTTTAAAAGCATTGCTTGAAGAAGAGAACAACGGAGATAAGAAGTAATGACACTATTTTGGATTTCCACCGTTGCTCTCACGCTTATTGCTTGTGCGCTGGTGGCTTTGCCGCTGCTTAAACAAAAAGCGAACAATGATGATGTGTTACGCGATGAGCTCAACAAGGCATTTTATAAAGACCGACTATCTGAGCTTGCAGAAGAAACTGACGAAGGTCTTGTTGAAAGTGAAGACGAACTGATTTCTGATCTAAAGCAATCACTGCTTGACGATATCCCTGGTGATAAAGCGCAAAAAGAAACCAAGGTTTCTCCAATCGCGGTTTTAGTTCCATCGGTAATTCTGACAGTGGTGCTGAGCTATGGTTTGTATTATAAATTTGGCGCGTCAGACGATATTGTTCAATGGCAAGAAGTGTCTGCAAATCTACCTGAGTTATCGAAAAAGCTGATGTCGGCTTCTTCTGAGCCGCTGAGTGACGATGAAATGGCGGATTTGACCCTTGCCCTTCGAACTCGCTTACATTACCAGCCGGAAGACTCGACAGGTTGGTTACTGCTAGGTCGTATTGCGTTAGCAAATCGTGATGTCACCACAGCTATCGATGCGATGGAAAAATCGTACCGCCTAGAGCCAAAAGACCCAGATGTGATGTTGGGTTATGCACAAGCTCTGATGCTGTCTCAAGAGGAAATGGATCAAGCGACGGCTCGCTCATTACTCGGCAAGCTGATGCAGCAAGACTATGTCGATCTGCGTGTGTTTTCTTTGTTAGCGTTCGATGCGTTTGAGCGTCAAGACTTCCCGGCAGCCATCAAGTACTGGGGAATCATGCAGCAAATGATTGGTCCAGAAGATAGCCGCTACGAGATGTTGTCACGCAGTATTGAGAGTGCTCGTAAGCAAATGGGCGAAGCGGTTTCACCGGATAAGAGTGTAGCTGTGACAATTAATGTGGCACCAAATGCTCAGTTGGATCCAAACGCAGTTCTGATTGTGTCAGTACATCGTTCAGATGGCTCCCCAATGCCTGTGGCTGCTGCTCGTTATCCGCTAGGTACTTTCCCTCGCACAGTCGTATTAGATGATGGCAATGCCATGATGCAAGGGCAAAAGTTATCTTCACTCGATAAGCTAATCGTCCGTGTGCGTGTAGATTCTGACGGTAACGTAGCAACGCGTGATCAAGATTGGCACGGAGAAAGTGACGTCGTTGAATTTGGCGCACCAGTAGAAGTGACCATTGATCAGCAGTATTAATTGTTAACATCTGTCTCTGAAACATGACAACGAGGTAGAGTCAGTTGCCTTTAGTGGTATGACTCTAAACGATCGAGTAGAATACCGAAGGCCAGCGATTGCTGGCCTTTATTTATTCCCATATCTGAGTCATCTTTACTATGTATCCTGCTCAACATACGTACTATGGTTAATCGGGGTGACTTAGGTACATTAATAGTCGTTATGGAAAATAAAATGTATAACAAGGGTAAATCTACCTTCTTGTTGCTGTTAGCCGTTGGACTGGTTGGCTGTTCAAGTGCGCCTGATGAAGCAGTAACAGGACAAGAAACAAATCAAACGACTTCTGATGTGTATGACCCGTTGGAAGGCTTTAACCGAACCATGTGGGAACTCAACTACGAATATTTAGATCCGTATTTGGTTCGTCCTGTATCACTTGCGTATGTAGAATACACGCCAGTTCCTATTCGTTCTGGTATTGCTAACTTCTTATCGAACTTAGATGAGCCAGCAAGCATGGTTAATAACTTAATCATGGGTAATGGTACGAAAGCCGTGGACCACTTTAACCGTTTTTGGATTAACTCGACGTTCGGTATTTTCGGTTTATTCGATATTGCAAGTGCCGCTGGTATTACGAAGTACGACGAGAAAGCGTTCAGTGATGCAGTAGGCCACTATGGTGTTGGAAATGGCCCTTACTTCATGGTTCCAGGTTATGGTCCGTATACCTTACGTGAAGTGACAGATACCGTAGATAGTACGTATTTACCCCTCTCTTATCTCAACTTCTGGGCGAGTTTGGGTAAGTGGGCGTTTGAAGGCATGGAGAAGCGTGCTTTATTAGTGCCGCAAGAAGCGCAGCTAGACTCGTCGCCGGATCCATATATTCTAACTCGCGATGTTTATATCCAGCGTCAAAACTTTAAAGCAGAAGTTGAAACGGTAGAAGAAGTTAACATCGAAGAAGAAGAGTATTTAGACGAATACCTAGAAGACTTTTAAGCGTTGTTCTTCACAATAGAGAAATGAAAAAAGGCTTAGCTGATGCTAAGCCTTTTTTGTATTTTGCAGCTTGGTTAGAAACGGTAGTTTGCTTGAACACCGATTAGCCAAACATTACCCGTAGTTTCGCCTACAAATTGGCCACCGACTTGTTCTGCAGTGTCGTCTGACTTGTAACCACGAGACTCAACGATTGGTGCGTCTTTCGCAAAAATATAGGTGAAGCCAGCGTCTAGGCTGAAGTCTTTCGTCCAATCGTACGTTGCGCCAATACTTAGCCAAGTGCGGTCAGTTTCTGGAATAGTGATCGTACGGTTTTTGTCGCTTACCGCTGAAGTATCGTATGCAATACCAGTGCGTAGCGCTAGCTTAGGATCAAGCTGGTAAGTGGCACCAACAGCAAAGCGATAGTTGTCTTCCCAGTTTTCTACTTTAACCATATGCGTGCCAGCAGTATCTAGACGTGCTTCCAATTTCTCGAAAGAGCTCCAATCCGTCCAGTTAACGCTTGCGTGTAATGCAAGTTGGTCTGTTACTTGGTGGAAGCTTGCCAACTCAGCTGTTGCAGGCAGGTTTAGATACATGTAGCCGTTGTCGCGTTCAGAAGTACCGAAGCCAAAACCAAGACCTTCAGCATGGCCTTCAAGCTTCAGTTCAACTTCAGATTTGTACGCGAATCCGATACGGTTATTTTCATTGATCTGCCATGCTGTACCAACTTGCCAGCCCCAAGCGGTATCGTCACCTTCCATGTATTTTAGAGCGGTACCTTGAGGAACACTGATTGGTTGATTAGTTTCAGGGTTTAACCCTACAACGTTATTCTTAGGAGCTGCTGCGCCAAAGCTGCCTTCGCCGATGATGTAACGGATACCACCACCAACGCTGATCGATTCATTGACTTTGTAAGCTGCGTTTAAGTTCGCTTCCATTGTCGTTACGCTTGCTTCATTACCGAAGTGCGAGGCACCAAAGCCTTTACCTAAATCGGTTTCCATGCCGTAGTTGGTGCCAAATGCCAAACCAATCGCGAATTTCTCATTATATTGGTGTGATAGGTAGAAGTTTGGAATGATTGCATCATGTGCGAAGTCATCTGAAGATGCAGAAGAAGTGCTACCGTGGAAGTTTACATCACCTTCAATATCAATATTTGGGTTCACATAGATTGCACCAACGGACACTTGAGTGCCTTCCAAATAAGTTAGCATTGCTGGGTTACGCCATTGTGCACTTGCGTTGTCAGCCATTGCAGCTTCACCAGCATATGCTCGACCTAGGCCTGTTGCAGAATATTCAGCAAGTTGGAAACCTGCTGCGTTAGCCATGCCCGTTGTGCCAAGTAGGCTTAATGCCACTGCTGTTGATAGAAGAGTCTTGTTGGTTTTCATTCGAATGTTCGCTGATTTGTTTATAACGTGGGACGAAAGTTTAAAGGTAGAGTTTTTACTTTAGAAATGAAAATCCAGCGTAAGTGGTCATTTGGAATATTATCCTTTCAAATGTTATTTGTGCGGTTTAATAATCTAACTGTGAAAGGCTTGTAAACGGAATTCAGCGAACAGCTGTGCGTCCTAATTGTGAGATTTAGATACACGTGTTCACTCAAATTGAGTGGGCAATAAATCGCAGATATGAAAAAAGGCTGGAAATCCAGCCTTTTATATAAAGTATTTTTCTACTAACTAACAGCGAAGCGTTTAGAAGCTACGGCTGTATTGTAAGCCGAATAGAATTGCATCAGCATGAGTTGTTGCTGTTACACCGGTAGAAAGACCAGGAGCTAATTGAGTATTCTCATTAACTTTTACATCTTCACCTAACAAGTACGTGAAGCCAAAATCGATGTTTGAGCTATTATCAATATGGTAAGAGAAACCTGTGGAGAACCACTGGCGATCCGAGTCTGGTACCGAGATAGACGTTACTTTATCTTGAGCGCTTGTGTCGTACATGTAACCAGCACGAAGTGTCCAGTTGTTGTTTAGGTAGTAAGTACCACCAATTGCGTAGTGCCAGCCATCTTGCCATTGATAGTCTTTCGAGTAACCACCTTTAAGTAAACCCTGATTTAGGTTCTCAAAATCAATTTGGTCGAAATCTTTCCAGCCGATGTATTGGATGCTGTAGTGTACAGCAAATTTAGTGTCTTGGATTTTGTGGAAACCGGAAAACTCGGCCATATCTGGTAGAGGTAGCGTGATTTCCTGACCTTTGTCGTCTTTCGCCGTAAATTCAGGGCTGTAACGATACGCTAGACCAAAACGGTTGTTTTCATCTAGTTCGTACACAGTACCTACGTTAAAACCAACAGCCCAACCATCAGCTTTATCTACGTCCAGAATTTTTTGACCGCCAACCCTTGGGACTGAAGAGCTAGTTGTACGCTTCATTGTGCCTTGGCCGTAGATTAAATCTAAACCAGCACCAAAGCTCCATTGTTCGTTTAAACGGTAAGAACCCGCCAATCCAAAGTTGAAGCTTTTTACATCCGTAAGACCACCGTACTCTGTTGCAGTGTAGTTATCTGAAAATTCAGTTTTAGTGCCGAAATTAGAGTATGCGTTTACGCCCCATGCAAACTTGTCATTTACTGGAACGATTAGGTGAATGTTTGGAGCTATTGACGTATCACCCACATCATCAGTATCAGCAACACTTACAGTATTGGAGCCCAAAGGAGTATTAACGTTATATTTCGCATCTTTCACTTCAATCATTGAAGTAATGCTTTCGAAACCTAGCGACAGTTCCATTTTATCAAACAGAGCCATTGCTGCTGGGTTACGAGCCATTACTGCTGCATTATCTGCGATTACCGCATCACCAGCAAATGCACGGCCGATGCCAGTTGCTGATTGAGCGTTGATTTGGAAACCCGCTGCCATCGATTGACCTGAGGCAAAAGCTACCGTTACTGCTAGGAGAGTCTTTTTAAACAGACGCGTGTTCTGAGTCATTTGTTTTTCCTTATTAGATTCGTCTCTTTGGACGATAAATTGAGCTTTTGCTCAGTGGCGCAGATAGTAGTATCAATAGTTGCTTGGACAAATCCGACCATTGGATAAAATTGAATAAAAATTGCAGAAATGATGTCTAAAAGACGGGAAATTGCACTTAAAATGCATAATTTAGAGTTTAAGCTCTAAATGTGATAGGGGTGGTGAATGTTTTGTGTTCTATTTATACAAAAATGCCGCTAAATAAGATCATTTAGCGGCATTTAACCTTTTGAAGGCTGGAAATCGTCGAAGTTGTTACATCGGCTTAATCATTGATGCAAGAGTCGTAGCGAGCGCATCAATATTTTCACCTTCTTCCCCGACTAAAATCAGGCTTGAACTCCCGACGGGCTGAACGATTCCGGTCATGCCATCCTTACTAAAGTCGGTACTTTGTTCGCTTGGAATACCAGTAATAAATAACGTTACTTTACCTTTTGGACCTTGGAACACCATATGCACCGCATTGGATTCGCCAAAACCGCAGTGGTTTAGGTAGTAAACGTGATATGGAAAGTTTTCACTAAACTGGTAATGAAATGGCGACATTTTCGCATTAATTTGCGAGCTCGGTACATCCTCATCAAGATGACGAACAAACGGTTCTTCATGAATAACGTGTTTCATCGCGGTATCCGCTAAACTGGCTTGTGCTGGAGACACCAAAACATTTCCCCAGTTTACTTGGCCAACTAATAACCCTGCGGTGAACGCAATAGAAGCGGCAAGTGCCATTGCTTTGCGGACAAAGTTTGGTCTTACGACCTTCTCTTCATCAAGTGCACTCGACGTCTGGCTAAATAAAATCTTATCTGCGAGATCTTCGGGTACATCCACATTCATGGCTTGTTTAATTTTTACATCGAGATCCAAAACGTCATCAACAAACTTATTGTTGGCGTCGCTACCAGCTAAAGCTTGCAGAATCTCTTCATCCTTTTGTTTTGGATCCGACAAAATACGACGACGAAATTCTAAATCATCCATTCTTTTGTCCTCTCTTGGTATCTTGAGAATCCAACATCTCTTTAAGTTGATTACGAGCGCGAAATAGTCGAGTCATCACTGTGTTTTTATTTAAATCAAGAATGTCACCAATTTCTTCTCCACTGAAACCACCAACAACTTGGAGAAATAAAGGCTCACGGTATTCAACATCGAGCTTCATGATCTGTGCCTGCAGCCATTCTTGCTGATGATGTGGTTCATCGCTGACTTTAGCATCATTGCCGTAATCATCGATATCAACTAAATCAAATTGTTTACGTTCGAAGCGGCGCGCGTTTTCTCGTCTCAATATTGTGATGAGCCAAGACTTGGCAGCTTTTTCGTCCTGGAGGCTATCGAGTGACTTCCAAGCTCTAAGACAGGTTTCCTGAACTAGATCTTCCGCGACCGCTTTATCTTTGCACAACCAATATGCGTAGCGGTACAAGTCACGATGATACCCTCGGACGAGCGCTTCGTATTTTCTTTGCTTGTCCATATCAGAGTTGACCGGACTGTTGGAATTTTTCTTTCCAAACATTTTTAATATGGCCACAGGAGCCTCCATCCTCGCTCTGTGAGTTTCTTATTTGTTCTGAGCATGACTTTACTTGCTTCATCGCCTAGCGGTTTTGGTTGCAGGATTTGTCATGCAACCCCTTTGACACAATAAGCCATGTGGTTACCTAAAAGTGTATACGCAAATGTCAGATATCATCGAACACGAATTGATATATATTGTTAACAATATCATCATTAGTAATCAATGGCTTGGATAAGTTCACTCGATGGAGCATTAAAAGGGACTTCTGATGGTGGATTCTTGAATTGTTTTGAATCAATAATCGCTCTAGGTGAGCTTAAAACTCGTAAAATCACTATAAAATTGATCTATTTCAAAATATCAAGCAGTGAAGGGGTTATAGTACACCTTGTCATCTCGTTAGTCATTGCGACTAACATGTTGAGCAAGATGACACTTCCTTTTGAAGGCTGACTTTACTTTCTCCTAATCAGGAAACTGATTACTTTTCAATTGGCGTAAGTTAATTGTTTTATAGATATTCCGACCACACAGTTATGTGTGGTTTTTTTTGCTTCGATTTTACTTTCCGTATACCTCTTACCGTTTTAACTCTCTATAGTTAACCATTAGTAATCGCATAAGAATCAAAGAAGTAGAGTAATTGAACTACTTGCTTCACGTTTATTTAAACGCACGTTTGATAAATTTAACAAATTCATTACAATGCCTCAGGTCAGACCTCTTGTATTTAAGGAGAAACAATGGGCAAGCAGGAAGTAAAAACACGCAATGGTGAGCGTGTCGCTATTGTCGCGGGGCTTCGAACTCCCTTTGCTCGTCAAAGCACGGAATTTAGCCAAGTGCCAGCGGTCGATTTAGGGAAAATGGTAGTAAGCGAAATGCTTGCTCGAACAGATATTGATCCGAAGCTAATCGAACAAGTGGTATTTGGACAAGTAGTACAAATGCCTGAAGCGCCAAACATCGCACGAGAAATCGTGTTAGGCACCGGTATGAACATCCATACTGATGCTTACAGTGTGACTCGAGCGTGTGCAACGAGTTTTCAAGCGGCGGTTAATGTCGCAGAAAGCATCATGGCGGGAACCATCGATATTGGTATTGCTGGCGGTGCAGACTCTTCTTCCGTCCTGCCTATTGGCGTATCAAAGAAATTGGCCGCTAATCTGCTTGCTCTTAGTAAGACAAAAACAATGGGTCAGAAGCTTAGTATCCTCAAAAACTTGAGCTTTAAAGACCTGATGCCAGTGCCACCAGCAGTAGCAGAGTACTCTACGGGTTTATCCATGGGACAAACTGCAGAGCAAATGGCTAAAACACATGGTATTTCTCGCGCAGAACAGGATGCGCTTGCATATCGTTCTCATACGCTGGCTTCTCAAGCTTGGAAAGAAGGAAAAATCCAAGATGAAGTGATGACGGCTTTCCCTGAACCATACAAAAAGTGGATTTCGGAAGACAACAATATCCGTCATGACTCAACGGTTGAGGGATACGCGAAATTGCGACCTGCGTTTGATCGTCAGTATGGCAGTGTTACGGCTGCGAACAGTACGCCATTGACTGATGGTGGTGCGGCAGTGATGTTGATGCGAGAAGGTAAAGCGAAAGAGCTCGGAATGGAGATCCTTGGTTACATCCGAGGTTATGCATTCTCTGCTATCGGTGTGGAAAAGGACATGCTGATGGGGCCGACTTATGCCACAGCGAAAGTGCTTGAAAATACAGGCTTGGAACTGTCAGACCTGACGTTGATCGACATGCACGAAGCCTTTGCTGCTCAAGCATTGGCGAATGTGAAGATGTTTGCTTCCGATAAGTTTGCTCAAGAAAACCTTGGTCGCTCAAAAGCGATTGGTGAAATTGACATGGATAAGTTCAACGTGCTTGGCGGATCAATTGCTTATGGTCACCCATTTGCTGCGACTGGTGCGCGTATGATGACGCAAACCCTACGAGAGCTAAAACGCCGTGGCGGTGGTATTGCATTGAATACCGCATGTGCTGCTGGTGGTCTTGGTGCGGCAATGATTCTGGAGGTTGAGTAATGAGCGAGCAAAAAGCATTTAGTCTAAAGGTTGATGAGCAAAATATTGCTTGGTTAGCCATCGATGTTCCTAATGAAAAAATGAATACGCTGCAGGCGGCTTTTGCTGACGAAATGAAAGAAATTCTTGCTCAGCTAAAAGACTCCAGTGGTATTAAAGGGATGATCATCCACTCCCTAAAACCGGACAATTTTGTTGCGGGCGCAGATGTTAGAATGCTAGAAGCATGCACCACAGCAAGTGAAGCGGAAGCCTTAGCAAGGCAGGGTCAGGAGTTGTTCCAGCAGCTATCGGACTTACCGTATCCTGTCGTTGCGGCTATTCATGGCCCATGTTTGGGCGGTGGTTTAGAACTGGCTCTTGCATGTGATTATCGTGTTTGTACGGATTCTGACAAAACGCGTTTAGGTCTGCCAGAAGTACAACTTGGTTTATTGCCAGGTTCTGGTGGTACTCAGCGTCTGCCACGTTTGATTGGCCTGTTACCATCGTTGGACTTGATCCTGACGGGTAAACAACTTCGTGCGAAGAAAGCTAAAAAACTGGGCGTTGTGGACGCCTGTGTGCCTGACACCATTTTGCTCGACGTAGCAAAACAGTTTATCGACAAAGGTAAAAACAAGGGTACGAAAAAGCTATCGACGAAAGAAAAGGTGATGTCTGGTAGCGGGCTAGGGCGCAAGTTTGTATTTGAGCAAGCTGCGAAGAAAACGAATCAAAAAACCCGTGGTAACTATCCAGCAACGGTAGCAATTCTAGAAGTTATTCAACATGGCTTAGAGAAAGGCTTCGCTAAAGGCCAAGAACTTGAAGCGAAGCGCTTCGGTGAGCTTGTAATGAGCTCAGAGTCAAAAGCGCTCCGTTCGATCTTCTTTGCCACAACAGAAATGAAGAAAGAAAATGGCACGGATGCGAAACCAGCACCAGTTCATAAAGTTGGTGTGCTTGGTGGTGGTCTGATGGGCGCCGGAATCAGCCATGTGTCTGTTGCAAAAGCAAAAGTACCTGTTCGCATCAAAGACGTTAGCAACGATGGCGTTTTAAACGCGCTCAACTACAACTACAAGTTATTTGAGAAACAGCGCAAACGTCGCATTCTATCCAAGGCCGACCTGCAAGCGAAAATGCTGCAACTGTCTGGTGGTGTCGACTTTACCAGTTTTAATCATATTGATGTCGTAATTGAAGCCGTTTTTGAAGACCTAGATCTTAAGCAAAAAATGGTGGCGGACATTGAAGCGAACGCTAAGACAGAAACTATCTTTGCGACCAATACTTCTTCGTTGCCTATCCACAAAATTGCAGAAAAAGCAGAGCGTCCAGAAAACGTAGTTGGTTTGCATTACTTCAGCCCAGTAGAAAAAATGCCTTTGGTGGAAGTGATTCCGCATGAAACGACGTCAGATGAAACCGTTTCAACAGTTGTTGCACTTGCTAAGAAGCAAGGTAAAACTCCGATCGTAGTGAAAGACAAAGCGGGCTTTTACGTGAACCGCATTCTTGCGCCATACATGAACGAAGCGGCGCATATTTTGTTGGCTAACGAACCGATCGAAAAGATTGATACGGCGTTGCTTGACTTTGGTTTCCCTGTCGGCCCGATTACCTTGTTGGATGAAGTCGGTGTCGACATTGGCGCGAAAATTATGCCGATTCTGGTTAATGAGTTAGGTGACCGATTCAAAGGCCCGGATGTGTTTGATATCTTGTTAAATGATGGACGTAAAGGACGCAAGAGTGGTAAGGGTTTTTACACTTATAAGGGCAAGAAGAAAGATGTCGACAAATCAGTTTACAAACTGCTTAAGCTCGACCCTGAATCTAAGCTAAGCGATAACGATATTGCGTTGCGCTGTGTGCTGCCAATGTTGAATGAAGCGGTACGTTGTTTGGATGATGGCATCATTCGCTCGCCACGTGACGGTGATATTGGCGCGATATTTGGTATTGGTTTCCCACCGTTCTTGGGTGGTCCGTTCCGTTACATGGACCAATTTGGCATTAAAGAGCTCGTAGAGAAAATGAATGAGTTTGCATCGAAGTATGGCGATCGTTACGCGCCATGTGATGGTTTGCTTACTCGAGCTGGTGAAGGGACAACGTTCTATTAAACGTTGCTTCGGTAGAGAAAAAGGCTTGCCAGTGGCAAGCCTTTTTCATAAAGAAGAAATGGTTACTTCTTCTTGTCTTTCTTATCTTTATTGTGGCCTTTACCTGGGTTGTCGTCCCCATGAACGCTGCTATTACCTTTTTTGTCTTTATCGTTCCACTGTTTTGAAGAGCAATCATCTGATTTGATGGATACATTGTCTCCGCTAAGGCGCACACAGTCGTCACTTAGTTCGAAACCATCGCCTTTGACTGAGATTTCAGCGTGAGCAGATGCCAATGGCAGTATAAGAGCCACAAGTAAAAGTGCTTTTTTCATGATTACCTCATTAAGTTATTTTTAGTGCGGTAATTAGAGCATAAGCCGCAATGGCGCAATTTCAATTTTCTGCCAATTATGGTGCCGATTCAATCTATGAGACCGACAATCTCATGGGTTTGTAGGTTCATTCTAGTAATCGACAATTTTATTTCTGCGCAACTAGATCACCCCAAGCCGCAATCTTTTGGCCGAAGTTGGAACTCTTCAATCGATCCTATTTCTTGTCCTAGATGGATGCGCGGAGCCTCCGAATGCGCTTGACCTTGAGAGTGCATGATCAAACGATTTGCAGTACGAGGTTTCAATTCGTTCACAACGAAGCGAATCATGTCTGCGCGCGTCAGCTTCTTCAACTCCGCCAGTACCTTGTCACGTTGGTTAAACTCAGTGTCCTTATTTCCTATCGCAACCCAAAGACGTTGAGCCCGTCCTCGAAGTGTGGTGTCCGGCGTTGCTATTTGGTTCCACAAGCCGCGCTTACTGCTGTGCCATTGGTAATCGTTTAACTCTAACAGCACCATATAAAAGGCATTTAAAAACTCATCGATTGAGGTAACCAGCTCGGCAGGTGCTGCATTAGGTGACTGCACATACAGTACAATACCAGGGTGACGATTTAGCGGCATATTGCCAGTGCCTACCATGTAACCTAATTGCTGCTTGGTACGGATTTCGTGGAAAAACGTTGCCGACATAAGGTGATTGGCCAATGAGTATAGCGCGATACTACGAGGCTCAATATCCTCGCACTGGTGGTAAATAACGACCGCGGAATCTTGCTGATTACAATGCACCTCACGTTGAAAACTGCCATTTTTACCTAGCATAATGAGAGGACGAAGTGCCTCTTCATAACGTTGCTCGTTAACTCTTAGAGCATCCTTTAAGGTCGTTGCCATGTCATGGGCATGCTGGCGTTGCCAGTCTCCGTAAACAAACATTTCAACGTGCAGTTCTGCAAGAATGGATTCTACGAATACCGAGAGTTCATCGACTTCGATTTCTTCTAGCGCTTCGACTAAGGTTGCGAAAGGCGGGTTATTGGGTTGAAGTAACCCAGTAAGTGCGTTAAACAGCTGCGAAATAGGGCGATCTTGTGAAGCATTTCTCCAGTTTCGTAACAGTTGTTGTTTGATGGTTTCAAAGCGAGCAGGGCTGAAATCTCGAGAAGCAAAACGGTGCAGAATCATTTCTAGCAACTGAGGCAGCTTTTGACTGAACCCTGAGAGGGTTAAGGTCACGCCACCTTGGTGAGCGTACATGTTGTAACCCATCCCTGCGATTTCTGCTTGATAGGTTTCTTTTGCTAGCGAATCGAGGAATATCTCTACACATAAGCGCGTTTTGACGATGTTCTTTGGTGATGCAACGGCATGAGAGCTGTCGATAGCGACATAAACGACACCTTTAGGCACGCGAAATTCGTCATCTTGCAAATGCCACAGCCGAAACCCTTCGAGATCCTCAATCAACTCTGGCAGCGAATCACCATTTTCGAGTGGCATGGGGTCGAGGTCGTAGCAAATATAAGGGTTCTTTTTCGGTAAGACGAATTGCCAGCTTGGGTCGATTTGTTGATAGAAACGACGTTGGCCTTCACTAAAAGGTGTGACGGAGTACGGGGTAAAGTACCATTCGGCAGTACGGTTGTATTCCAGGCCTTTAGCAATCAAAGTAACGCGTACATTATCGATGGTTAAGTATCGCAGCAATGAACGCTGTAACTCCTCATCGTAGCCCGCCATTTTGTAGTCACCATAAACCGTGTCTTCCGGTTGATAGTGCTGCATGTTGATCACCAGATGGCTGACGAGATCCATTGGGCGCGATGGCTCTTGGAAGCGGAAAGCCGATTCTAATACCGCTTGTTTTTCGAGATAGCGCCATTCATCTAACCCGTCTTGTTTGATCATCGAGAGGTATTGAAAAACCGCTTGAACGATATCATCAACATGATCTAAGCCGTTTGGCGTCAGGGTGCAGCTTACGGTAAAGTCTCGGTAGTTACTGCCACTCGCGCCGCCGCCCGCTGAGAGAGAGGTAATCCAGCCTTTTTCTTTGAGTTGAAGCATCAAACTGCCTTCTCCTTCATAACCCAACAGGTGAGCAAAGTAGGAGAGTGGCTTCACGCTATAATGCGCATCCATTCCCGGCATGGGGAATGTGAGAATCAGTTTACGGAACTCTTTGAGCGGCTCGACTTGAACCAAAATGCCCGTGCTTTCCTCAGTGCCGATCGGTACATCAATCGATTTTCCACGAAGATGGTGATTTGGGATGTCGGCAAACATGGTTTCTACCCAAGCTTGCTGTTCATCGAGCGGCTGTGGCCCAAATAGAGTCAGTGTCATCAAATCGGCGGAATACTGAGAGTGGTGAAACTCTACAATTTCGTCGCGGATGGATTTACCATCTCGGTCGCCAAGAGTATCTAAGTTTCCGACAGAGAATTTTGAAAACGGGTGCTCTGGATTGATGACTTCTTTGTTAACTTGATACAGGCGACGAGAATCATCATTAAGTTTGAGCTTGTATTCGGAGTCGACAGCCTGTCGCTCTTTGTCTAATGCTTCTTCGTTAAACAAAGGTGCGGTAAAGAATTGGCTAAATCGATCTAAGGCACTTTCAAAGGCATTTGGAGCAATATTGAAAAAGAAACAAGTGTGCTCTGTGCCCGTCCAAGCGTTGTTTGTTCCACCGTGTTGGCTAATATAGCTTTGAAACTCGCCCACTTTAGGGTATTTTTCCGTACCCAAAAAAAGCATGTGTTCTAAATAGTGTGCCAGACCTTGGCGATCGTTTGGGTCGTCGAAGTGTCCAACGTTCACTGCCAGAGCAGCTGCCGACTGTTGAGCTGTATCGGAATGAATCAGCAGTACACGCAGTTCATTGCTCAAGGTAATGTAGCGGTATTGATTTGAATCGTTAGGACTTAGATGCACGATGCGTCTCCAGATTTCGCATTACAGTAATTTAGGCTCCCCTCGCGGGGGGCGCAAAGTTTGCGTTTCGACAAATACTGCTTGCCGTATTTTTGTTATTCGTAGACTTCTGCACAGGCCCATCGCGTTTGCGTATGGGGAAGAACTGTTTGAGTGAATGCTCTGAACTCATTGCACAGTTAAATAGTGTGATGAACTGAGTACATTCTTTTAATAGATTGTTAAGAAAGTCGCTATCTTTAACAAGCGAATTGGTATAATGAACAGATAATTATATCAGTATTTTTGTTTCGTCATTGTTAAAGTTAGCCCCGTCTATCTAATAAAGATAGCAGTCAACCTTTTGGTAGCGTTAGCTATCCCTAGGAAATAACATGAAAATATTCATCATGCGTCACGGTGAAGCCGAGCATTTTGCAGATTCAGACGCAGCACGACAATTGACCCCAAGAGGCAGAGTCGAATCAGAAGCGGTTGCGAGAGCCTGTAAAGAACAGGGTTTTGCGCAATTCGATAAAGTGTTGGTGAGTCCGTACATTAGAGCTCAACAAACTTGGCAAGAGATCAGTGCGTATTTCTCTGCAAAAAGCATTGAAACTTGTGAAGATATTACACCTTATGGCCAGTCCGAGCATGTCTTCGATTTCGCAAGTGCATTAATCGAAGTCGAACAATTGGACTCGCTTTTGTTCGTATCGCATTTGCCTTTGGTCGGTTATCTGACTTCAGAGTTTGTAAAAGACATGACACCACCGATGTTTCCTACATCAGGGCTAGTGTGCATTGAATATGATTTACAAACACAAAATGGTGAAGTGCTTTGGCATATTACGCCATAAGTGTCTAAACCAAAATAAGCGTTTGCAAATTAGAGACAGAATAAGAAAGGCAGGAGATCCCTGCCTTTTCGTTTAGTGTCTACAGCAAGCCTGTTACTTTTCAGGAATAGAAAGCAACACTAACAACGCACCATCACCACCAAATTCTAGTGGCGCTTGGTGAAAAGCCATAACGTCAGGATGCTGTGCTAACCAAAGTGGGGCTTTCTGTTTCAGGATGTGTTTCCCAATACCATGTTGCACACACGCACAATGAATCTCGTTTTTGATGCAATAGGCTATCATCGCACCAAGCTCGCGTTTTGCTTCTTGCTGTGTCATGCCGTGCATATCGAGGAACACGTCCGGTACATACACGCCACGACGTAGACGTTTGACTTCATAAGTGGAGACGTCGTCACGTGCATAACGAGTTGGACCTTCATCGTTTAATAGAGGGACAAACTCGTCTGAAAAGTAAAATTCAGAGTCACTCGCTTCACGGTTGGAGCGCTTGATTTCTTTTTGCTTAGTATTTTTTTTTGGTTGCTGGATTATGGTATCCTGTCGCAACTTTTTTACGCCCTGTACTGCTTCCTGAAACAAGGCGAAATCGTCATCGTTCTCGGTGTCTTTTTTGCTCATTAGGTAAACAATTTCATTAATAAACTTTATTGGCAGTATTGTAGCGCTTTTCGGAGGCAATTTTGGATAAGATTTTTGTAGAAGAAGCGGTATCGGAGCTGCATACCCTTCAAGATATGATTCGTTGGACGGTAAGCCGCTTTAATGCAGCGAACCTGTTTTACGGTCATGGTACTGATAATGCGTGGGATGAAGCAGTTCAGCTTATCCTGCCAACCTTATACTTGCCGATTGATGTGCCTCCGCACGTATTGAACTCTCGCCTAACGACAAGCGAGCGTCTGCGTATTGTTGAGCGCGTAGTAAAACGCATCAACGAGCGTACGCCAACAGCATACCTAACAAACAAAGCATGGTTCTGCGGTCTTGAGTTCTTCGTTGATGAGCGTGTACTTGTGCCACGCTCTCCTATCGGCGAATTGATTCAAGCGGAATTCCAACCTTGGTTGGTGGAAGAGCCTACGCGCATCATGGACCTATGTACGGGTTCTGGTTGTATCGCGATTGCTTGTGCGCACGCTTTCCCTGAAGCAGAAGTGGATGCTATCGACATCTCTACAGATGCTCTACAAGTGGCTGAGCAAAACGTACAAGATCACGGCATGGAGCAGCAAGTGTTCCCAATTCGCTCTGATTTGTTCCGTGATCTTCCAAAAGAGAAATACAATCTAATCGTGTCCAACCCACCATATGTGGATGAAGAAGACATGAACAGCCTGCCAGATGAGTTCACGCATGAGCCTGAGCTTGGTTTAGCTGCGGGTACGGATGGTCTAAAACTTGTGCGTCGTATTCTAGCTAACGCGCCAGATTATCTAACAGATAACGGCATTCTTATTTGTGAAGTCGGAAACTCAATGATTCATATGATGGAACAGTACCCAGAGATTCCATTTACTTGGATTGAGTTCGAGAACGGCGGTCATGGCGTATTTATGCTAACGCGTGACCAGCTGGTTGAGTGTGCAGAAGAGTTTAAACTGTACAAAGACTAATAGAGTCTTGCACTAAACATCAAAACACCGAGCTTTATGCTCGGTGTTTTTTTTATGCATACCTCGCCGATATTAACTCTTTACATCAAAACGTAATAAAGCCACTATGAATCCACGAAGAATTGGAAAGCAGCTATGCTCTGTTTTGAGAGAGCGTGGCGATAAAAACTTGAGGAAGTAATGGCAGGAAACAGTATCGGACAACATTTCCGAGTGACGACATTCGGGGAAAGTCACGGTATCGCACTGGGATGTATCGTAGACGGATGTCCTCCGGGGTTGGAAATTACAGAAGCAGATCTACAAATCGATCTCGACCGCCGTCGTCCAGGCACATCACGTTACACCACACAACGTCGTGAACCGGATGAAGTTAAAATTCTTTCTGGCGTTTTTGAAGGCAAAACCACGGGCACATCGATCGGTTTGCTAATTGAAAACACCGATCAGCGCTCAAAAGACTACTCTGACATCAAAGATAAGTTCAGACCGGGTCATGCTGATTACACTTACCACCAAAAATATGGCATCCGCGACTATCGCGGTGGCGGCCGTTCTTCAGCTCGTGAAACCGCAATGCGTGTGGCTGCTGGTGCAATCGCGAAGAAATACTTAAAAGATGAGTTTGGTGTTGAGATTCGTGCTTACTTGTCACAAATGGGTGATGTATCTATCGACAAGGTAGATTGGAACGAAATCGAGAACAATGCATTCTTCTGCCCTGATGCTGACAAAGTAGAAGCATTTGACCAACTTATCCGTGACCTGAAAAAAGAAGGCGACTCTATTGGCGCAAAAATCCAGGTTGTGGCAACTAACGTGCCTGTTGGTCTTGGGGAACCCGTATTTGACCGTTTGGATGCAGACATCGCGCACGCACTAATGAGCATCAACGCGGTGAAAGGCGTGGAAATCGGAGACGGTTTCGAGGTGGTAAACCAAAAAGGCAGTCAGCACCGTGATACGCTTGCTCCTGAAGGTTTTGGTAGTAATCATGCGGGTGGCATTCTTGGTGGTATCTCTACTGGTCAAGACATTGTCGCAAACATTGCGCTTAAGCCAACATCAAGTATCACTGTGCCGGGTGAGACCATCACAAAAGAAGGTGAACCAACTCAATTGATCACCAAAGGTCGTCATGACCCATGTGTGGGTATTCGTGCTGTGCCTATCGCAGAAGCGATGCTGGCAATTGTGGTGATGGATCATTTACTACGCCACCGTGGTCAAAACCATGGCGTAACAACTGAAACACCGAAGATTTAAGAGCTTTGTGTCATTCCAGCGAGCTATAGCGAGACTAGGAATCTAATTTCAGCGCGATGAAAAGAGAAAGAAACATCTCTGACAACAGAGTGCTCGGATAATAGATCCTGAATCATGTTCCTTCGTCGCTGTTCAGGATGACTGAATATAAAATTATGCCACTCACTGAATCGCGGGTGGCACAATTGTATCAGGCAACCTTTTTTGTTTAAGTAGTTTTTGCTTAATGAATCGAGCCTTCGGTTTCCAAATGGAAAGAAGGCAGACGCCACTTAAAGCGTACCGCAGCCATACGCAACATGTAACCAGTAACCAGTGTAATAATAGTGGCAGTGACATCGGGAACATTGAACTCTAATAGCGCTAAGTACATTCCTGATGCGATAAGAGCGACAGAAGCGTAAAGCTCTTCATGCAGTACCAATGGTGTTTGGCGACAGATTAAGTCGCGAAGTAGCCCACCGAATACACCCGTTACTAACGCTGAAACCATACAAATACCAGGGTGCAAGCCCATGCCCATCGCAATTTTTGTTCCGATGATGCTGAATACGATTAGACCTAACGCATCAAGGCGAATGAACAGGCCTTTTAGCTTAATCACCCATTTCGCTAAACCTGTTGTTAGCACACCTGCAACACACGTAATTGCAAGGAACTCTGGGTTTTTTACCCAACCAAGAGGGTAGTGGCCTAATAGAATGTCACGTACGGTGCCACCACCAATGGCCGTTGCGCTGGCCACCAACATAACACCAAACCAGTCCATCTTTCTTCTACCAGCACTTAACGCACCTGTCATGGCTTCAGCCGTGATACCAATGATATACAACACACTTAGCAACATAGGGAAACACTCAACGTAAAAAGTCACTACGTTCTACGAGAATCAGCGTAGGCGAAGTAACAACACTTACAAACGGTTCTATCTCTCTTAAAAAGTGATTAAAACCAGCAACATGCTTGTAATCAAACGGCTTAAAAATAGCGGTTTGAACGGCATCAAAATAAGGCGAGAGTGTAGTGGTAAATAAGTACGCTGACGAATGAGAAATTGTATGGAGAAAGCGATGTTCAGATAAATTCAACTAATAACCAAAAATGTGGGGTTGCCTTTACCTCATAGCTAAAAACAGCGACAATATGCAGCGCATGTCAAACTGAAGTACAAACTCGACGATGACCCACGAATACCAAGACTTAATCACCATTTTTAATGACACCTTTTTAGAACAATTTAATACGAAATTAGAGTTAGGTGGTGATGAGCCTATTTATCTTCCTGCTGATGATGAACACCCTCATCATCGGATTATTTTTGCTCGGGGTTTTTACGCCTCTGCTTTACACGAGATTTCGCATTGGTGTGTGGCTGGTCCAGAGCGTCGTTTGCTGGAAGATTTTGGCTATTGGTATGAACCCGATGGGCGAACAGCAGAAGTTCAAGCGGAGTTTGAGAAAGTTGAAGTGCGACCTCAAGCTTATGAATGGATTCTGGCACAAAGCGCTGGCTTCCCTTTTACGGTGAGTTGTGACAATCTACACGGCGATTTTGAACCAGATAGGCTCGGCTTTATGCAAAAAGTACATAAAGAAGTGCTGGGTATTTTGGACGTAGGCTTGCCTTTGCGAGTGAAAATGCTTTCTGATGCCCTGCGCGCATTTTATCAAACTAAGCCACTGGAAGCGTCGGACTTTTGCGTTAAATAACCATTAATAACCTCAGAGATACACCATGATTATTGAATTTGAAGAAAAACTACTGGAACTGATTGATGCTCGAATTGAAACAGCATCTGACGATGAATTGTTTGCTGGTGGTTATTTACGTGGTCACATCTCTTTATCCGCGGCGTCTTGTGAAGAAGAAGGGATTAGCGATATTACTGAGCTGAAGTCACGCATTGAGAGCAGCTTAGAAAATGCGCGTACCGAGTTAAGCCCGGCCGATCGCGTGATTGTCAGTGATTTGTGGCAAGAGCTCCAGGCTCAGGCTTAGTCCCTAAGCAGCGTTCTCCCTTTATTTAATCCTAGTCATTTACTACTTCGAAAAATTCGAACCTCTTCATAAAATTTTTGTGGTTGTAGCGAAACTGTTCAACTTTTATTCTGATCAGCACAAAACGTGAACAAAGGATTACAACCATGAAAATTGTCGCATTTGGTGCATCTACCAGCTCTACCTCAATCAACAAACTACTTGCTACATACGCAGCAAATCAAGTCGAAGGCGCTCAAGTGAATGTTCTAGACTTAAACGATTATCAAGCGCCAATGTTTAGCGAGGACAAAGAGAAAGAAATAGGTCAAGCTGAAGGGGCTGTCGCGTTTTTACGTGACTTGGCGGAGGCTGACGCTATCGTTGTTTCCTTCGCAGAGCATAACGGTTCGTACCCAGCGGCCTATAAAAACTTGTTCGATTGGGCGACGCGCATTGAGCGTAATGTATTTCAAAACAAACCTGTCGTTTATTTAGCAACTTCCCCAGGTCCCGGTGGTGCACAAAGTGTTCTTGCGGCGGCGACAGGTTCTGCACAATTTTTTGGCGCGGATGTAAAGGCATCGTTATCTGTGCCGAGCTTCTACGAAAATTTTGACGTGGAATCGGGTAAGGTTGTAAACCCAGAAGTGGCAGAGCAAGTGAAACAGGCAGTTGCACTGCTGAAGTAATCTCAGTACGAGCAACTTAGTGAGTTAGCGATTCCCGACACGTATCTGTGTCGGGAATTAAAACGAGAGAATACTCTTACAGCTCGGTAATGGCTTTGCCTTTTCTTAGTTTACGAACCCACATTCGACTTGGGTGAAGTTCGGTCAATACATCAACCGGTAATGGCAGCGGGTCCCCACAGATCTGGGAGGCCAACACTTCAGCTAATAATGGTGCAGAGCTCAGTCCACGAGATCCTAAACCTAAGAAGCAGAATAGGTTAGGGTACTGATGAATGGTTTCTACCTCTTCTGCTTTTTGATTTTGTAAGTTGGCATATTGCGTTTTGATCGTCTCAAAGTCACCCACATTCCCGACAAATGGTAAGTGATCTCGGCTAACACAACGAATACCTTGGCGAGATTGATTACCAGTGATATCTACCTCTTTTGCCCATGTTTGATTCGGTACACATTTCACTAGCTTTTCCGCATTATCTTTTTGGGCGTTTTCATCAAATTCGTAGTCAAGGTGACTGCGGTCGTAGCTTGCACCGATACACAAGTGTTGATTACTTGGGTTAACAGGTGTCATGTAACCGTCGTAACACAACACCGTTTTTAGCTGACTCAGCATTTCGGTTGCTGGCGCATGACTGACTTGTCCTTTCACTTGTCCCATTGGTAGGGAAGCGGTTTGACTCAATGTCTGGAACTCATGGCCGTTCGCAATTACAACCGTTGAGTGCTCAAATGTTTGACCACTCGCCGTTAGTAGCCAGAGCTGACGCTTTTCATCCCAATCTAATGCCTCAACAAGATGTTCAAACTTCGTTGAGAGTAACGACGTCTTCTCCAATTGTTTAATTAACCCGCGAGTTAACTCGGCAGGGCACAGCCACCCTCCCATTGGGTAGTGCACAGACGCCATATCAATAGGTAACCCGATAGTGTTCGCAGTTTCCTCGGCGGACAGCTTTTGAATGAGCTCTGGAGTGAAGTTACCCGCAAGCATTTTCTCCAGTTTGTCTGTGGATTTGTCATCCCACATCAACTGAGTTACGCCACACCAGTCATGATCAAAATCGATCTCTTGTGCTGCTTGTTCAACAAACTGACGTGCGAACAAAAATGCAGGAGCAAACACACGCGAAACGCCCGTGTGCGGGCCATTAAGCAGTGGATAAACGGCTCCTTGTCGATTGCCTGAAGCTCCTTTGGCTGGTTGTTTGTCTTTACAGTAAAGGGTGACGTTTTGGCCACGACGAACTAACGTTTTCGCTAACGCCGCGCTAGCTATACCACCACCAATGATGGCAATCGAATCAAGATTGCTAGATGCTGAGCGATTGAACCAAGGGAGATGGTTCGATTGCTTTTCAC
Source organism: Vibrio sp. YT-19(2023) (assembly GCF_033337395.1). Classification (NCBI taxonomy): domain Bacteria; kingdom Pseudomonadati; phylum Pseudomonadota; class Gammaproteobacteria; order Vibrionales; family Vibrionaceae; genus Vibrio; species Vibrio sp. YT-19(2023). Next base: position 197,216 of record NZ_JAWOQN010000001.1, on the reverse strand, counting down.
GTTGCTCCATAGAGCCGGCGATCATTTCTCGCTTAGTGCCGAAACCTTTCACCTTTTTCATTGTAAAGCCAGCTTCGTTCAAACCACGACGTACAAAGCCTGCTGCGGTAAACGTGGCAACTGTACAATCTTGCTTGGCTAGCTTTGCCATGTTGTTGAACAGGCCTTGGTTCCACATTTCTGGGTTTTTGCTTGGCGCGAATCCATCTAAGAACCAAGCATCAATCAAACCTTGTTCGTTGTATGGAACTTGCGGCATGCAGTCTTTAATGTCACCAAACCAAAGGTCGAGTGTGATTGCGCCGTCTTCTAAAACAATGCGATGACACTCCGGCACAGCGGCAGGGTAGTGCTTTTGTAACTTTTCCGCGTATTCAGCTAGCTCAGGCCAAGCTTCATGCGCCTTCTTTAAATCGGCTTTGCTTAATGGGTATTTTTCAAAGCTAATAAAATGCAGCTCTTTCAATGTTGCGTCCGGATGCTGACGACGAAACTCACTAAACCACTGGCATACTGCTAAGAAGTTTAATCCCGTGCCAAATCCGGTTTCACCAATGACAAAACGTCTTTGGTCAAATTCCTGCCATCTTTCTGGGAGATGATTTTGTTTTAAGAAAACGTAGCGTGTCTCTTCAAGACCGTTTACGTTAGAGAAGTAAACATCATCAAATTGGTCTGAAACCGGAGTACCAGCTTCGTTCCAACCAAGTTCTGCGTTTTTTATTGAAGTCATAATGGTGCAAATTTGTGATTTGGCGCGGTAAGAATGGGGCGATTGTACGAATTTATGGGAAAGCTGACCACTTTTGTTGACTATCTTAGTTATCATCTAGCGGATTTTTGAATTATAGGAATGTCATAATGAAACGAGTCGTAATCACCGGTATGGGTATTGTTTCAAGTATCGGTAACAACGTCGAAGAAGTTCTAGCGTCTCTTAAAGCGGGCAAATCTGGCATCACTGCATCTGAGCAGTTCAAAGAACACGGTCTTCGTTCGCAAGTATGGGGTGATCTAAAAATCAACCCGGCGGAACACATCGACCGTAAGCAGATGCGCTTTATGGGTGATGCGGCTGCTTATGCATACCTATCAATGGAGCAGGCAATCGCAGACGCTGGTCTTACAGAAGAACAGGTTTCAAACGATCGTACCGGTATCGTTGCAGGTTCTGGCGGTGCTTCTGCATACAATCAAACGGTAGCGACAGACACGATGCGTGCAAAAGGCGTAAAGCGAGTTGGTCCTTACATGGTTCCTCGTACTATGTCTTCTACTGTTTCTGCTTGTCTTGCTACGCCATTTAAGATTCGTGGCGTGAACTACTCAATGAGCTCTGCATGTGCAACATCTGCACACTGTATCGGCCATGCTATGGAGCTTATTCAACTAGGCAAACAAGATATTGTTTTTGCTGGTGGCGGCGAAGAGCTAGATTGGTCTCAAACTATGATGTTTGATGCGATGGGCGCACTGTCAACCAAATACAATGACACGCCAGACAAAGCATCTCGTACATACGATGCAGACCGTGACGGTTTTGTTATCTCGGGCGGCGGCGGCATGCTGGTTATTGAAGAACTAGAGCACGCACTGGCACGTGGCGCGAAAATATACGGTGAAATCGTAGGTTACGGTGCGACATCAGATGGCTACGACATGGTAGCGCCATCAGGTGAAGGTGCAATTCGTTGTATGAAGATGGCGATGCAAGACGTTGATGGTGTGGATTACATCAACACGCACGGTACATCGACACCAGTTGGTGACGTGAAAGAGCTTGGTGCTATCCAACAATTGTTTGGTGAGAACAGCCCTGCAATCTCTGCAACAAAAGCAATGACTGGCCACGCACTCGGCGCAGCGGGCGTGCACGAAGCAATTTACTCAACACTTATGCTAGACAAAAACTTCATTGCTCCAAGCATCAATATTTCAAACTTGGACGAAGCAGCACAAGGTCTGGACATCGTGACAGAAGCACGTGATGCAGAGCTAACGACCGTAATGTCAAACAGCTTTGGCTTTGGCGGCACAAACGCAACTTTGGTTATTAAAAAGTACCAAGGTTAACTGAATTTGTTGGCGCCTTGCGAGAGTACTGTAAACGCCAACAATCCAGTTTCCAGAGCTTGATCAGTCACACTGATCGAACAGACGCAGACTCTATCCCATGGAGAGCGGGATAGGATCCTTTTGTTCTGGAACTTTGCCCGGCTATTTAGCCGGGCTTTTTCTTTTCTCTGTTTCTGCTTTTCTCTAGGCTTCCCGTCAATCGATTCTATAGGAGTTACCTCCTTGAGGTTTATTGGTGTTATATCTTGAGATTTTTCGGGAAAAGGGCACAATCGCTTTAGTTTCGCATCTTGCGAATAAACGAACTCTTACAAATGGATGTTAGAACGCTGGCGCTATGAAAATTATTGTTGATGAAAATATGCCGTATGCTGAAGAGCTATTCAGCCAACTCGGTAACGTAATTCTAAAACCAGGTCGTACACTGACCGCCGATGATTTAGTGGATGTTGATGCCCTAATGATTCGCTCAGTCACCAAAGTGAATGCTGACCTGATCAGCAAAGCAAACAAGCTGAAGTTTGTTGGTACGGCCACGGCAGGCATGGATCATGTTGACCAAGCACTCTTAAAAGAGAAAGGCATTTTCTTCACTGCTGCGCCAGGGTGTAACAAAGTGGGTGTAGCGGAATACGCGTTCAGCGTGATGATGGTGCTCGCTCAGCAACAAGGTTTCTCGGTATTTGACAAGACGGTAGGTATTATTGGTGCAGGCCAAGTAGGTAGCTACCTAGAGAAATGTTTGAAAGGCATGGGTATTAAAGTTCTCATCAATGACCCATTCAAACAAGAGGCTGGTGATCCTCGTAGCTTTACTCCGTTGACAGAACTGATTGAAAGCTCAGACATCATTACACTACATACGCCAATCACCAAAGATGGCCCATACCCAACGCATCATTTGATTGATGAGAAGGTGTTAAATGGTCTCCGCAGCGATCAAATTTTGATTAACGCGGCTCGAGGTCCCATCGTTGACAACGCTGCTTTGAAGCAACGTCTTTTGAAAAACGATGGCTTTACAGCGGCACTTGACGTATTTGAATTTGAACCAGAGGTTGATATGGAGCTTCTGCCTCTGCTAGCATTCGCAACCCCTCACGTTGCAGGCTACGGCTTGGAAGGGAAAGCTCGCGGTACGACGATGATTTTCAACAGCTATTGTGAGTTCTTAAATAACGAATTACGTGCGCATGCCAGCGATTTACTGCCAACCGCGCCTGTTCCTACTATGGTATTGGACAGAGCTTGGGACGAAGCAACACTGCATAACATCACGCAGTTAATCTATGATGTGCGTAGAGATGACGCTCTTTTCCGCCGTGAAATCAGTAAGCCAGGCGCTTTTGACCTGATGCGTAAAAACTACTGGGATCGCCGTGAATACAGTGCTGTCACGCTAGTGGGTAACAAAACATGTAACCTTGCTCCATTAGCAGAACTAGGTTTTCAGATTGAGGTAAGTCAATGAGCCAGCAATATAATGTTGCCATTTTAGGTGCGACCGGTGCGGTCGGTGAAACAATTTTGGATGTGCTTCAAGAGCGCAAATTCCCAGTAGGCGAAATCTTCCTACTCGCGAGTGAGCGCAGCGAAGGCAAGACTTACCGCTTCAATGGTAAAACGGTACGCGTTCAAAACGTAGAAGAGTTCGATTGGTCTCAAGCGCATATCGCACTGTTTTCTGCTGGTGGTGAGCTATCAGCCAAGTGGGCTCCAATTGCCGCTGATGAAGGCGTGATTGTTATCGACAATACATCACACTTCCGTTACGAGTACGACATTCCTCTTGTTGTGCCAGAAGTAAACCCAGAAGCGATTGCAGAGTTTCGTAACCGTAACATCATCGCGAACCCGAACTGTTCAACCATCCAAATGCTGGTGGCACTAAAACCAATTCACGATGCGGTGGGCATTGAGCGTATTAACGTATCAACTTACCAATCGGTATCTGGTGCAGGAAAAGCGGGTATTGATGAGCTAGCAGGTCAAACGGCGAAGCTGCTAAACGGTCTGCCTGCAGACAAGAAGCAATTCTCTCAACAGATCGCGTTTAACTGTATTCCACAAATCGATCAAATGATGGAAAACGGCTACACCAAAGAAGAAATGAAAATGGTGTGGGAAACACAGAAGATCTTTAACGATCCATCAATCACAGTCAATCCAACGTGTGTACGTGTTCCTGTATTCTACGGTCACGCAGAAGCACTCCACATTGAGACTCGTTCACCTATCGATGCACAAGAAGTCGTTAACTTGCTTGAACAAACTGACGGTATCGAAGTGTTCCACGGTGAAGACTTCCCTACACAAGTTCGCGATGCGGGCGGTAAAGATCATGTAATGGTTGGCCGTATCCGTAACGATATCAGCCATCATAGCGGAGTAAACCTGTGGGTTGTTGCTGACAACGTGCGTAAAGGCGCGGCAACTAACGCGGTGCAAATCGCAGAAGTTCTGATCCGCGATTACTACTAAGTCGTTTACAATTCATTTCAAAGCCTCGCACAGTGCGAGGCTTTTTTGTACGAACGAAACAAAATAGTGTGAGATTAGTACGAATATGGCGAGAGCCACACATTTTTTATTCTCAACGCTATAGTTTTGCATGCGATATCCGATATATTTAACCGATCACCATTTCAAATTGTATTTAGCACAAAACTGAGCCTTCTATGCGTCAAAATTATAAGCGTTTGTTAGCAGCCCTTGTGTTGATGAGCGCGACTCAGACATCATCAGTGGTTCAAGCCGAAGGAATTCGTCTTGTTGGACCGTCTGGTGAAGTGCAATCATCTCCGAGCTATGCTGAAGATATTGAGCGAGCATTACCTGCTCCTCCTGCGAATACTCAACCGTCACGTTTCTTTGGTCCGACTGGTGAAAATCAAACACTATGGTCGATCGCTTCAGAATTACGACCTTCACGCGGTGTTACCGTTCAACAAACGCTTCTTGCCATTTACCGAATTAACCCTCAAGCGTTTGAGAACCAAAACATTCATGAATTGATCCCAGGTAGTCGGCTACGAGTACCTTCTCTAGAGCAAGTGCAAAGCGCGACCACAGCGCAAGCTGTTGCGATTATGAAGGCGCATGAAGCTAAGTTAAAACAGCCGAAGCCGACAAATAGAGCGACGCCAGCACAACGAGTCACCGAGCAACCAAAGCCACAAATTAAAGTAGAACCCAAGCCTGCGGCTAAGCGAGAGACAGTGGCAGCAACGGAGCCAAAACCAACTCCGAAAACAATACCCGTCATCCCTGCGCCACCAGTAACCACCTCTCCGCAGGGTGAAAAGCAGGTCAGTGCGCTAAAGGACAAACTTCAAGGCTCACAAAGTGAATTAGAGTCATTAGAAGAGAAGAATCATCGTCTTCGATTGATGCTGTCAGAAGTGCAAAGCGAAGTCGAAACTTTGAAAAGCGAGCTGAATGACGAAGAACGCATTCGCTCGGAAGTCGAGAAGCTGCTTGCTGAAGAACGCCAGCGCCTTGCTGAACAACAACGCATGCAACCAAGCACCATGGACAAAATTTTGTCGAATGGTTGGCTTGTTGGTCTTGCGGCATTAATTCCTGGTGCTTTGATTGCGTTGCTAGTTGTTATGCTTCTTGGTCGACGCTCTAAAGCGAAAGAGGAAGATGCGGCTGCACAGGAACAGCAAAACGTTGATCCTCTTGCGGCGCCAATCGGTTTAGCGGCGGCGGATGAGCTTGATGAAGAGCTCACGCTTGATGATGAATTGTTTGCAGATGAAGATATCAACACACAGTCTTTACAAGAAGAGAAGTCAGATTTAGAAGAAGACGTCTTTGCTAACCTCGACGATGAAGAACTTGATTTCAATCTGGAAGGGGACGATGACCCATTTGCAGATATTGGCGATGACGGTGACCTAGATGTTGGTCTGGATGAGTTTGAATCATCGAACAATGGTATCCAAGTCAACGGCGAAGAAAAAGCGCTTGGTTTAGAAGAAATGGAGCGAGCCTTAGATGAGGTTGCTCCAGAACTAGAAGTGCTCGATGACGATGAGTCTGGCTTCGATCTTTCGGATGATACGAATGAGAAATCAGACTCACTTTCAGACGACGCATTTGCCGAGTTACTTGCAGCCGATGAGCCGTCAGAAGAGTTACCAAGTGACACTGTCGACCAGGATATGCTTGATGACTTGTTTGCTGAACTTGGCAACGATGACTTCGATTTAGATACTGATGAGCCTGAGTTAAAACAGCCCGTTTCGGATGATGACTTTAGTGTTGGAGAGGCATCTGACGACGATATCGATAAGCTATTGGCCCAGTATGAACAACCGGCTAGTGAATCGGAAGTTCGAGAAGCTGACGCCAATGAAGGTCCTGTTCTAGATGAAAACAGTACAGAGCTACTCGATGAACTCATTGATTTTGATGAAGATGACACAGACGAGTTTGATCCACTAAACGAGCTAGAAGCAATCTCTGGTTTTGAAGGTGATGACTCGATCGAAGAGTTAGACGCAGATAGCACAGACTTACTGGATGAACTCATTGATGATGTTACCTCTGAACTTGATGAAGAGACTGAAGCTGATTTAGATCCGTTTGATGATCTGATTCGAGAGGACGAGAGCCCAGAGCAGAATAAATCGGAAGAGGAAGAGTTACTGAAATCACTTGGTTTTGGTGAATCAGACGCCGACGAAAAGCCATCTTCCGTAGTTGAGTCAGAACAAACTCATGAAGATCAGGACATTGAGTCTGGATTGGACATCGACGCTTTATTAAGTGAAAGCCAACCAGACGCTGCAAAAGATCAACCATTAACCGAGCCAGAGGCTGCTTCAGAGCCATTTAGCAGCGATGAATTTCTTGGTGATTTAGAGGACCTCTCACCAGAGAATGATCCTTTAATGAGCGAGCTAGACGACCTATTTGAGTCAGACAGTGAAGAACTTCTGCCAACAGAACAAGAAAAAGCGGATTTTTCTGCTGAACTTGACGCTCTATTTGATAGTGAAGACGATTTACCGCAGCAAGTTGAAAAAACACAAACGGAGATAGAGGAAGCTTCATCACTACAACAAGAGGCTACCGATACTGATTCAACACAAGAACCATACGTGGAGTCCGATGCTGAGGTACAGCCTCACGTTGAGCAAGAGGAAGACACTCCAGCCTTCACACCGACACCAAATACAATAGAAAATGAATTCGGTGTTCCACAAGAAGAAGATTGGCTACTGGATGAACCTGAATTGGAGCCGGAAACTGAGTCGACCAACGATTCAGAAGATGAACTCAATTTTGATGAGCTGGATCTTCCTGAGTTTAGTGAAGAAGACGCATTGGCGTCTATGGCGGATGAGCCGGAGTTAGAAACGTTCGAGTCCGTTAAACCAGAGCAAGTCGAAGCTGACTTACCAACCGAGTCCGAAGAAGAGTTCAATTTTGATGAGCTGGATCTTCCTGAGTTTAGTGAAGAAGACGCATTGGCGTCTATGACGGATGAGCCGGAGTTAGAAACGTCCGAGTCCGTTGAGCCAGAACAGGTTGAAGCAGACTTGCCAGCTGAATCAGAAGATGAATTCAATTTTGATGAGCTCGATTTGCCAGAGTTCAGTGAAGAAGATGCACTGGCGTCTATGGCTGGCGAACCTACGTTAGAAACGTCCGAGTCCGTTAAGCCAGAACAAGTTGAAGCCGACTTGTCAGCTGAGTCCGAAGAAGAGTTCAATTTTGACGAGCTGGATCTTCCTGAGTTTAGTGAAGACGACGCATTGGCGTCTATGGCTGGCGAACCTGCGTTAGAAACGTCCGAGTCCGTTGAGCCAGAACAAGTTGAAGCCGACTTGCCAACTGAGTCCGAAGAAGAGTTCAATTTTGATGAGCTCGATTTGCCAGAGTTCAGTGAAGAAGATGCACTGGCGTCTATGGCTGGCGAACCTGCGTTAGAAACGTCCGAGTCCGTTGAGCCAGAACAGGTTGAAGCCGACTTGCCAGCTGAGTCCGAAGAAGAGTTCAATTTTGATGAGCTCGATTTGCCAGAGTTCAGCGAAGAAGATGCCTTGGCGTCGATGGAAGAAGAGCCAGAATTACCGAGCTCTGAGACTGCAGATATAGAACCAATCTCCGGTGAGGATGAAGAGTTAAGTTTTGACGACCAAGATCTTCCAGAGTTCAATGAGGAAGATGTTCTCGCGTCAATGAACGAGGGTGCGCCAGAGAGCCCTAAGGTTGAAGCAGAGACATCGAGACCAGCTATTCAAGCCGATAACGATCATGATGCTTTGTTTGAAGTATTTGCGCAGCAAAACGGCTTTGATACTGACCCAGAAGTGCAGCCAACAGCGACAGAGGGTGAGCCGCTCAGTAATTTGGATGATGAATCATCAATGGCTAACCTTCTTGCGGAAGACGCAAACTCAGAAGTATTTGAAGGTAAACTAGACAGTGACACCATCGCAAGTGCAGGTATGGATTTTGAAACCATGCTTGATGTTGGAGATGATTGGGATGGCTTTAAACCCGCTGCTGATAACGTAAGTTCTACTGAAGAAGTGCCTGAGGACCAGCGTGATGTTTGGAATTCGAGTGATGCACTAAGTCAGCCAGAGATCGCGCAAGAAAACTGGGCAGAGCAAAGCGACTTGGATGACTTCGACCCGAAGAAAAATCAATTTATGACGATTGATGAATTGATGGCTCAGGTCGACAGAGAAGGTGGTGAGTTCGAAGAAGAAGACCTTAAGCTCGATGTCGGATTGAACGAGTTTCCAGATGTTATCGGTGAGATCGGCGATATTGACGTAGATAGCAATGCTGAAGCGGCTGGGAAACTGGATTTGGCTAAAATCTATCTCGAGATGAACGATTCTCAAGGGGCGATTAAACTACTAGAAGAGGCGATTGTTTACGGTGAGGATGATATTCGCCGCGAAGCAAAAAGCCTGATTGACGCCATTAATGGCCGATAAACCGAAACAAAAGGGTAGCGTTTGCTACCCTTTTTGTGTCCCGTTAGTAGGATGCTACCTTTATGTCACCCTTGGTGAAACTGGCAACTTGAGGTGACTTGAGTATATACTTCCCGCCCCATTTTAGAGTTCGAAGGTTAAGATGAGAATCGCATTAGGTATCGAGTACAACGGTACAAACTACTTTGGTTGGCAGCGCCAAAGAGAAGTGAAAAGTGTCCAAGAAGAGCTAGAGAAAGCATTGTCCGTCGTCGCTAATCACCCAGTTGAAGTTCAGTGTGCTGGTCGGACAGACGCAGGCGTGCATGGCACGGGACAAGTTGTGCACTTTGATACCAACGTTACTCGAAAAATGGTAGCTTGGACCATGGGCGCAAACGCGAACATGCCAAGCGATATAGCGGTTCGTTGGGCTAAGGAAGTTTCAGATGATTTCCATGCAAGATTCTCAGCGACAGCTCGCCGTTATCGTTACATTATTTTCAATCATGCTTTACGTCCAGGCATCCTAAACTCGGGGGTTAGTCACTATCATGGTGAGCTCGACGAGAAAAAAATGCATGAAGCAGGGCAGTTCCTACTTGGCGAAAATGATTTTACGTCGTTTCGCGCGGCGCATTGTCAGTCTCGCAGCCCATTTCGAAACTTGATGCATCTGAACGTTACGCGCCATGGGAACTATGTGGTTATTGATATTAAAGCTAATGCGTTCGTGCATCATATGGTTCGTAATATCACGGGTAGCTTGATAAAAGTTGGACGTGGCGAAGAGAGTCCTGAATGGATCAAGTGGTTATTAGAAGCCAAAGATCGCAAACTAGCGGGTGCGACAGCGAAAGCGGAAGGTCTGTACCTGGTAGATGTAGACTACCCAGAAGAGTTTGGGTTACCTGAAGTGCCGATCGGTCCACTGTTTTTACCAGATAATTTGAACTAATTTTACAAACTTATTTCAAAATATCGGTAGTGTTTACATTGAATGTGAACGGAAAACATACGCTATTTACGATATCAAAAATAGGTACAACCAGTTTTTTATCTACAGTAGCTGCAAGATATGGTTTAATCCGTCGGTATTATGTCGAATTTATATCTTTCGCAATGAAGCGGAAGAGTTGAGAGAAAAGGTCTTCCATGAGTTGGCTTGAAAAGATTTTAGAGAAAAGCAATCTAGTAAGTTCACGCAAAGCTTCTATCCCAGAAGGTGTGTGGACTAAATGTACCTCTTGTGAACAGGTTTTATACCATGCTGAACTAGAGCGTAACTTAGAAGTTTGTCCAAAGTGTAACCATCACATGCGTATGAAAGCGCGTCGTCGTTTGGAAACATTTTTAGATGAAGGTAATCGAGTTGAATTAGGTTCTGAACTTGAGCCACAGGATAAACTGAAATTTAAAGATTCTAAGCGATACAAAGAGCGTATCTCTGCTGCACAAAAAAATAGCGGTGAGAAAGATGCGCTAGTTGTGATGCAGGGTGAATTGCTTGGTCTGCCGCTTGTGGCGTGTGCGTTTGAATTCTCCTTTATGGGTGGTTCAATGGGTTCAGTCGTTGGTGCTCGCTTTGTGAAAGCAGTGGATGCAGCCATTGAAAATAACTGTGCGCTTGTTTGTTTCTCAGCAAGTGGTGGTGCTCGTATGCAAGAGGCTTTAATGTCTCTTATGCAAATGGCAAAAACCAGTGCTGCGCTTGAGCGTTTATCAGAAAAAGGTCTGCCGTTTATTTCTGTTCTAACTGACCCTACAATGGGTGGTGTATCAGCAAGTTTGGCTATGTTGGGTGATATCAACATCGGTGAACCTAAGGCCCTCATTGGCTTTGCTGGTCGTCGTGTAATCGAGCAAACTGTACGTGAAGATCTTCCTGAAGGTTTCCAGCGTAGTGAGTTCCTACTTGATCACGGTGCTATTGATATGATCGTTGACCGTCGTGAAATGCGTCAGCGTGTGGGTGGTCTTATCGCTAAGATGACTAACCACAAGTCTCCTTTGGTGGTTTCGGTTAACGAATCTCCAAATGAAGAGCCATATTCTGTACCAGAAGCGGACGAAAAAGGGTAAAGTATCAACTAACATAAAAACCAAAGAATTTAATGGTTAAAGTTAGATGACCCAAAACCCAACTCCTCAAGCCACATCTTCATTAGAGATGTGGCTTGATTATTTAGCAAATATTCATTCCTCAGCAATTGATCTAGGCTTAGACCGTGTCCAAGCGGTAGCAAACAAAGCCAATCTTACCAAACCAGCTCCAACCGTAATCACCGTTGCCGGAACCAATGGCAAAGGCTCAACGTGTGCGTTAATGGAAGCCATTTTACTTGATGCTGGCTATTCAGTCGGTGTTTACAGTTCTCCGCACCTGATTCGTTACAACGAGCGTGTACGCATTAATGGCGTCGATGTTGTAGATGCAAAGCACTGTGAAGCATTCGATTATGTAGAAAAGCAGCGTGGTGATATTAGCCTTAGCCTCTTTGAATTCGGTACACTTGCTGCGCTACGTATTTTCCAAGTAGAGAAAGTTGACGTTGTCTTACTTGAAGTAGGACTTGGCGGTCGTCTAGACGCCACTAACGTTGTTGACCATGATGTTTCTGTTATTACGAGCTTAGCGATCGATCATGTGGATTGGCTTGGTGATGACATCAATGTTATTGGCTTTGAAAAAGCGGGCATTTACCGTTCAGGGAAGCCAGCAATTTGTGGTCAACCAACGCCACCAGCGACCGTGGCGGCTCATGCTGACGATATTGGTTCTGAGTTCTTCCAAGTAGGTATTCAGTACGATTACCAACTAACTGATAATGGTTGGAAATGGAGCAGTGGGGCATTTGAGTTAGAGGATTTACCAATCCCATCGCTACCATTACAAAATGCAGCCACTGCACTGATGGCACTAGGGGCTTCGGAATTGCAAATCACTGACATAAATATTGTCAATGGCTTGAATAATGCTCGTTTGGCGGGGCGTATGCAGGTACTGCATCACGAACCTGAAATAGTCCTTGATGTCGCTCATAACCCGCACTCTGCTGAGTATTTGGTAGAGAGAGTGAAGCAACAATATCTGGGTAAGAATATCCATATTGTGGTTGCAATGCTGCATGACAAGGACATTAAAGCAACCATTGAAGCTCTAACTCCAGTTGCAACACAATGGTATCCAGCGTCGCTTACTGGACCGAGAGCGGCGACCGCTGATGAATTGTGCCAATACTTACCTGATGGGCAAGTTCATTTTGAAAACCCTGTTGACGCCTTCGAGAGTGCGAGAAGCCACGCAAAGACAGGAGACGTTATTCTGGTGGTTGGCTCATTCCATACCGTCGGAGAGGTATTGGAACATTGGCAATCAAATAATAAATAAGTAAAGGTATTTTGATGGCAAGTAAATTCCAAAGTCGTTTAGTCGGCACCATCATTCTAGTCGCAGTCGGAGTCATTGTTCTTCCCGATGTGCTAGATGGTAAGAAACTGCACTACAAAGAAGAATTTGCCAGTATTCCTATCAAACCAGAACTTGATAGTGATGTGGAAAACTTCGAAATATTAGAGCCAGTGGAAGACGACATTACGTTACCGGATTCTCCGGTTGAAGCTGTAGTGCAAGAACGTGAGGATGCTCAAGTAGCCGTTTCTGAGCCCGAGCCAGCGCCAACATCTAAACCTGAGGTCATCAAACAACCAGAGCAAGTTGAGGTCGTCACTCGTCCTGTTCAAGAGAAAAATCAATATGAAGATTCAGCTTGGATCATTCAGTTGATGGCACTTAAGAATCACGAAAATGCTGTCGCGCTTGTCGCGGATTTGCAAAAGCGTGGTTATCAAGCTCACACAAAGAAAGAAAACGAGTTTACGAGAGTGATTGTTGGCCCTGATGTGTCAAAAAGTAAACTTGAACGACAAGTTCAAGAATTACAAAAAATTACAGGTTCAAAAGGTCAATTGCTTAAATTTAAGCCATTAAATCCATAAGAAAACGTTTGCGTCAGCATTTTTTCTGTTAAAATGCGCGCCAACTTAAGATGAAGAAAAGATGAATTGGATAGATTTTATCATTTTAGGTGTGATCGGATTTTCAGCTCTGATCAGTTTAGTTCGCGGTTTTGCTAAAGAAGCTTTGTCTTTGGTGATTTGGTTTGGAGCGTTTTTTATCTCCAGTAATTACTATGCCAAATTGGCGGTGTACTTCACCAACATCGAAGATGATATGTTTCGTAACGGAGCGGCGATTGCGGCGTTATTTGTCGCAACCTTGGTAGTTGGTGCAGTGGTGAATTACGTCATTGGTCAACTGGTACAAAAAACAGGGCTATCAGGTACGGACCGAATTCTCGGGATTGTATTTGGTGGTCTACGCGGAGTCTTAATTGTTTCTGCGGTGCTGTTTTTTATGGATGCGTTTACTGCATTCCCAAGCTCGGATTGGTGGAAAGATTCACAGTTGATCCCTGAGTTCAGCCGTATCATCGCCCCATTCTTCGAGCATTTACAAGCAACATCAAGTTTTCTGTCTGGCACTATCTAGTAGTGCCAGCTACTGTCGCAAATCGAGGATTAGGACATGTGTGGTATTGTTGGAATCGTGGGCACAACGCCTGTAAACCAGTCTATTTATGACGCGTTAACGGTGTTACAGCATCGTGGCCAAGATGCCGCTGGTATTTGTACCATAGAAAGCAATCGTTTTCGTCTACGTAAGGCGAACGGTTTAGTCAAGGATGTATTTGAAGCAAGACACATGCAACGCCTGCAAGGCGAGGTCGGAATTGGTCATGTTCGTTACCCTACAGCAGGCAGTTCAAGCGCTTCAGAAGCTCAACCTTTCTACGTAAACTCTCCTTTCGGTATTACACTTGCCCACAACGGTAACTTGACTAACGCTAACGAAGTTCGTCAGAAGCTGTTTGAAAAAGATCGCCGTCATATCAATACCACTTCAGACTCTGAAGTATTACTAAATGTACTGGCGCACGAAATTGACTCAGTAAAAGGAAATGTCACGACCGAAGACGTATTCCGCGCAGTCACCAATGTTCATCGCACAATTCGCGGTGCTTATGCTGTGACCGCCATGATCATTGGTCATGGTATGATTGCATTTCGTGACCCACACGGTATTCGCCCGCTCTGTTTAGGTAAGCGTGAAGTTAACGGCAGAGCAGAGTACATGGTTGCGTCTGAATCGGTGGCATTGGATGCGGTCGGTTTTGATTTCGTCCGTGATGTTGCACCTGGTGAAGCGATTTACGCAACGTTTGACGGTGAGCTTTACACGAAGCAGTGTGCAGATAATCCTAAGCTGAACCCTTGTATTTTCGAGTTCGTGTACTTTGCTCGTCCAGATTCGTTCATCGATAAAATTTCGGTATACAGCGCTCGCGTTGAAATGGGTAAAAAGCTGGGCGAACGTATTCGTGAAGATTACGCAAACCTTGATATCGATGTTGTCATTCCTATCCCTGAAACGTCTTGCGACATTGCACTGCAAATCGCTCAAGCGATCGATATCCCTTATCGCCAAGGTTTCGTGAAAAACCGTTATGTTGGACGTACGTTTATCATGCCTGGCCAGCAACAACGTAAGAAATCAGTACGTCGCAAGTTGAATGCTATTCGTTCGGAATTCAAAGGTAAGAATGTGTTGCTGGTGGATGACTCTATTGTTCGAGGTACAACGTCAGAGCAGATTATTGAGATGGCTCGTGATTCTGGTGCCAAGAAAGTGTACATGGTCTCAGCGGCTCCTGAAGTTCGTTTCCCGAACGTATACGGCATTGATATGCCAAGTGCTACAGAGCTTATTGCCCATGGCCGTGACAACGATACAATTTGTAAGCAGATTGGTGCCGATGCGCTTATTTATCAACGTCTAGAAGATTTGGTAGAGGCGGTAGGTCTTGGAAACCAAGATATTACTCAGTTCGATACATCCGTGTTTAACGGCGAATACGTAACGGGTGATATTGACCAACAATACCTAGATTTTTTGGATGGTCTTCGTAATGATGATGCGAAAACACAACTTGAAATCCAACAGGATTTAGCAAACCTAGAGCTTCATAACGAAGGCGCATAGGGTGCGTTTTCTTAAGTCGTAAAAAAACCAGAGCTTCGGCTCTGGTTTTTTGTTTTCGCTACTTAATTAGTGAATGTTATAAGCGATCACAAAGTCAATAAAGAGGCGAACTTTCTCTGGCAGGTGGTCTTTGTGGTTGTAAAGCATATAAATGTCGCGCGGGTTTGCACTCCAATCTGGCAGTACGCGTACCAAATCGCCGCTCTCGATGTACTCTTTGATCATGACATCTGGCATTAGTGTGATGCCTAAACCTTCGGAACAAGCGCTGCGCACCACATTGAGCGCGTTTGCTTGAAAACGACCACGATCAACATTCACCACAGACTCGCCTTTGCTATTAATCAAGGTCCACTTAATAAGTGGGTACCCTTTTAGCAATGAATGGTTAGAGAGCTCTTCTGCATGATGTGGCGCAGGATTCGAGGTTAGATAGTCAGGGCTTGCAACGAGAATATCCTTCACTTCGCCAATCTTACGCGCGATGAGGCTAGAGTCGCGTTGCGGTCCCACTCGAAAAATTACATCCCATTCAGTAGGGTCAAGCTTGTCCGCATTATTCTCTGTCGTTAGCTCAATGTTGATGTCCGGGTACTGCTTCATAAAGCTGTTGAACATCGGCATCATCATTCGTTTAGTTAAGTTATAAGGCGCGGATATCTTAATCTTGCCGGATGCTCCTCGGCAGTCGTCAGTGATTTCCTCTGCTGCGGTTGTTAGCCTTTGTAGTAAAGGAGAGCACTCATGGTAAAAACGTTCCCCTGCTTCAGTGAGCGAGAGTTTGCGAGCATGACGGTTCAATAGTCGAAGATTGACAGAGTCTTCTAGCGCTTGAATGCGTCGGGTGATGGTCGCAACCGGGATCATGGTTTTTCGCGAAGTTGCGGTGTAGCTCCCATTTTCGACAACCAGTCGAAACAGGTTTAAGTCATCTAATTTCATATTTCCAGACACATTAAATTACCGATTACGGTTAATTTATAATTAACTTTGTGATCAAAGCTTGCTTTAAGTCAACATGTTGCATCATTTGAACACAGCAACCCTGTTTGAGTAAATACTGTTATACGCCGTAATATTTGTATTAATGCAGTTTCCGAGCTAAGTTTTATAACAAGGCAAAGCGGCCTCAGGTCTTGCTGTGACACGTTTTGCTGGAAGTAAACACAACAAAAATAATGACTTAATAATAAATCTGTTTTTTTGACTGAGCTTTGTGAGGGATAAAGGTATGTTTAAGACTCACAGTCAAACGGCAATGGTCTCGGCACAGGAAGTGATTAATCAAAAACTAATAATGTTGGTGGACGATGATCCAATATTTCGTAAAGTAACCAATGCCTATTTAGAAAGTCAGGGTTTTAAAGTAGTAGAAGCAGAAAACGGCCTAGAAGCGCTTCAACAACTCAGGGAATGCCAACCCGATCTTATCTTATGTGATTTATCGATGCCGGTCTTAGATGGTATCGAGTTCGTCGAAGAAGTTAGTCTCGAATACCCATATATGCCGTTTATCGTGGTATCAGGCACGGATGAAATGTCCGATGTCGCGAAAGCGTTGCGATTTGGTATTAAAGATTTTCTTCCTAAACCGATAGGTAATTATGAGCACCTATCTCAGGCGATAGAGAATACGCTAGAAGATACCGATAGCCACTTCTCAGAACAACGTGACTTTTCAAGTCAGTGGTTCAGGGTTGATGATGGTGGTGAAATCCCAGATGAACAAGAGCTGTATTGGCATCTGGAATATTTACAACAGAATCCGAGTGCGGCAAGAGATTTACTGCAAGCTCTATTGCCAGAAAAGGATGCTGCTCAGGGAGATTGGCGCTGCTCGTACCGTTTATTGCAATCGACGGATGTGATGCCCTTGGTTTTCGATTATCGTTGGTTAATGAATGGTCAATTTGCGTTTTATCTAGTTGATTCTGCTTCCCAAGCTAATGATGGAGTTGCGACGACATTGCTCGTTAGGGCATTGTTTGACGACTATCTCCGTAACTTGAAAAGTTTCAGTGCTGATCTCAAGGACATGGTAGGGATCATTGAAAAAGGAATTGAGTGTTCGGAGTGTGCGGGTGCAGTCAATGCTGTGTTTGGTGTCGCCGACCTCGCTTCATCCTCGGTCTCTATATTGCCTGCGGGTTTAGATAGCCATTGGTCTGACGGAAATACGAATCAACACATCGCAGCAGGTAACCGTTTAGGGGGAGGAAGTATGAAAAACTTCATCACCCGCGATTTACCGCTTAGTGTTGCAGGACAGTTATCTATCGGGTGTTTAGGTTCTTCAAGTTTTAGTTTAAGTATTACCCGGAAATCCCGACTAGTATAATTATGACTTGCAAACCAATAAGCAGCGTCCTTACGCTGCTTATTATCTTTTTAGAACCACCAAAACAACATACGTTTAGTTTAATAACCTTACTTTTTACTGGTGTTTAGATTTGGCTGTTTAATGTATAGTCAGCGCTTAAAACAATAATGACCCATTTGTGCAACGATAATTTAACGCTGTGCCTTGGGAGAAGCAAAGTCAACTAGTGAGAAGACACATCATGGCAGACAAAGATTTTAAAGAGCCTTATAATATTTTTTACTTTTTAGGTTTTATTGCAGTTCTTTTGATCCCAACACTTCCTGCAACGCTAACCTGGCTTCGTGTAATGAATGGTTACGCAGGCTTTTAATCTAGCTATTTTGTACCGGAGTTCACCATTCGTATTAAGCGTTACTTTTTCAATACTGTTGGTGGACTCTGTATTGTGCTCGGCATAGCCGGCATAGCCCTTCCACTTTTACCCACCACACCTTTTATTTTGCTTGCTAGCGCATGTTTTATGCGTGGTAGCCCCGCATTTCATCAATGGTTACATAACCACAAAACGTTTGGACCCATTCTCGGCAATTGGCATAAGCATCGGGCTGTTACTTCAAAAGTAAAAAAGCGTGGTGCGATTTTTATTGCGCTTAGTTTCATGGTTTCAATCGTTGTTGTCCCCCTCGTTTGGGTAAAAATTGGTCTTTTAGTGATGCTAATCGTTTTACTCAGCTGGTTTATGCGTCTGCCTGTGATTGAGTTGGTTGCTGACCGAGAAGAAAATCACTAAGATTGTAGAGAATAGTGTGCCCGCTCTTCGAGTGGGCGTTTGTATTTTCAGCGCCTGTGACTTTTACGAAAATAAGCACATAGTGGTGAAAACCTATTGTTCGTTGCCCTCGTGATACTGCGATTAGAGAGGGCGATGAGCCAATCTAAGTAAATCGGTATTATGACTACAGAAACAATTTCACTGATCAAATCTAGCATCAAAAGCATCCAAGACTACCCAAAGCCAGGCATTCTATTTCGTGATGTGACGAGCCTTCTTGAAGACGCAAAAGCATACCAAGCGACGATCAACTTACTTGTTGAACGTTACAAAGATATGGGCTTTACCAAGGTTGTGGGTACGGAAGCTCGTGGCTTTTTATTTGGTGCGCCTTTAGCGCTTGAGCTAGGTGTTGGTTTTGTACCAGTGCGTAAACCAGGCAAGCTACCACGCCCTACTGTTGCTCAATCTTATGAGCTTGAATACGGCGTTGATACACTAGAAATCCATACAGATGCCATCGTTGAAGGTGACAAAGTACTGGTTGTCGACGATTTATTGGCAACGGGCGGTACTATTGAAGCGACGACTAAACTGATTCGCCAACTGGGCGGTGAAGTTGAGCACGCTGCGTTCGTTATCAACCTACCAGAAATCAGTGGTGATAAACGTTTAGAAGCACTAGGTCTAAACGTGTACAGCATTTGCGATTTTGAAGGACATTAATACATTCAATGAGTTATTTAGCTTTAGCGCGAAAATGGCGTCCTAATCAGTTTGACCAAGTTGTCGGACAAAAACATGTCCTGACGGCGTTGGAAAACGCACTGGCGCAAAACCGTTTACACCATGCTTATCTGTTCAGCGGGACTCGTGGTGTGGGTAAAACGAGTATCGGTAGGCTGTTTGCCAAAGGCTTGAACTGCGAAACCGGCATTACCGCGACACCTTGTGGTAAGTGTGATACTTGTCGTGAAATTGATGAAGGTCGCTTTGTCGATCTTCTTGAAATCGACGCAGCATCACGTACTAAAGTTGAAGACACTCGTGAACTGTTAGACAACGTTCAATACAAACCTGCTCGTGGACGTTTTAAAGTGTACCTCATCGATGAGGTGCACATGCTATCGCGTCACTCTTTCAATGCGTTGTTGAAAACCCTGGAAGAGCCGCCAGAGTATGTGAAGTTCTTACTCGCAACAACTGATCCACAAAAGCTGCCTGTCACTATATTGTCGCGTTGTCTTCAGTTTCATCTGAAACCAATCAGCGTTGATGATATTCACCAGCAACTTGATTACATCCTAGGTCAAGAGCAAGTTTCAGCAGAGCCAAAAGCGTTGGGTATGATCTCACATGCTGCAGATGGCAGTATGCGTGATGCTCTCAGCTTGACTGATCAAGCAATAGCTTTAGGTAACGGTGCGGTGCAAGCCGATATTGTCAGCCACATGTTGGGGACGATTGATACCGACCAAGCGATTCACTTACTAGAGTCAATCAGCAGCAAGAAACCTCAACAAGCTATGGATAAAATCCAACAATTAGCGGCAAATGGTGTTGAGTGGGATGGTTTGTTGCAGCAAGTCGCAACACAGTTACACCGAATTGCGATGTATCAAGCGTTGCCCGCGTCGTTAGACCGAGCACAACCAGATGCAGAGAAAATTGAGCTGTTGAGTAAAGCTCTAAGCCCGCAAGACGTTCAGCTTTACTATCAAATTGCATTGAAAGGTCGTGAAGATTTGACCCTCTCGCCAAATGGGCGAGTCGGTCTGGAAATGATTGTGCTGCGTATGATGGCGTTCCGCCCATCAAGTAACAGTGGGGCAAATGTTGTTTCCAGTAACTGCGAATCAGCTTCAGCCCCAGTTCAAAGTGCCAGTCAATCAAAGACTGCACCAGCTCAGACAGTAGCAGCTCCTCGAGCTCAGCAGCCGAGTCCAGCACAAAGCTCACCACAAGTGGCGCCTCAACCTTCATCCAATTCACAACCTGAATATCACGCGAGTGGATATGAGAGGGTTCCGCCACAGTATGATATGGCGCCGCCGATGAGCGAAAACCCTGCACCGCAGCATGAAACGCCACCTCAACAAGTGCAAGAGAGCGTTTCAACACCGGCGCGCGGTGGTCTAAGCGGTTTACGTCACCAATTACGTTCTCAGCGTCAAGGCCTACAACAGAACACTCCTCAAAATGGTGGCTCAAAAAAGCCTAAAGCGGCATCTGCACAACCAGAATCGGTTATCGACCGAGTAGCGCAATTGCATGGCAATTCCGCGCAGGTGTCGCCAAACTCAGCTCCGAAGTCGACGGAGCCACAAGTTGAGGAAGCGTATCGCTGGCGTCCAAGCAAGCCTGTTGAGACAAAAGTAAATACAAAACTGACACCTACGCAGCTCAAGCAGGCACTTGAGCATGAGAAAACGCCTGAAATGGCACAAAAGCTCATCGATGAGTCATTAGAACATAATGAATGGGCGAAGCTCATCAGCTTAATGGAGATCCCTAAGCTGGTAGAGCAACTTGCGCTAAACTCTCATTATAGTAAGGAAGGAACAACCGTTTCGTTACTATTGAGAAGCAGCCAAGCTCATTTGAATACTGATAGAGCTCAAGCCGAATTGCTCAAAGCACTTAATACCGTGTTAGGTGAAGAGTGCCACATGAGCATCGAAATAGGGGAGAGTGGAGAAACACCACTTGAACTGAGAGATAGGCTCTACCAAGAGAAATTACAGCAAGCGCTGAACAGTTTAGAAAACGATCCAAATGTTCAATTTATTGAACGTCGTTTTGCTGCAGAGCTTGATAAAGATAGTGTGCGCCCTATCTAATAATCGAATGGAATGGGGTTGAAAACCCAAAGGTATAACCCCATTAATTGATGCAACACCTCATTAAACCAGAGAGATAAACATGTTTGGTAAAGGCGGTATGGGCAACCTAATGAAGCAAGCCCAGCAAATGCAAGATCGCATGCAAAAGCTTCAAGAAGAAATCGCGAATATGGAAGTAACTGGCGAGTCTGGTGCTGGCCTAGTTAAAGTTACTATCACTGGTAGTCACAGCGTACGTCGTGTTGACATCGATGAAAGTTTGATGGAAGACGACAAAGAAATGCTTGAAGATCTGATCGCTGCGGCGTTCAACGATGCAGCCCGTCGTGTTGAAGAAACTCAAAAAGAGAAAATGGCTTCTGTAACTGGCGGGATGCAACTACCACCAGGCATGAAAATGCCATTCTAATCTGCTGATATTTAATTAAGCGGACTTTTAATGCGTACCAGTCATATGCTGGAGCAATTGATGGAGGCCTTACGTTGTCTACCTGGGGTTGGCCCCAAGTCAGCGCAGCGTATGGCCTTTCATTTGTTACAGCGCGATAGAAAAGGCGGTTTGCAGCTTGCAGATGCGCTGAGTCAGGCAATGACAGAAATAGGTCATTGTACTGAGTGTCGAACCTTCACCGAAGAAGAAGTCTGTCACATTTGTACCAACCCAAAACGCCAAGAAAATGGTCAAATTTGTGTGGTAGAAAGCCCGGCAGACATCGCAGCCGTTGAAGCAACAGGCCAATATTCTGGTCGGTATTTTGTTCTTATGGGGCATTTGTCGCCATTAGATGGTATTGGTCCAAGTGATATTGGATTGGATGTCCTTGATTACCGCTTACGTCGCGGTGATATTACCGAAGTGATTTTGGCGACAAACCCAACAGTTGAAGGTGAAGCCACTGCCCACTACATCGCAGAGCTATGTAAAGAGCACCAAGTTGATGCCAGCCGCATCGCGCATGGTGTGCCTGTCGGTGGGGAGCTAGAGCTTGTTGATGGCACGACGTTGTCACATTCGCTATTAGGTCGACACAGAATTTAATAAAAAGCCGCTGAATTCAGCGGCTTTTTTGATTTTGGGAGTTAGGAACGATTAATCGTTCGATTCTTTACCAAGAAGGTTTTTGTAGATAACCGCACCAAGCACGCCACCCACAATAGGAGCAATCCAGAACAGCCATAGCTGAGAAACCGCCCAGTCACCCACATATACTGCGACTGCCGTGCTACGAGCAGGGTTTACTGACGTATTGGTGACAGGAATGCTGATCAGGTGAATGAGAGTCAAACACAGGCCAATTGCGATAGGTGCAAAGCCTTGTGGCGCACGTTTGTCTGTTGCACCCATAATGACAATCAGGAACATCATCGTCATGACAACTTCAGTCACAAGTGCAGCGATCATCGAGTATTGGCCTGGAGAGTGTTCACCATAACCATTGGCGGCAAAGCCAGAACCCACAACATCGAATCCTGCTTGTCCAGATGCAATAACGTAAAGCACGCCACCTGCGATAAGCCCGCCGATCACCTGTGAGATGATGTAGGGAGCAACGTCTTTTGTCTCAAAACGACCGCCAGTCCAAAGGCCAACTGTCACTGCAGGGTTCAAGTGACAACCTGAAATATGACCGATAGCAAATGCCATCGTCAGAACGGTTAAACCGAATGCCAAAGAAACGCCCAACAGACCAATACCCACTTCAGGGAAACCCGCAGCCAACATCGCGCTACCACAGCCGCCCAACACTAGCCAGAACGTGCCAAAAGCCTCAGCCAAATACTTATTCATGTTCTTTCCTGATCTTTAATTAAATGACCCGCTGAACATAGTCGAGAATTGTCAATAAATTGTGAGGGAGATCGCGCAAAAACCGCAAATGGAACGCTATGTGGCAAGAGTTCTCAAGGGTGAGATCAAAAGCAGAGGGGGGAAGTGCTAAATCTTGAGTTTGCTTTGATTACTGCCTCGGAGAGAAACAACCGAGGTACTAACTTTAAACGTGTGGTCTAGAGTCGCGTTACGTCAATTGTTCTAATTCAGTGATGTTGTCGAGTGCTTCTTGATTGGTGTTGCCGCATACAATCGGACACGGTTTAAAATCGTGACAGACTTTGGGGCGTTCAGGCTTACCAAATAGCTTGCACAAATTGTCGTCGTTGAGTTGCACACAACGAACACCTGCAGGTTTGCCCCTTGGCATTCCAGGTATTGGTGAAGAGATACTTGGCGCAATACAGCACGCTCCACATCCTAATCGACAATCCATAATGTAAACCTCTTAAAAATTAAGGGGCCAATTATGGTCATTTTGACGTGGATTGGAAGAGTGAAGAAAGAAAAAAACAAAAGGGCGCGCTTAACATTACGCTCCCTTTTTGGTTTTTTGCTTTTAAATCATCGTGATTATTTTAAGAAACGGTTATAAACAAACAACAGAATAAATGCGCCTAGTGTTGCGGTAATGATACTACCAATGTTGACGCCAGTTGCTCCGCCGAAACCGAGAATGCCGCCAAGGAAGCCACCTACAAATGCCCCTGCAATACCAAGTAACATTGTTGCAATCCAACCGCCCCCATCTTTTCCTGGCATGAGCCATTTAGCAAGTGCGCCGGCGATTAAGCCCAAAATAATCCAAGAAATAATACCCATGAAAACTCCTTAATGCCTTCTTGATCAATTGAGTAATGGAAACTTGTTTAAGGATAGAACAGTAAAACGAAAGTAGTTGAATATCTCCACCGTTATGTGGGAAGGATGCAAGATCTTCTCAAAACTTGAACTTTTGCGTTGAGAAGAGTATAAATCGCCCCCTAAATTCCCTTGGTGAGACCTGAAGTATGAGCACTCCATTTTGGCAAAGTAAATCGTTAGAGCAGATGACAGAAGAGGAATGGGAATCTCTCTGTGATGGTTGTGGCAAATGTTGTTTGCATAAGCTGATGGATGAAGATACTGATGAAATCTACTATACCAATGTGGCCTGTAGCTGGCTGAACAGTAAAACGTGTTCGTGTAAGGATTACCCAAACCGTTTCACTTCGGGTGAAGAGTGCACCAAGCTGACCCGAGAAGACATCGACGATTTTACTTGGTTGCCACACACGTGCGCTTACCGTCTGTTGGCTGAAAAGCAGCCTTTACCAGAATGGCATCCGTTGATTACAGGCTCTAAGTCCGCAATGCATGCGGCAGGGGAAAGTGTCCGTAACAAAGTTGTTTACGAGATTGATGTGGTGGATTGGGAAGACCATATTTTAAATCATCCCAACCGTCCTTAGTCGAATACAAACAAGCCTTTCATTGATTAAATGAAAGGCTTGTTTGCTATTGGGGCTCCCAACTTTGACGTCTCGCTAACGAAATGCTGCTCAGTTTATTATTTAGTGTTGTAAACTTAGGAGTATGATTTCAACGCTTTACACTTCTATTCCTGATTGTTTTGATCAGGATTGTTCCCTATGAGGTAAACATGACGTTTCATTTCCCCCAGAAACTGCGCCTGACATCTTGGGTGACATTATTCGCACTTGCCGTCATTATGTTCTCCCCAATGGCTGTTCATGCGACTGCTACTGACGATATCCAAGAGCCTTCTGCTGCCGAAATCTCGATTGACAACTTGAACCGAGAGATTGTGGATTTATCCCAAAGCCTCTCGCAAGCGAGTGGCGACGAGCGTGATGCCCTTCAACTGCAACTATTCCAAAAGAATGAAGAATTAAGAAGCCAGTTAGCGTCAGCGATTGAACGTGAAACTATCTCTCGCGACAAGCTGATCTTGCTAGTTAAAAAACAAGAACAATACTCTGAGGATGCGACGAACTATCTATCGGAAAAAATAAAGAAAGTCGTCGAGGATTTAAATAAGGCTAAGGATGAAGAGAAGCTTGCTCTTGTTAATGATTATCGAGAGCTACAGCGTTATCTTGATGTTAGCTTCGATTCGAGCTGGCAAAATCTCGCTTGGTTGAAGGAGCTAGGGGCCCAAAACGAGCGCGCAGAAGCGGAACTAAAAGATAAAATTGATAAACGTATGCGCTTACTGTCTGCTTCAATTGAGTACTTGAGTCAGCAAAGTGAGATCATTGGCTCCCAACTTTCGTCTAGCCCAGAGTCGGAAAAAGCGTCGTTGCAACTTAGTCAGCTCATTACTAAACAAAGGCTAAATATTGCGACAGAAAGCTTACGCAACCTGATTTCAATTGGTGATAAAGTCGGTTTAGAAACGTCTGAATACAAACGCCAAATTTTTGAAGTGACGGGTAATATCACCCATGATTTACTGAATACCAAAGTTGTGTGGTCAATACTGAGTCACTGGTCCAACTCGGCACTGGATTGGTTTGCCGAGAATGCACCGCAGCATATCTTCCAGTTGTTTGTTTTTGCGCTGATTTTATTGATCGCTCGCGGACTGGCTAAGTTAACTCGCAAAGTCGTCCGTAAAGCAGTTGCATCGAAAAACTTAAAACTTTCCCACTTGATGCAGGACTTCTTTATCTCGATGTCCGGCAAATTCGTGTGGGTGATCGGTATCATGGTGGGCTTATCTCAGCTTGGTTTGAACCTAGCGCCAATCCTAACCGGTTTCGGTATTGCTGGTGTGATTATTGGTTTCGCGTTGCAAGACACGTTATCCAACTTCGCGGCGGGTATGATGCTGCTTATTTATCGCCCATTTGATGTTGGTGATTTTGTGTATGCTGGCGGTGTGGATGGCAAGGTAAGCCATATGAGTTTGGTGAACACCACAATCCGTACGTTTGATAACCAAATTATTATTGTTCCTAACAGCAAAATCTGGGGAGATGTTATTAAGAACGTCACGCATGAACGCATTCGCCGCGTGGATATGGTGTTTGGCATTGGCTATGCGGATGACCTCTTAAAAGCGGAGTCAGTATTGTCTGATATCATTACCTCTCACCCTTCGGTACTTCGCACTCCAGAGCCAATGATCAAAGTTCATACATTAAATACGTCTTCTGTAGATTTTATTGTGCGTCCTTGGGTAAAAACGGATGATTACTGGGATGTATACTGGGATGTGACAAAAGAAGTGAAACTACGCTTCGACCGAGAAGGTATTTCGATTCCTTTCCCACAACAAGATGTGCATTTGCATATGGTGGAGAAGCAAGACGCTTAATCACAGGTCCTAACAAGTGAAAGGCACTCTAGGTAGAGTGCCTTTTTTGATCTTCGGTTAGCGTTATTGTTACAGTTCGTCGAAGAACACCAGTTTCGGCTCGCATTCTAACAAGTTGTCGATCTGGCTAATCAAAAGAGCAAAGTGTTCTGTTTTACCATGAAGCTCAAATGCTTGTTGGTTTTTAAATTGCTCCTGAAAAACGAAGTGGCATGCATTGTCTTTATCTTGGAACAATTGATAACGAACGCAACCTTCTTCATTGCGAGTAGGTTCAAGCGCTTGGGTAAGTACCTCTTTCAACTCTTGTTCTTTTCCCGGTTGTGCATGAAAGGTAGCCGTCAAGTGCATCATAATGTTTACTCTTTTTGTTATAGGTAACGCCCTTGGCGTTGCAGGAACTCAATTTTGTAACCATCAGGGTCGGTTACAAAAAAGAACGTTGCTAAATGCTTTTGTTGATGGTCAAAGGCTTTGATGTCACCAGTTTCAATGCCGAGAGATTTAATGCGTTTGTGGGCTTGTTCAATGTCCTCCACGCTGACGGCAAGGTGGCCGTAGCCTGAGCCGTGAGTGTAGGGCTCACTTTGGTCGTGATTGTGCGTCAGTTCCAATTCAAAGCCAGTTTCTTGGTTGGCTAGATAGGTTAGAGAAAAGCCATCAAAGATGTATTGATCAGCGACTTCTAGTTCAAGTACGTCACAGTAAAATTGTAGAGAGCGGTCCAGATCACTTACTCGGATCATGGTGTGAATCATTTTTGTCATGGGTACTCCTTGATAGTCCGCATAGGTTAGCGATTTCAAAAGGAGTCTGGGTAGTACTCTAGTACGACAAATTAGAAGATGCTCAAGGGGTTATAATACGGATACATAGCTTAGGATGGTTATTGGTCGGTTGGTTGCTATTAACTGTTAAGTTGCGCAAGTGCTTGACGAGTGGTCTCTTGAGGTTGGCGAGCGTACGTGAGGCAGGCGCATCTGAGTAAGGAGGCAAAGTTGTTCACTTCACCATTGTATTCGAGTGCTTCTTGATAAACAGTGCTTATGAATTTAGGAACCGTCATGTTTTGAGCACTAGCGATTTCCTCAAGAATTGTCCAAAAGCTCGCTTCAAGTTTTACACTGGTCGCGTGACCATCAATACGGATAGAGCGGGTGATGAACTGATAGTTGTCTTGGGGTTGCTTAGCAAAGATTTCGCACATTTTCTTTATTCATATAATTAAAGACCCATAATTATTGTGGTGTACGATTTAAAACGTCAACTGTTTTCATGCATAAAAAAACGCTCCCTTGCGAGAGCGTTGAAACATCACGAGTTGTGAAGTAAGTGCAAGTTGATTATTTAATTTGTTGCTTCAAGTACTCGCCTAGTTGCGAGTGGTGCATGATTTTTGATACCGGAAGGATAGTTTCTGCAGGTCCCCAAGCAAATACGTTGACAGGAGTATGCGTATGAGTACCCGTCCCCCATACTGTGTTTTGTTTTGTTGCATGCTCACGCGCTAGCAAGTTGCCACGGTCGTTGTAAGGAAAGAAAGCATCAAAGTCATTGATTGTCGGTACGTTCTCTTCGCTTAAGTATTTGTGTCCAGCGAGTCGGTATGGATTTGGTTTACTTGCTAATACGCGTTCTGCTTGCTCAGGCGTAATCGAAAAATCGCTATTTGCGTTCACGACTTCCGCAAACTTCTCTGGAGTTTGCTCTTTCTTATCAAGCACTTGGAATTCACTGATCATGCCGTAGTAACTTTTCTTTTGGTTGTATAAACCATCGAGGATCTCGAACTGACCAAAGTTGAAGTTTGGCGCGTAATCCTGATTTTTGAATGCTTCGCCGTCGCGTTTTTGTGGTTTAGGCAAGTTTGCTGATGAGTAGCTAAAGCCAAAAGAGCCGGTTTCGTGGTCAGCAGTAACAATGATCAGGGTGTCATCACGGCCTTTTGCCCACTCATAAACTGAGTTTACCGCTTCATCGAATTTAAGCATTTCATGCAGCATCGTACCTGCATCGTTACTGTGGCCAGCCCAGTCAATTTGACCGCCTTCAACCATCAAGAAAAAACCGTCTTTGTCTTTTGAAAGAATGTCGATTGCTTTGGTGGTCATTTCTTTCAGCGATGGCTGCGTGCGTTTTGGATCGTTTTTGCTTTGACTGTAGGCAATACCATCGTTCATGCCCGAGTAAGCAAAAAGTCCAAGTAATTTGTCACCTTTAGCTTGTGTGAGCATATCGCGGCTGAAAGCTAAGCTATAGCCTTGGTCTTGCGCTTCGGCAAGCAAGTTGCGTTCGTCTTTGCGTTTCGATTTTAGGTAGACATTACCTTGAGTGAGCTTTTCAAGTTGCTCGTATGTCTCTCCCTTGTCGTTTGTCGACTTTGGAATCCAATGACGAAGTCCCCCAGACATCATCACGTCTACGCCTGTTTCGAGCATATCCGCCGCAATACTGTTTTCTAGGGAGCGATGTGGTTGATGAGCGGCAAATGCTGCTGGCGTTGCGTGGGTCATACGCGTATCAGAGACGAGCCCAGTTGCTTTACCTTTACTTTTGGCTTTTTCCAAAATAGTTTCGACATGGTTGCCTTGGCTATCAATGCCAATGACTTCAGAAGCGGTAGGGATTCCTGTCGCTAGCATCGTAGCTGAGCACGCAGAGTCGACGACAATTGCGTCTTCTGGATTGGTCAGTGATGATCCAATCACACCTTCTTGAGCGAGTTTGTATAACGCTGTGCTTTCGCCTTTGTAAACCGAGTTAGGTGCGTGTTTTGCGTAGGTCTCGAGTAAACCAACTTGTTGAGGACCCATGCCGTCGCCGATCATCAAAATGACGTTTTTGATTTCAGCTGAGAGTGCGTTGAAAGAGAGGGTAGATGCAGCCACTGCCGTAACGATTGGAGATACTAAGCGCTTCATT
Organism: Vibrio sp. YT-19(2023); assembly: GCF_033337395.1. Taxonomy (NCBI): domain Bacteria; kingdom Pseudomonadati; phylum Pseudomonadota; class Gammaproteobacteria; order Vibrionales; family Vibrionaceae; genus Vibrio; species Vibrio sp. YT-19(2023). Next base: position 168,080 of record NZ_JAWOQN010000001.1, on the reverse strand, counting down.
ATATTTTCCTTGTTTATTGAAAGCGCAGGCATTAAAGCAATGATTTATGAAGGTTTTGTGTCGGTAATAAAAGTTTAACCAAATTGTCGTTTTTGTTTGGTTTTGCAGAAAAAATGAGTCGCTCTCTAACGTTCGTTAGTTTGGAAAGAAGAAAGCCCACAAACGTGGGCTTGGATTACGCTTAGGAGTTGAAAGCATGGACTAAAGTTATCCATTCAGTGCCTTCACAAGAAACCTAGTTTAGGGAGCAATAAACGAGCATGTATTATCGGGCCACAAGAGCGGTCGAATTCACTTACGTTTGCATCATATCGTTCTTTGGCTTATTAAATTATGGGCTGCAGTAAGTGTTTGGTTCAAATAGGATTTGTTGTCGTGACGATTATCAGACTGGTTATCAGACTAATGCCAGTATGATGCCACCAACGGTAAGTGCCGCAGAAAGGTATTGACCCGCAGAATATGAGCCATCCTCTTCTTTCTCGATTTTATCGGGGTGATCCATGCCAAGAGCACCATGCGTGAAAGATTCGACCTTTTCACCAACAGATTTATCTTCTGCTTCTATTTTCTTGCTGTCGTGCTCGATTTGTTGCAGAGCGGCAAGTAGCGCTTTGCCTTCGGTCGAAAGCGTCACCTTATTGTGTTCGACTTTCAGCGGCGAAGCACTAGTTTCTTCTTGTGCAATACTTGCTTGTTTAGAGGCGACAGATTGTTTGGCATAGCTATTAACAGAAGTGCTTCCTACTGGATTCATCGAATACTCCTTGGAACATCGACACTCGGTCACTGAGTGCGGGTAAAAAGCAGTTATATTTTTATCGGCGGCAAAGTTTATTTCTGAAGCTATTTGGATAAAAACAGGTCTGCTTTTGCCGCTTCTAGTTTCTATTGGTGATCTTTAGCAAAAAATAGACCAGCAGGAAGCAGACCGTTGTCACTCTATGAACTCGGAGCGGTGTGATGATGCAACGCAACGACAAGGTAGTAACTTAAATTGAAGACCAGCTACTTACATTGAAGATCGTTATTGCGTTTAGTTAGATGTTGATATGCCGCCATGCGGTGAGCATCTTGTACATACCGTACTGGTGGTGCGAGAACCTCTAACTGATAGTCTGTATTATCAGAAAGCACGTTATCTGTTGGGCTAATTACAACCACTTTTAAGCTCGGGTTGCGGCTTAAGATTGATGCTGCCGTACCCAACCCTTGCTCGGTGTGAAACTTGCCCGCAACATGGACAATCTGAGCGCCTGGGTTGTCGTCTAGGTAGCTAACGATAGATTCCGCCATAGTTTCATCCCAAGTAACTTGAGCTGCAAACTGTTTTTCCGTCTGCTCTGGCTTACCGTGATGCATGGATGCCATGAACTTTTCTTTGTACGGACTACTACCAGTGTTGATGGCTTGTGCAATGAACATTCGCTGATCATCATCGAGCTTGTTAATGTAATCTAGCCCTTGTCGACCAATGCATCGAACAATGCTCTTTGGTGCATTTGCTGCAATGACCGGGAGATTTTTCTGCTTAGCAAACTCCACGAGAGGGCGATAGTCGCTTTCATAATTGGGCCAAGCGTTGGCTTGTTTCATTAAGTACTGTTCGCCGATCTCCCCACGTAGGTAAGCGTCAACAACAGGTTGTTTGTCGCGGGTAAATTGTTCCATAGATAACGCGAGTGAGCGGTCGTAGGACGTAAGTTGTTTGAGCATATCGGTTTGAAAGCGATGAACGCCGGCGTGTGTGTGCCATTCACCAATAAGAATGACATCTGCTTGTTGCAGCTCAATTGGCAGTTTGCTTAGAGCGATATGCTCGCCAGAAGGGGTGTATAGTTGGTAGTCGTAAAAACTAGTGACTTCCGCTGAGGTTGCGTGAGAGTTGGTTTGCGTATATGAAGAGCAACCAGTAAGTAAGCCTGCAAAGAGCAAGCTCAAAGTAGAAAAGCGCATTGAAAAGCCTCCAAAAATGTCCGGATGATATTAATGGAGGCTGAGCAATGAATCAATATAAATGATAACTATTTGCGTTTGTTGTTTTTTTTGACTTATTAATTGAGTGTTTTTTTGCGATATACACGCAACATAAAATCAGCCTCACATTGGAAAAGTGTAGCGGATTTCAACTCTTCACGAAGAGCATCGGTTGCTTTCCATGCGAATGGCGTCATTTGCAATAAATCGATTGCGGCTCCGTTTTTCAAGTCCATAACATAGTTAAGATGCTGCTGGTGCTCTAATTCAAACCCTTCAATATGTTCTGGTTCTTCATTGTGAAGACGAACTTCTTGATAAATGCGCTCACGCAGTTGGTATAAGTGGCGGCTAGCAGGAGTAACCGTGACAACAACGCCGTCGTTTTTTACAACGCGCTGCAGCTCCTCAGCTTTACACGGGGCATAAATGCGCAAAATGGCATCTAAGGATTCATTTGCGAAGGGAAGTCGGTGACTAGAAGCCACACTAAAGTTGCAGTGCGTGTAACGCTTCGCCGCGTAACGAATGGCAACTTTGGAAATGTCTAAGCCATAAATCGTGGCATGGTTCGCTTGTGTTTCTATCGTCTTTTGTACTTGATCTGTGTAGTAACCTTCACCACAACCAATATCTAATAATTGATGGGTGCTCCCCTCAGTGTATGTTGCACACAGCTGCGCCACTTCTTGGCGCATTGGGTTGTAGTAATCTCCTTCGAGGAATCGACGACGAGCTTGCATCATCTCTTTGTTGTCACCAGGATCTTTAGAACGTTTGTGATGCGCTGGCATCAAGTTAACGTAGCCTTCTTTTGCTAAGTCAAACTGATGATTGTTTTCGCACTTAAACGTTTTTTCATTTAACGCTAGAGCTTGGTGGCATAGAGGGCATTGATAGTTCATGACGATCTCGAACAGAAAGTAGGGCGGCAAATTCTATCAAAAAGCATGGTCTCAAGTGAAACAAAAAGAGCCGACTGGGTCGGCTCTTATTAAGTATTAGTGGAAGAAGTCGACTTGCTCTTTCAAGTTTCGTGCTTGTTGTTGAAGTTCAATGGCACTTTGCGAGGTTTTTGCGCTCGTGTTGCGGCTTTCTCGGTTAAGTTCACTGATAGAATGGGCATTTGCTGCAATTTCTTGTGAAACTTGAGCTTGTTCTTCTGAAGTCGCTGCAATGGCGTCGGCTTGAGAGGCTATCGACTGCACTTGTACTGCGATGGCTTCTAATGCTGTGCCCGCGTCTTGTGCTTTGTCCAAGACCTGGTTTGCACTGCGTTGGCTGTCTGTCATCATATTAACTGCATTATGAGTCGACCCTTTTAGTTTCTCGATAATTTCCACGACATCCTGAACTGAGCTTTGGGTTCGGTGCGCAAGTGTGCGCACTTCATCTGCTACAACTGCGAAGCCACGGCCTTGCTCACCTGCTCGTGCTGCTTCAATGGCGGCATTCAAGGCAAGTAAATTGGTTTGCTCAGCAATTTCATCAATCATTTTAGTGACGGTTTGAATACTCTCGCTATCGCGATTTACTTGCTCGATAGCCGTTGCTGATTGATCCAATTGATCGTTAAGTTGAGCAACGTCGATACATACGCCTTCAACAATCGCGAGACCAGATTGACTATCAGTATTTGCTGAGCGTACGTTTTCCGCAATGCTTTCGACTTGTTGTGCGACAGATTGAGCGGAAGAGGCCATTTCTTCAATCGCTGTCACAACTTGCTCGACTTCTTGTTGTTGTCGGTCGGCTTGGGTCAAATTGCTATGTGCATCGTTGGCAACGCTGGTGGAGTTGCTCTCCACTAAGTCGCTTGTTGAACGGATCTTACCAACGAGTTCATTGAGCTGACTTGCCATACTGGCGACACCCGAGCTCAGGTTCGTAATTTCATTCTTTGATGCTTTACGAGACGCTGGAATGTTCAAGCTGACTTCGCCGCCCGCTAAGCGAGTCATGTATGAGTTTAGAGTCGTGAGAGGTTGTAAGCTGCGATTCAAGAAAAGCGTCAGTACAACAAAAGTAATGATTGCCGCTACCGAAGAAATGATGGCAATGAGTGTGAGAAGCGTGTCGCTACCTTTTGTAACTTCTTTGATAAACGTACCGCCTAGCAGTTTCCAATTCCAACCTGGAACCTCTGTGTAGACAAGATACTTTTCGCCTACGTTACCTTGGTACTCGAAAGGGTAGCGAATTAATCCACTAGATTGTTCGAAAATCTGACCAAAAGGCTTGTGACCATTGTAGTCGGCGACTTCTAGTATTGACGAATCTGAGCCGCTTTTTGCTGGATGAAGTAGGTATTTACCAAGATTGTTGTCGTCGTTATCAACGATAATGGTGTAACCAGTGTCGCCCCATTTTATCTCTTCGAGTGCATCGAATAAGGTTTGTGTCGCTTGGTCTACTGGTAAGCCAATAAACGATAGGCCTGCTACCTTTCCTGTCGCATCTTTGATTGGGGCATAGTAGGTAATGTAGCGCTCGCCATACAATTTAATTTGAGCGTAATACGGTTGTCCTGCTTTAAGTTGCTGATAACCAGGATGGTTGATGCCTAGCGTGGTTCCGACCGCTCGCTGACCTTGTGGATCTTTTAGGGAGGTGGACACCCGAATAAAGTCGTCACCCAATGGTGCGAATAGCGTTGCTATAGCGCCGGTATCACGTGTGAAACTGTCGACCAACTTGGTGTCATTAATTAAGCTTTCACTGTATTGAGTGATGTTTGGTACTTCATGTCCCATGAAGTCAACCGTGTAATTTTCGACATAGACACCGGCAAGGTAGCCATTGCGAAAAGTAGATTCGAGGACTTTAGCGGTGTGCAGGTAAGCATCGAATTGGCCAGCAATGGTTTTTGCCATTGATTCTACTTTAGATTGGTGTTCTTTCAGTGTGCTTTCCAATAGAACATCGGAAGCGTTGCGGTAAACAAGCGCTGCAATACTGCTGAAAGCAATGAATAGACACAAAGTGATCACCAGTTTCAACTGGAATCCGACACTTTGATTTCGGTATCTCTCTAACATAGACTAATTCCTGATATTTTTATTATTTATGAGTTTTGTATCGGTATGCTATCGGTTTATATGATCAATTTTTTTGATATTTATTAATGAAACCGTCAAAAGTGACCAGTAACCAATAAGTTAGTAAAGATAGGACCATCTAAGCAGAGCTTTTATTACAAAAAAAGCCGGGTATCCCGGCCTTTATATGGTGATTCTTACTGCGCTGAAATGACAGTGACAAGTTCATGTGTCTCACCTGGTTGGAGGGTTTGACCTTGCTCAATACTTGGTGCATGAACAGTAGACTCCACACACAACATGGTTTGATAACCATCGTCAGCCATGTCACCCATGCTTTGCGCACCTTCTGCCCAAGGGTTCCATAATACTGCTGAGTTGTGGCCTTGGTTGTGTACGCTTAGCGTACGATCCAATACCGGGTCTTTTACCAAAATTTTCGCTTCTGGTTGCGTGTAAACGCGGTCAATGGTGTCAGTTAGTTGTAGAACATTACCACCTTGGCATACCGCATCAGCTTTCAAGCTATCAATGTACTCGGCACCCATGCCTGTCGTTTGTGCTTGCTTAATGTCTCCAACGTTTAGGTAAGTATGTAATGCGCCAGAGAAGGTCCAAGCCTCGTCATCAATGTTCATGACTTTGAGCGTCACTTTTAGCTCATCGCCCACTTCAATCACCAAACGAGCGTCAAACATATGGGGCCAAATATCGTGGATTTCTTCTGTCGGGAACAGAGCAAGTTCAACAATCACACCGTTATGGTTCTCACGATGTTCAACCAACTCCCATTCTGCGGTGCGGGCAAAGCCGTGAGCTGGAGCAGCAATACGCCCAAACCAAGGCCAACAAACCGGAATACCACCGCGAAGAGCAGCTTTACCATCGAAGACAGCTTTTTCGCTCATCCAGATCAGATCTTCTTGACCTTTAGGCGTGAACGACACGACATGACCACCGTGTAGCGAGATGCCTGCCGTTGCTTTGTCATGAATCACGCGGACGATTTTTATCTGATCAACTTCAACGATAGTGACGTTATCAGATAGCACCGTTAGGGCTGGGAGAGTTTTTAAATCCATGTGTAGTTTCCTATCGCTGGGGAGAGCTTTTAGACGCGCTTCGCACATTAAATGCAACATCGAGCCTGTATTCTCTCAAATTCCAGATACAAAAAAGGCGACTCTAGAGCCGCCTTTTCTTTAACGAAGTTATTCGCTAATTACTAACTTTCTAATTACTTAGAGATGTGAGCGATTAGGTCTAGAACTTTGTTTGAGTAACCGATTTCGTTGTCGTACCAAGATACAACCTTAACGAATTTGTCAGTTAGCGCGATACCAGCTTTAGCATCGAATACTGAAGTGCAAACTTCGCCGATGAAGTCTTGAGATACAACTGCATCTTCAGTGTAGCCTAGAACGCCTTTTAGTTCGCCTTCAGAAGCTTCTTTCATCGCTTTACAGATGTCTTCGTAAGAAGCACCGTTAACTAGGTTAACAGTTAGGTCAACTACAGAAACGTTAGCAGTTGGTACGCGGAAAGCCATACCAGTTAGTTTGCCGTTTACTTCTGGAAGTACAACGCCTACAGCTTTAGCAGCACCAGTTGAAGATGGGATGATGTTTTGAGAAGCACCACGACCACCGCGCCAGTCTTTAGCAGAAGGACCATCTACAGTTTTTTGAGTTGCTGTAGTTGCGTGAACTGTAGTCATAAGACCAGATTCGATACCGAACTTGTCGTTAAGAACTTTAGCGATAGGCGCTAGACAGTTAGTAGTACAAGAAGCGTTAGAAACGATGTCTTGACCAGCGTAAGTGTCGAAGTTTACGCCGTTAACGAACATTGGAGTAGCGTCTTTAGAAGGACCAGTTAGTACAACTTTTTTCGCGCCAGCAGTGATGTGCTTACGTGCAGTCTCGTCAGTTAGGAAAAGACCAGTTGCTTCAGCTACAACGTCAACACCGATTTCGTCCCATTTTAGGTCTTCAGGGTTGCGCTCTGCAGTAACACGTACAGTTTTACCGTTAACGATTAGGTTACCGCCTTCAACTTCAACAGTACCGTTGAAACGGCCGTGAGTTGAGTCATACTTAAGCATGTATGCCATGTAATCTACATCGATAAGGTCGTTAATACCTACTACTTCGATGTCGTTGCGCTCTTGCGCTGCACGGAATACGAAACGACCGATACGGCCAAAACCGTTAATACCTACTTTGATAGTCATTATAGTTGCTCCACAACTTAATTTCTGATTAAAGATAACTGGTAGTAAAATTACAGAATCCAGTAAACATCTGCAAGTGATAATCGGACTTAACTTGTTTAAAGTCAAAAAAAAGCGACGCTTTTTTTTAACAATTCTTTGCAAATGTACGTTTTTTAAACTTTTAACTGATTCTTCTGTAGCCCAGTTGGCGTAATATAACTGGTGAGATAAGTGCTCTTATCAAATTAATTACGCATGGTGTCCTGGTGAGAAAGTATGTGCTACAACTGTTAAGAGAAGCAAGTTTTTTGCTAAAAAAGTCAATACCAAGAACAGTAAATAAGGAGCCGAAAGTCGTGGAACAAAGCGGGAAAAAAGTGACGAAGTCAGATGAACAGTGGCGTGAGCAACTGTCTGATGAAGAGTTCCGTGTTTGCCGAGAGCAAGGTACAGAGCCTCCTTTCAGCGGTAAGCTACTGCATAATAAGGAAACTGGTGTTTATGCTTGTACTTGTTGTAATGCCCCTCTCTTTGTCTCTGATAACAAGTATGACTCTGGCTGCGGATGGCCAAGTTTTGATGCGCCTATCAACGATCAAGCGGTGCGCTATTTAGAAGATCTAAGTCACGGAATGGTACGTACAGAGATTCGTTGTGCAACGTGTGATAGCCATCTAGGGCACGTTTTTGAAGATGGCCCACAGACCACAGGAGAGCGTTTTTGTGTTAATTCTGTGTCGTTAATTTTCAACAAATCAGAATAATAACGACAAAATTGTGCTCGAGATGTTTTATCCTTTCAGGATGATTCATGCTCAACGGTGATCTGAGTGTCGCTCGACTTAAATAAAAACTCCCGCTCATTGCGGGAGTTTTTCGTTTATATCTCACTGGGTATCATTGCTGGGGAATAGATACCTTTCTCTATGGCTTTCGCCACCGATTCGGCTAATTCATCCAACTGCTTATATCGCTCTGGATGACTGAAATTGAACATACGTTGGAGCTGCTTTTCATCAGCAAGCGGTACGTCGAATCTCTTCGCGACCATTGCCCATAGATACGCTTGCTCTTTGTCTCCAAGCCCCTGATGAATACTTGCCATTGACTTGAGAATGACCGGATTGATGTTGTCTTCATCAGATAAAGACAACGCGTTATTAAGAAGCTCCAGGGTTTTCTTGGTATCTCGGTTGGTATAAAAAGTGGCTAATGCATATTGCATCTCAGCATTATTTAATTGGGGAGACCCTTCCATTTGTAAAAATGCGCGCCGAGCTTGAGTATCTCCCGTTTGAGACCATAAGAAATACAAAGTAGCCGGGTCTTCTGAGCCTTTTAACTCGTTTACAATGCGCTCTAGCTCATCAATACTGTGTACCAATGCATTAAAGCGTTGTCTTTTGAGAGCACTTTGATCAATAGGGGTGATCTGGGAGGCGAGTTCTAAGCATTTCCTATATCCAGCGACCAGACCGTATTCGATGATTTGGTTGGCCTCTGATGGGTTTTTCAATTGCTCAAACCGATGCCAAACCAAATTTGTTCTTGGAATTCGACATTGGCCGTCATCCATATTGAGCTGCTCGCAACGCAGCTCTGGTGTTTTTTGGCACAACTCTTCGGTTGTCACGTTACCTTCAAAACAGCCCGATAGCGCAAAACATGCGAGGCTGAGAAGTAACCAGTTTGTTCTTTTCATGGCTTTGCTTGTGATCCGTTACACCAATTCATTTTCGTATTCTTGACTCAGTTTCTTAACCCGTTATGTTCTGTAAATAGAATGTAATAAGAAGGTACACTATGGACGCAGAACAACTATTACAAGCGATGACTCCAGAAGTTTATGATCGCTTAGTCTATGCAGTAGAAACGGGAAGATGGCCTGAGGGTACAACACTTTCTAAAGAGCAGCGAGATTCGTGTATGCAAGCTGTGATGTTGTATCAATCAAAACATAATACTGATGCGCAGCATATGACGGTTGCAGCCGGTGGTGAAATCAGTTTTAAATCAAAACAAGAGCTTAAAAAACAATTCAGCGGAGAAGAGAGCGATATTGTTCGTGTCAATCCGAACATTGATTAATCCTTACGCCTTATTTCTCAAAATTTTATTATTTTGATTTTGAAAGAAAAAAGCCCAAATTGTATTGGGCTTTTTAGATCGCAGAAAGCTTGAACTTACAGGCTCATTTCACCACGCAGTACTTGTTGCATTCTCGCTTTTACTTCTTCGTAAGAAAGGTTTTGGCTTAGAAGGTAGTGTAGTTTTGCCAGCGCCGCTTCGGGCGTCATGTCAAAGCCACTGATAACACCAGAGTCTGCGAGAGCACAACCTGTGGCATATCCGCCCATATTCACTTTACCTGCCAAACACTGAGTTAGGTTTACGACAATAACGCCGCGCTCAGAGGCTTCTTTCAGGTGACCAAGCAGCTCAGGGTTTTGAGGAGCATTGCCGACACCAAAAGTCAGAAGAATCATCGCATTCACGGGCTGACGAAGCGTGTTGCGGATAACTTCGTGTGAAATACCAGGGTACATGGTGATCACACCGATTGGTTGTGGCGTGATGTTGTGAACCTTAAACTCACCTTCTGGTTGTGCACCAACGGTTACGCTGTTGCTAACTTGAATATTGATCCCAGCTTCCAATAGTGGAGGAAGGTTTGGTGAAGTAAAGGCATTAAAACCGTCAGCATGAGATTTTGTGCTGCGGTTACCACGCATCAATTGATTATTGAAGAACAAAGTTACTTCGTTGATCGGGTAGTTTGCCGCAATATGTAGCGCGTTTAATAGGTTTGCTTGGCCGTCAGAACGCAGCTCTGCGAGAGGGATTTGTGAACCCGTTACAATCACTGGCTTACCAAGGTTTTCAAGCATGAAAGACAATGCGGACGCTGTGTACGCCATGGTGTCAGTACCATGTAGGATAACGAAACCATCGTATTTGTCATAGTTGTCACGAATATCATTCGCAATCTGCTGCCAGTCAGCAGGTGTCATATCTGATGAGTCAATCAGAGGGTCGTATTCGTGGATGGTGTAATCCGGCATTTCAGGACGATGGAATTCGGGCATGCTTGCTAATTGCTTTTCCATAAAGCCAGCAACAGGCACATAGCCGTGGTCGGATTTTTGCATTCCGATGGTACCACCGGTGTAAGCGATGTAGATGTGTTTTCTAGTCATCGTTTTTTCTTTCGTGTAGGGGAACAGAGGCGGGGATTATATACCTAAATAACCTTGAGATGCGAGGCTATACGCACAGCATCAGAAAGTCATCTGAGGAGATGCAAAGCCTAATAAAAAGGGCACTTCAAGTAGAAGTGCCCTTTGTAATATTGATGGAAAAACTACTGCACTTGGCAGTTCAAACAAAATGCGTATTGACCTTTAGGATCGTTGAAGCTTTGGAGCAAGCTTGCGTCTTGTTCGAATTGTTGAGCTACGGGTTGAAGACTTTTTGGTAGCAAGCTTGTAGCATCAATACCTAGAGAGACTTTCACCTGTTTCATAAACTCTTGTAGAAATAGTTCAGTAGGTGAAAGAGGCTCTTCTACCCAGTAAATGCCATAATCGGTCACGTTCGCTAGTTTCGCCGCTAGCTCTACAGCATCATCAAAGTCACCCATTTGATCGACAAGACCAAAGGATAGTGCATCTTGGCCAGTCCAAACTCGACCTTGAGCAACTTTGTCAACTTCCTCTAGAGACATATCGCGATTCTCGCCAACTAGAGAAATAAAGCGCTTGTAACCGTGTTCGATACCTAATTGGAACACTTGAGACGCGCCCTCAGAAAGGCCAGTGGTAATACCGTCACCTGAGAACGGCGATGTGCCAACGCCATCAGTATTAATACCTAACTTGCTAAAGCCTTTTTCAAACGTGGTGATGACACTAAATATACCAATGGAGCCCGTCAGGGTTGTTGGCTGAGCAACGATTTTGTCTGCGCTCATTGAAATCCAATAACCACCAGAAGCGGCCAAACTCGACATGGATACAACAACCGGCTTACCTGCTTGCTTCAGAGCTTCTACTTCGTTACGAATCACTTCAGAAGCAAAGGCACTGCCTCCTGGACTATCTACTCGTAATACGACCGCTTTCACTTTTTCATCATTGCGTGCTTGACGCAGCAAGCTTGCGACCGTGTCACCACCAACAGTTCCGCGAGGTTGTTGACCGTCCATAATCGCGCCACTGGCTAGAACAACGGCGATGTCGTGTTGAGGTAGTGTGTAATCAGGACGAATCGTTGCAAGGTAGTCGTAGTAACCAATCGCGTTGTAGCTGTCTTTGCCGTCGCTACCAAACTGTTTTGCAAATAGAGTGCGAATGTCTTGGCGTGTCGCGAGTTCATCCACTAGCCCCAATTTGACTGCGAGCTGAGCAATATCGCCATTTACAGACTTCATCTCGTTAATCAGCTCATCCATGGTTGGATTAAGCACTTTCGCATCAATGTTTCGGTTTGTTGTTACGTCATCAACAAAAGCACTCCATAATTGAGTAACCCAACGTGTTGCTGACTCTTTCGCCGCATCGGACATGTCATCACGAATAAACGGTTCGATAGCGGATTTATAAGTACCTACGCGAAAAACATGAGTAGAAACGTCAAGCTTTTCAAGTAACGTTTTGTAGTACATTGAGTAAGCGCTGTAACCTTTAATCAATACACCACCATCAGGTGCCAGATAAACTTTATCGGCGTAACTTGCCAAGTAATATTGGCTTTGGTTGTAGAAATCACCTACGGCGTAAACGGGTTTGCCTGACGCTTTAAATTCGTTCAACGCTTTCGCGATGTAACGTAGTTTCGTGAGATTTGTTTCTGGCATGTCTCGCAGTGCTAGCACTAATCCAGACACTTTAGGATCGTCTTTCGCGTAGCGAATAGTATCAACGATATCGAAAAGGACGTTTTCTTTCGGTAACTCATTACCCAAAAGGGAACCAGCAAAAGAGTCCATTGGGTTTACATAACGTCTTTGTTCGACAATTGGGCCTGAAAGGTTCATCACCAATGCCGATTCTTTTTCGACGACAGGTTGACCGTCTCCGGTATAAGTAAACGCAAAGTAGAAAACGGCAATCATCAGCAAGAAAATTAGGTTTGCCAGTGCGAGTCTGATGAAAGTGATACTTTTCCATATCCCTTTAAATATCAAACCAATAAATTTGAAGAGTTTTTTCATCTTGTCTCCATAACGAGATAGTTACGCCGAGTCTAACAAAGTATGGGTTCTTATCTCTAAGATCTCAAAAGATAACATTTTTTTAGCTTATCACGACCACTCAACAATTGGCATATTTTCACACGAGATTGATCGGTGTTACAAAAATGTAAACGCTTGTTTGATTTTTTGGTTGAGCAGGCTTAATCTGGTCAGACCATGATAATAACAATGGATGTTAAGTGATGTCTGCCATGTACCCAAACCTATTAAAGCCACTGGACCTCGGTTTCACACAATTACGAAACCGAGTTCTGATGGGATCAATGCACACGGGCTTAGAAGAGCACAAAGAAGGATTACAGAAGCTCGCTGCTTTTTATGAAGAACGCGCGAAAGGCGGTGTCGGACTGATTGTAACCGGAGGTTTTTCTCCTAACTTACGCGGTCGTTTACACCCGTTGAGTGCTGAATTCAGCAAGCCAAAACATGCTAAAGCCCATAAAGTTGTGACAGAAGCGGTGCACAAGCACGGTGGTAAAATTGCGTTGCAAATTCTCCATGCTGGGCGTTATGCAATGCATCCATTCTCGCAAAGTGCATCTGGCATTAAAGCGCCAATTGCAAAGTTTGCTCCGAGTGAAATGAGCGACCGCCAGATAAAGAAAACCATCGACGCGTTTGCTAATAGTGCGGAGTTAGCACAGCTTGCTGGTTATGATGGCGTCGAGTTAATGGGCTCGGAAGGTTACTTGATAAACCAATTCTTATGTAAACGTACTAATATGCGTTACGACGAATGGGGTGGCAGCTATAAAAAACGTATGCGTTTTCCGCTAGAAATTGTTAAAGCGGTACGCAAGGCGGTAGGTGACAAGTTCATCATCATCTTCCGTCTTTCTATGCTGGATCTTGTCGAGCAGGGCAGCACTTTTGAAGACGTTATCGAATTGGCGAAAGCACTTGAAGAGGCTGGCGTCACGATTATTAATACGGGTATCGGTTGGCATGAGGCTCGAATTCCGACTATTGCGACTCAAGTACCACGCGGTGCGTTTACATGGGTTACGGAAAAAGTTAAACCTCACGTTTCGGTTCCTATTATCACTTGCAACCGTATAAATACGCCAGATGAAGCAGAACGTATTTTATCTTCCGGTCATGCCGACATGGTTTCGATGGCGCGCCCATTCTTGGCCGATCCTTACTTTGTTGCTAAAGCCGAACAGGAAAAAGCGCAGCTTATTAATACGTGTATTGGTTGTAATCAGGCGTGTCTAGATAACGTGTTTAAAGGTAAGCGCGCCAGTTGCTTAGTGAACCCTCTAGCGTGCTATGAAACCGAAATTGTTGTTGAACCAGCCTTTAAAAAGAAAAACATTGCAGTTGTTGGTGCTGGACCTGCGGGCTTGGCTTGTGCGACCACACTGGCTGAACGTGGCCATAAGGTTGATTTGTTCGAAAAGAACGACCGCATCGGTGGTCAGTTCCGTCTTGCGATGCAGATCCCTGGTAAGGAAGAGTTTCGAGAGACGATACGATATTTCGCTAACCGTATTGATGAAACAGGCGTGAATCTGCACTTATCGACGGAAGCGAACTATGACTTACTCACAGAATACGATGAGATAGTGATGGCATCGGGTGTTGAGCCACGTAAAGTCAATATTGATGGAATTGATAACCCAGAGAAAGTCGTCGACTATCAAACTCTCATTCGAGACAAAACGCCAGTCGGTGAGAAAGTGGCTATCGTTGGTGCTGGTGGCATTGGCGTAGATGTCGCGACCATGCTCACAGAGCCAGTTGGACAAACGTTGGATGACTGGTTGCATGAATGGGGAATCGACAAGGAGATGTCTCAGCCGGGTGGTTTATATCCTTACCCTGATGCAGTCAGCGATAAAGAAGTCTGGGTACTTCAGCGTCGTAAAGGTCGTGTAGGTAAAGGTCCGGGTAAAACGACAGGTTGGATCCATAAACGTACCCTTGAAAAACGGGGCGTACATTTAGTCGGTGGCGTGTCTTACGATAAAATTGATGATCAAGGTTTGCACATTCATGTAGACGGAAGCGCGCAGGTACTTAATGCAGACAAAGTGATCATTTGTGCTGGACAAGAGTCTGTACGTCCGTTTGAAGATAAATGGTCTGAACTTGGAGAGAAGATTCATATCATTGGCGGAGCTGACCATGCGGGTGAACTTGATGCTGTGCGTGCGATTCGTCAAGGTGTTAAATTGGCGGTAAAACTCTAGCCTTTTAATGTGTATTTACCATAAAAGCTGCGCTTTGAGCGCAGCTTTTTTGTATAGAACTAGTCACTGATATCTGGCAGTTGTTTGGCCATTACCACGCCAGCAAAAGTAATAAAAGAGAACACTAACACCACAGCTGAAAGGCTCAAGAAGTTCGACATAACACCAAGAGAGCTCATTAGAAGCAGCATTATCCCAACCACTGTGTTACTCACGGCTACATAGCTCGTCCGTTTGTCACCTTCTGCGATATCAACTAAATAGGTTTTTCGTCCGACTCGTATTCCGTCGTGGGCAATACAAACACAAAAGTAAAGCAGAGGAATCACGAATAGGAAGCTTTGGCTAGCGGTGACCCATGTATCGTAAACAAATAACACAACACCAAGTAGCGCGCTCATCATTGCGCCTATGACCATCACACTGCGGCTGGAGCGATCGGACATTCTTCCCCAGAAAGGACCTGACACAAAGGAGGCTAAGCCACTCGCAAACATAAAGAGAGCTAGCACCCAGAGCTGTCCACCCAGAGATTGCTGTGCCAGCACAACGTAGTACGGTGCACTCAGCGCAGAACATAAAAATAGTGTCCGCGTGATAACGAATCGACGAAAGGTCACGTCTGTCTTAAGTAACGCGAGTTGTTTAAATGCTTCGAGGACGCCATTTCGACCACCATCTACCTCACCGGCATACTCATTAATTCGCGCATATACGAATGCCGCGATGAGCCATATGACGCCCGCTAAGCCTAAACTCAGACCGTAAAAGCGCTCTGTCGGCTCTACGTCCCATAACCAGGCTAGTGCCAGAAGGCTAGCGAAAAGCAGCGTAACCAGGCCAGCAGCGCTTGAAGACCAGCCGTTGACTTGACCTCGTTGGTTTTTAGGGATGGTTTTGCCCAATACATCTTTTGATGCGACGGAATTTAAACCGCGTGAGAGGCTGAAGATCACAAGACATGCAATCACACCATAACCCGCAGCTGCTCCTGTTAGAGTTAATGCGACCAATCCGATTGCAAATATGGAAAGAGCCTGCAAGATGCTGCCAATTACCCAGACCCATTTTCTTACTGGAATGCGTCGGATGTAGTGCGCGATGCTAAGTTGTGGGATAAGGGATCCTGACTCACGAATAGGAACCAGCCAACCAATTAAGTAAACCGGAGCCCCGAGACTTTGTAGTATCCACGGCAACGTGACTTTAGGATTGATTAACGCATCGCCGACTTTCGTTAAAAACTGAGCGAGAATGATTTTAAGAAAGTTGCCGGGAACTTGATGACAAGCTGATTCAGGAATCGCCTTACAGGCACGGGCATCTTCGTCATTAACGATCTTTTCGTAAATGCTGTTTTGTTTGTCCTTGTTCATCAACCTGCCTATGTTCAACTTATTCATTTCGCGAATAAATTAACATTAAACCCAGATTGATGTTAAGTGAAGCACGTTATCAAGCCCACAGAAAACCGGTTGTTATTCGCAGGAGCAGATTGTGCTAAAGTGGCGTAAACAAAATAACAACGATATTCAATAAGGATTCTTTCATGGACGCTCTCGATCTTTTGCTCAATCGCCGATCTATCGCGAAGTTATCCGCGCCTGCACCAGAAGGTAAAGCACTTGAGAACATCATTCGTGCTGGCCTTCGTGCGCCTGACCATGCGGGATTAACCCCTTGGCGTTTCGTTATCGCACAGGGCGATGGTTTGAAAAAACTGTCAGATATATTGGTAAAAGCGGCAGAAGCTGAAAATAGTGATGAAGCGGTGGTCGAAAAGGTAAAGAATGCCCCATTTCGCGCACCAATGGTGATCACGGTGATTGCTAAAGTAACAGAACATGAGAAAGTACCAGCACTAGAGCAACACTTATCTGCGGGATGCGCTGTACAAGCGATGCAAATGGCAGCTGTAGCGCAAGGCTTTCAAGGGTTTTGGCGCTCAGGTAAGTGGATGTTCCATCCAGAAGTTCATCAAGCATTTGGTTTAGAGGGTGACGATGAGATTGTTGGTTTCTTGTACTTAGGCACGCCTGGTTGTACACCGATGAAAGTTCCTGAGCGTGACCTTTCTCAGTTTGTTGAATTCCTGTAACTAAAAACTTAAATAAACTGACTGTTTATTTATACAGTTTTTCTTGATTTATTAGGGCTACATTCGATAATGTGGCCCTAATTATATTTATTTCCAAAACGTTATGTCTCGTCTGTTTATTGCTGAAAAACCAAGCTTAGGCCGTGCGATTGCCGCTGCACTGCCAAACCCTCAAAAGAAAGATCAAGGATTCATCCGCTGTGGGAACGGGGATATCGTTACTTGGTGTATCGGCCATTTGCTCGAACAAGTCGAACCTGACGCTTACGATGAGCGTTATAAGAAGTGGAATATGGCAGATTTACCAATTGTTCCGCAGCAATGGCAGCTCAGACCGAGGAAAAGCGCAAGTAAGCAATTAACAGTGATTCGTAAATTGCTCAAAGAAGCTAACGAAGTCATTCATGCAGGAGACCCAGATCGAGAGGGTCAGCTGTTAGTTGATGAAGTTCTGGACTATTGCAAGTTATCTAAAACCAAGAAGGAATCCACACAGCGTTTGCTGATTTCCGACTTGAACTTACCTGCGGTTAAACGCGCACTCAGTTCTATGCGCAGTAATCGCGAGTTTATCCCACTTTCAGTTTCTGCATTGGCCCGCTCTCGGGCTGATTGGCTGTATGGTATGAACATGTCTCGTGCTTATACCTTGCTTGGTCAAAAAGCAGGGTATCAAGGTGTTCTCTCGGTAGGGCGAGTGCAAACGCCAGTTCTTGGCTTAGTGGTGCGTCGTGATGAAGAAATCGAAAACTTTGTCCCGAAGGACTATTTTACCCTACATGCTCTGATCCCATATCAAGATGCCAATGGTACTTTTGATATTCGTGCTCGTTGGAAGCCAAGTGAGGCATGCAAGCCTTGGCAGGACGAAGAAGGTCGAGTATTAAACCGTAAGTTGGTAGAAAATGTTGCAAACCGTATTGCAAATCAACCCGCAAAAGTGACAGAGTCGGAACAAAAGCAAACCAAGCAATCAGCACCATTACCTTATTCGTTATCTGCTTTACAGATCGATGCCGCGAAGCGCTATGGTATGAGTGCGCAACAAGTACTAGATACTTGTCAGGCATTGTATGAAAAGCACAAGCTGATCACTTACCCGCGTTCAGATTGTCGCTATTTGCCGATGGAACACTACTCACAAGCAGGGACGGTGACAACTGCTATTGCGAATAACGCAAAAGAGTTGCAAGTTGCCGTTCAGGGAGCAGACTTAACATTAAAGTCCAAAGCCTGGAACGATAAAAAAGTGGATGCACACCATGCGATTATCCCTACACCGAAGCAAGCTAATGTGAATGCGCTTTCCGGCAATGAGATGAAAGTGTATCAATTGATTGCGCGCCAGTACCTCATGCAGTTCTATCCGGCGGCGGTTTACGCAGAAGCGAAATTGGTTTTCGATATCGCTAGTGGTACGTTTGTCGCGAAAGGTCGTCAGTTAGTTTCGCCGGGTTGGAAAGCGCTAATGGGCAAAACTGACAAGGAAGATGAAGGTATTGATGCCGTGCCACCGCTACCCGAAGGCACCGTGTTAACTTGTCGTGAAGGGGAAATAAAAGACCGAAAAACCGAGCCACCAAAGCATTTTACCGAGGCATCGCTGTTGCAAGCGATGACCGGGATCGCCCGTTATGTTGCGGATAAAGAACTGAAAAAAATCCTTCGTGACACTGATGGGCTAGGCACGGAAGCGACTCGCGCTGGTATTTTGGACACGCTGTTCAAACGCCAACTGCTTACGCGTCAAGGTAAGTCAATTCTCAGTTCTCCTGCGGGAAGAGGTCTCATTCATGCCTTGCCAGAAGATTCAACATACCCTGATATGACGGCTCATTGGGAGCACCAGTTACAAGGTATGGCAGAGAGAAATCAAGCATATCAGCCGTTCATGCAAGCACTGGAACAACGCATTGATAGCTTGATGGCACAAGTAAAAGCAGGGCCTATCCCTGATTCGTTACGTCATCTACCCAAGGTGGAACGTCCTGCGTTTAAACGTAAAAAGCGCAGTTATTCAAAGAATGGTGGCGCGACTAAATCTCGTTCAACCAAAGGTAAGTAGGCATAGGACAAGCGCGGCGTAATTAAACACCGCGCATGCTTGAAAATAGATTACTCGAACAGGTCACCGTGGTTTTGGATCGCGCCTCTTACTTCACCTTGAGTTAACACGCGTTTGTCCAGTACCTCTTTCACCTGGTTGCCCAAGTCAACTAATGTATCTCGATTCGCTTGAGTTTGGCGTTTACCAGCACTTCTCAAGCAGTAATTTAGTTCGTGCTCTTCGCTAAAATTAACCAAATCCCTATCTGCTGCCATCGAGCTTTCTCCTTATTTGTTCTACTTTTTCCTAAGTCTGGATTGGATGTAGATAAATTCAAGTTAGATTGCGCGAATTATGCTGGTGGATCACTGATGAACATTATGTTTGCCAACCAAGTCACGATTATGAAGCCTGGCTTTGATGGTATTTGGTTTAGTGATGGTTGTGTCTTAATGCTGCTACCAAGGTAACTCAGTACCATCGTAGTTAATAAATCGACCTGAAAGCTGCGGTGTGCTCAGCTCTATCACGTTCGCTAGGCCTTGCGCGGAGGTTTGCGTATCTATCAAAGCATTTGGCCCGCCCATCTCCGTTTTTACCCAACCAGGGTGAAGCGCTAAAACGGTAAATCCTTCAGGTGTTAAATCATTACTTAAGCTTTTCACAACCGAGTTAAGCGCCGCTTTCGATGAGCGATAAATATAACCGCCACCGGACGTATTTTCGGTCATGCTCCCCACTTTTGATGAGATACAAGCAATCTTTTTTATCTTGCCTTGTTGTAAGCGAGGGTAACAGTGCTCAACCAGTTTTAACGGTGCAATGGTGTTTACTTCGAAGGCTTTACGCCATTCTTCTACGTCAGTGTTTCCAAAGCCATATCCCTTGGGGCCGTAATATCCTGCATTATTGATGAGTAAGTCGATGGCAGGGAGTTTATCGGCAAGCTTAGCGACTTGTTCGTAGTGAGTGACATCCAGTTCGTGCAAAACCAGATTACTGAATTGTGAGGCTAGAGTTTGTAGTTCTGAACTGTTCTCTAAGGAACGGCTAGTAGCATGTACTTGGTGGCCTTGCTTCAGGTACAGCTCAGTTAAGCTAAGGCCAATGCCGCGATTTGCTCCGGTAATAAAGACGGTTTGACTCATACAAACACCTATGTTTTTTTGATTTCAGTTGAAAGTCATTGTGTTAGTTAAGCACAATAAAATCAACCAACCACCACGCACCAACAACAAGAGATGAAAATAGGGATAGGGCACAAAGAGAGCCAAACAGTGCGCCGAGAATAGCAAAGAAAGTAGAATTCATATGTATATTAAATTTAATTGATATTGAAAATCATTATCAATTAAATTGCGTTTTATTCAACCCTTTAAGTTGATACTATTTCGTTACCATTGTTATTAAGAATTTCTCATGCTGCCATTTATCTACCACCCGATTTATTCTCAACTTGAGTTGCCAGAGGGGCATCGTTACCCAATTATGAAATACCAGTACCTCTATGAATCGGTATTGGTGCATATGGAGAAAGATAACTGGAAAGAGCACACGCAGTTTTTCCAGCCCGAAGCATTAACTGTTGGGGAAGTAAAACGTGTTCATGACGAGGAATACGTCGAGTTACTTGTTAGTGGAAACATGCCAGCTGCGAAGATGCGCCGAATAGGTTTTCCTTGGAGTGAGTCTCTCATTACCAGAACGCTAACTTCAGCAGCGGGCACGGCTCTGACCGCAAAAAAGGCACTTGAGTACGGTGTGGCCATTCATTTGAGTGGTGGGTATCACCACGCACACAAAGAGTTTGGCAGTGGTTTTTGTTTATTTAATGACTTAGTGATCGCGGCCAGGCAAGCGCTCGAAGTCGAGCATGTCGATAAAGTATTGATCATTGATAGTGATGTTCACCATGGGGATGGAACAGCAACTTTATGTGACGATGAGCCAGATATCATCACGCTTTCTTTCCACTGTGATAAAAACTTCCCAGCGAGGAAGCCTCAGTCTGACCTCGATGTGCCTATGGTGCGAGGAACAGGTGATGAGGATTTTTTAATGGCGTTTAAAGAAGTGGTCGATATGGCACTTAATCTTCATCGCCCTGATTTGGTTATCTACGATGCTGGTGTCGATATACATCAAGACGATGAGCTTGGATATTTTGATGTGTCGACGCAAGGGATTTTAGAACGTGATAGATTTTTAATGCAAACAGTGAAATCTCGAGGTATCCCTGTCGCAGCTGTCGTTGGAGGTGGATATCGAACGAATCATGCTGACCTCGTCCCAATTCATTTGCAGCTTATCAATGCCGCTAAAGAAGTCTTTATTGATGAGTAGATACAACTAGATGTAAATATCAAATTGATTCAACACTGGAACGAAAGGAAAGGGCATTAATTTTTTGTGGGTTCTTTCGGAGTGTGGCGGAGTGCTTAGTTGCGTTCAAGAAGTGATAAGTGATTTGTACAAATCTTTTAAGTCTGGAGATGCGAAAAAGCCCGCTAATTTCTTAGCGGGCTTTTTCTAAAAGTGGCGGAGAGATAGGGATTTGAACCCTAGATACGCTATTAACGTATGCCGGTTTTCAAGACCGGTGCTTTCAACCACTCAGCCATCTCTCCGTTGTTGAGGCGCATAATATAAGGCTTTGAAAATGTTGTAAACCCCTAGTTGAACTGATTGGATGTTTACTGCGCAAATTTGTGGTTTGTGTTGTTTAAATAAACAAAAACTCCCCAAAAAGGGGAGTTTGAATAGTATATGGATTGCTAGGTATTAATCGTTTTTAGAATAAAAACGCTGTAACTCAGTTAAACCTTGCATCAAAACTGGCAACTTCGGTGCATCATCTCTAAGTCGTTTGTAGTTTTTGTCATACAGCTTGTAGTTGCCAAACTTATCGATCACTGTGGTTTGTGAGCTAGTAATTAAGGCAAGCTCGCGAGTATCGCCCGCCAAGATCCAGCGACGACGACTTTCATCGAATAGGTTGCGACCACTACTGTAATCATATGGGTTGGAAGATACGCCGAGCATATCTTGCAACAGTGTAACTGAGAGGTCCAAGTGACTTGTGCTGTGATTAAATTCGCCAGCCAGCATTCCAGGCCAATGGATCACCATCGGAACTTGTAATTGATAACGGCTGTAGTTGCTGTTTGCTCCCCAGCTGTTCGTATTGGTTTCGTTAAATTCACTACCGTGATTAGAAGTGATGATTACGATGGTGTTTGTCAGTTGTCCCGTCGTTTCTAGTTCATCAATAATACCGGCGATAGTTCTATCCGCCGACTTCACTGCATATTCATAAGCTTTTTTGAATCGCTCACTTGCGGGCATTTCTTCGTCATTATTTGAAGGAATCGATTCAAAATTATCAACGGTGGTGACTTCGATGTAACTAAACCATGGCTGACTTGCTTTCTCTGCTAACCATGTATTCCAGTTTGCGATAGATTGTTTATCGGTATGAGCTTGCGTGCCATCTAGGTCTTCCGCTAAGTTCAAGTCGCGGAAAATAATTTCTGAGTAGAGATCATCTTCAAACCCACTGCCACTGAATAAACCAAAGTTGTAGCCCTGATCTTTCAGTACATCGAGCAATACTGGGGAAGCACCTTGCGCCTTGATGCTTGATGCATAACTGGTCGGTAAGCCATAGAACAAACCAAAGGCCCCGTATGTATCATTACTTGAGCTGTAATGATTACGGAAGTTCTGATTGTTTTCAGCAAACTCATAGAGGTTAGGCATCTCTTCTTGGTTCAGCGCATCCGCTCGTAAATTGTTTATGCTGATCATCAACACATTGAGCTTATTAACTCGGCGGTTAAACTCAAGCTTTTCAAGAGGGTAGTTGACTAACTCTACGTTGCCTTCGTTTTCTGCTAAACGTTTTAGGTATTCCTCACGGTCAAGTAGACCATGTTTTTCCATAAAACTCTTCGCTGTCATCGGGTAAGACAACGGGAAGTTTGAACGCTGGCTAGTAATTGGGTTGTAAAAATACGCATCTGCCCAAATGTAAACCAAATGGCTGGTCATAAAGCTGAGGAAAAAGACGGCCGCGAGAGGGCGTCCTACGTGCTTATGAGATAGTTTGCGCTGTTTTCGCCATACCCATTCGGATAGTGCGAGTTGAATAAGGAAGATCAGCGGCATCACAACAAATAAATGTTGTAGGTCAGTGCTGAGTGCACTTTTGTCTTCGCTGAATAGTAACTCCCAGACAACGGGAGTTAAGTGCAAATTGATCGACTGATACGCTTGGGTATCAATTAATAATATGGTTTGCCCAACGGTTGCGAAAATCACTGCCACCAAACGGAACAATTTCCGCGATGGCAGGATAAACGTCAACGGGAATAGAACAAGCAAGTAAAGTGCGAAAACTAGAAAGCCAAAGTGACCAACCCAAGAAACCGCCAGATAAAACTGACCAAGTAACGTCTCGGGCCAAGGAGACTGAACAATGTAGCGTGTGCCTATCAACATCGATGCAACGATATTGAAGAATGCAAACCAGTGACCCCAACCAACTAGTCGAGATACACGTTCGCCGTATGAGTTTCCGCTGTCTACCATGTATGTGTTCTATTGTCCGTGATTAGTGTGTTTTTGGTGTTTCTAAAGAAGACATCAGCGCCTGAGCAAATTTTTCAGCAATCGCTTTGCGTTGTGAAGCAGCAACACGTTGATTTAAGACATTGGTTGCGATATTTCCGGCAATCATTAGCGTCAACTCAGGAGAAGCAGCGTGTTTTTCAAGAACTGTTGCTACTTCAGCAAGAATTTTTTCTACTTGCTCGTCAGTATATTTAGATGTAATCGGCATAAAGACTCTAATAATGATAGTAAAAGCGGCTTATGATAACCTACAATGCCCATCAACTAAAACCTTGTAGCAAGATAAAATCACTATGAGTCTTCATCTTTCAAACGTTATTCTGCATCAACTGTGCAAAAACGATCAGGACGAGCTGGTTGTAAACTTTCGTCTAGCATCATTAGAGAACGATGCATCTACAGAAAACTTAGTCGCGGAGCTTCACCGAGTATTCCATTCTAAAGCTGGTAAAGGTTTTGGCGCTTTCCAGTCAGACAGCGAATTTCAATTTTGGCTTCAAGAAATGCGCAAAGGAGAGCGAGATTTTTACGACTTCTCACAAATTAGTGCAAATCGCTTGAAAGAAGAGTTGATTAAGTACCCATTTGCGGATGAAGGTATCTTGGTTTTCGCTGAGTATCAGAGTTTAGCAACGGACTACTTGTTCATCGGTATCTTACCAATGAATCAAAGTTTAAAAGTGACCGAAGGTTTGGACATCAGTGCGACAGATTACTTAGATATCACCAAAATGGATATTGCCGCACGCATCGACCTGTCGAGCTACGAGACCGACAAGGAATCCAATCGTTATCTGCAATACATTAAAGGACGCGTTGGCCGTAAAGTGGCGGACTTCTTCCTAGATTTTCTGCAAGCGGATATTGGCTTAGATACTAAACAACAAAACTTAGTGTTGATGCAGGCGGTGGATGATTTTTGTGCTGACTCGAAGCTAGAAAAGCAAGAAGTGAACGAGTACAAGAAACAAGTTTACGACTACTGCAATGAGCAAATTAAATCCGGTGATGAAGTTCAAATCTCAGAACTTTCCGGAGAGCTTCCTCAAAGCCAAGATGGCACGAGCTTTATGGATTTCACCAAAGAGCAAGGGTACGAACTTGAAGAGTCTTTCCCAGGTGATCGTGCGACGGTTCGCAAACTGACTAAATTTGTTGGAGCTGGTGGTGGTTTGAATATTAGCTTCGATAGTCTCTTACTTGGCGAGCGTATTTTTTATGATCCAGAGACGGATACCTTAACGATTAAAGGGACGCCTCCAAATCTAAAAGATCAGTTAAGTCGCAATTAAAATCATATCGTTAAATAAAGAGAGCAAACGGCTCTCTTTTTTTATGTGAATAAGAAACATCCATAGTATATGCTTGTAATTAATGGAGATATGCGAGGGGCAAGTGTTGCTGAAGCCAAAAGAAGGAATACGGCGGTTTGTTTGGTTCTGGTTCGTTTTGTGGTGTGTTTTAGCACTTGGCATTTGGCTGCAAGCCAAACAAACGATTCAAACGATTTCGACTGTAAATGAGTTAGGAAGTAAAGTTGAAGAAGTCAGGCACTTTTTTAACTTCGATCTGCCTTACCGTGTTAAACACGTCGACCAAATTTCACTGAAACTTCAGTTGGCTTATGCAGTTCGCTTACAGCTTGAAAGTGAGTTTTCTGAAGGGAAAATCACACCAGACATCACTCAATTACTTTATACGACCGACCGATTTTTAGAAAGTGCTCGAGCTTTTGTAAGAAGTGACAGTGAATTGGTTTCGTTAGCAGAACAGTTACGAAGCAGCCGTGCTCGAACAGAAAACTCTGAGCAAATTCAGGCAATGTACTATCGCTTAGGTGCGCTTGTTTTTGAGTCTGTCTTTAGTGACTCTGCAACGAATAGCGATACTTACCGTGACTTAGACCGACTTTTTATTGAATCAGAGACGCTCTCTCCCGAAGAGCGAAGTGCTCTTCAGCGCCAGCTTGCTCAAACCTCAAGCGCACTATCTGCTCAGGCACAGGGCAGTTATTTATCCAATCACCTGCTTAATCCAGATTTCCCGAACCAGTTAACTTCGATAAATGATCAGTTGGAACAGAAGCTAATGACTTTTATTGTTTGGTTGTCTGTAATCAGTGGTTTGCTCCTTTTCCTCATTTCATGGGGAGCCTTCTCCCCAAAAACGATTCAACCGATACCACTACCCAGAACCGATGATAAAAAGTCAGAGCAAGTTGGCGATGATGAAAATGGAGCTAACGCTGTTCCCTCAGCTCAGTCAGAAAATTTTCAAAACGTCCAAATGAACGAAGAAAGTTGTAATGAGGTGAATTCATCACAAGTGGAAGTAGTGGAACGTGAGCCGTACATAGATATCAATAAAATGTTAGATTCTCTATCTGGTGACGAGGGCGCTGTGCGGATGTTACTGGAGGTCTTTATTCAGGATCACTCTGGCGATGGCACTAAAATGTATCAGCTGTTAGAAGAGGATAAAGAGCAAGCGCAAAGAGCCGCACACAGTCTTAAAGGGGTCTCAGGGAGTTTAGGTGCAATGCCATTGCACTGTATTTCGGGTGATATTGAACTGTTGATTAAACAAGGGCAAAAAGTGCCGGAAGAGAAGTTGGCATGTTTAGATGATGTCCTAAAACAAACCATACTTTTTGCTAATAATGTTCTCAATAGTGAAAAGATAACAGAAGCGCTAACAGATTGATATTGCTCTGACTTAATGTCATAAAAGTTGAGGTAATAAAGGCTCGAACTATATGACTTAGTTCGCTTTATTCCTGTTCTATACAATTTGTTAAAGGTGTTTTCATGTCCGTTCGCCGAATGTCTTCAATGATGTTGATAGGGCTGGTTATGATGCTTTCAGGGTGCTCCCTGCTCGAAGTCAAGATCGAGAGTCAAACCGTCCCCCTTACCAAACAAGAGCTCAATATGCGTCTTTTGACTCGTGAGTATGCGCAGCAGTTTTTTGCTCAGGTTGAGCAAGCAGCAGACGCACTACACGAACAATATGAGCCTCATGATAAAGTTCATCAATCTTATATTTTACTTTGGAAGATAAATGCTGAAGAAGGCATCCAAGCTTCTGCATACCAAGTGTCCCCAATGGCTGCACTGATTGATACATGGACTTTCACGCTACAAATGGAACAGTTCTTTACTACCGCTTCTGGTAATGAGCTCTTTGCGTCTGATGAGGCTAAGTTAGTTTCCGTTTATTTAGCGAAAGAGGTAGATAAACTGGCTCAATCTTTATTGAAGAAAGAAGCATACATCAAGACAAAAACGTTTGTTGCAGAGTTCGCCAAGCAGCATCCATTCGCTGATCTAAGCATGATTAGGACTCCGGCTTACCGTAGGTGGTTAGATGCAAACCAAATTAGCGAAGAGGAAGCCGTTACAACGCTAGGCACGATGCCAGAAGCACTCGGGGATGTCTCTGATCGTCTAAGTCTGGTATCAGAGCAGACACCAAAAATTATGACGTGGAAAGCGCAGTTGTTGGCCTTGAATAGCTCTGCCAGTATCGAAAAAGTCAATGCGGCGCTCAATAGTTTGCAAGTTACCGCTGATTCGATGAGGGATTTTATCGATAACAACCCAGAGTACATGCGTTATTTGGCAGAACAAATGGCGCTGGAGTTACAACCTTTGGTTGACGATATCGATCAAAGGACGGAGGCGCGTTTATCTCAGTTGGGTGAAGAACGCCAAGCTATAGAGCTGATGGTTGCCAGAGAGCGCCAAGAAATCGCACAGATCATTACCCATGAGCGCGAGAAGTTTGCTCAAGATATGGATCGAGTGTCGCAAGAGGTTGTGAATCTCGCCATGACTAAGCTGATTGAACTTGTCAAAAGTACCATCATCTACTTTATTCTGTTCATTGCCGTTATATTCTTTGCACCGCTTGGATTGGGCTATTGGTTTGGGAAGCGTGCAGCCGTGAAAGCGCCAGTCAAACAAAGCTAACGATTTGTTTTGGAAATAAAAAAAGAGCGCTTTAAAGCGCTCTTTTTTAGTATTGAATTCGGAAGGGAGGTTCTTCCTATCTCTGCGAAGTTAAGCGGTTTGCTGCTTTAATTCGCCTTCAGCTTCTTCAACTGCTTCTGCTGTTGGTTCGCACTTATCAACAAACCAACCCATGTAAGAAGTGAAGATCGTTACGATGATACATACAAAACTCAGCCACATGAACGGGGCATAAGACAGTGTAGCAACACCCAAAATACTGGCCATGTAGATACCGTTGTCACTCCAAGGGACCATACCTGAGGTTAGCGTGCCGCCAAATTCTGCGTTACGAGACAAATTCTTACGTTTGTAGCCTAGACGGTCATAGTTCTTCGCACAGATTTTTGGGGTCAGAATAAGTGAAACGTACATCGCTGAACCAAATACGTTGCCCATAAAGGCCGTACCAATTGTGCTTGTTGCCAATGAACCTGCACTTTGAACGCGTTTTTCAAACAGCTTCGCGATAGTCTCTAGCACGCCTACTTTATCTAGTAGACCGCCAAAACCAAGGCCGAATACGATAACCGCTACCGACCCAAGCATTGAAGACATGCCGCCACGGTTAAGGATTGAGTCAATGAAATCTACGCCAGATGAGATTGCAAACGGAGCCCAAGCCGTGTTGAACGCAGTTAGGAAATCGACATCTTGGATCATCACTGCCCAAATAATACCTAGCAGAGAACCAAAACTGATCACTGGGAATGAAGGCATACGCATCGCTAGAAGTGACAATACGATGATCACAGGAACAAATGAGTAAGGGGTGATGTAGAACTGCTGTTCCATCGCTTTAATGACAGAGTCTACCTGGCTCATGTCAACTTGACCTGCGTAGTGGAAGCCAAATGCAGTAAACATAATGCCTGTAATAATGTAGCTAATGAGTGCTATCGGCAACATGCCTTTAATATGTTCCATCACTTCAACGTTAGACATAGATGAAGCAAGGATTACTGAATCCGATAGAGGCGACATTTTGTCACCAAAGTAACAGCCTGAAAGTACGGCACCTGCAGTGATTGGCGCAGGAACACCAAGACCTTGACCGATACCCATCATTGCAATACCTGCCGTGCCAGCCGCACCCCAAGATGTGCCAGTCGCTAGCGCAGTCAATGAACAGATGATCATGGTCGCGAGCAAAAAGATGGAAGGGTGGATTGCTTTAAGGCCGTAGTAAATAATGGTTGGAACAATACCACCAGAGATCCAAGTACCTACAAGCGCGCCAACGGCCAAAAGGATTAAAACGGCTCCAAGTCCATTGGAAATGCCATTTAGTGCTGCTTTTTCCAGATCTTTATACTGATGGCCAAGCTTTATGCCCAATATCATGACAATGAACCAACCGATGTATAGCGCTAGCTGAATCGGTAGGTCTAGCTTGGCTGTGAACGAAAATGCCAGCAGGAGAAATAAACCGAGCGAGATAAATACCTGTATCAAGCTTGGTAGGCGTGGTGTAACTTGCTTCATATGTGCCTCTGTCAATCTTGGAGCAATAGAGGAAGGCGCTCCTTGTTGTAATCGCGCATAACATACATTAACAAAAATTATATTTCGAACATTTGGTGTTTTATCTTGATGTTCGTCGGTAAAAACGTTTGCTTGTGAAATTAACTGTTAGTTTGTTTTAACTTTTTTGGTTTTAAATGTTGTGTAATGTGAAATTATTGTGCTTCATGTGTTATTTTCTCATTGAGTGGTAAGACCAATTAGGGGACTAAAGTGCTTTCCCTACTTGAAAAATGGTTAAAACCGCAAACCAAACACTAAAAAATCTCGTGTAACCCGGTTTTTCAGAGGAAAAGGTTAAAAAACGCGCTTATTTACAAAATAGGGGTTGAGATTTTGCTGTGAAAAATTAACTATGGGGTAGGTTTTTTAATACATGGAGAGTTAATACGATGAGAGTTGGTTTAGTTGGTTGGCGCGGTATGGTTGGTTCAGTCCTTATGCAGCGTATGGTTGAAGAGAAAGACTTCGACCTAATCGAACCAGTATTCTACAGTACTTCTCAAGTTGGTATTCCTGCTCCTAACTTAGGAAAAGACGCAGGCTTACTGCAAGACGCGTATGATATTGAAAGCTTAAAACAGCTTGATGCGGTAATCACCTGTCAAGGTGGTAGCTACACAGAAAAAGTTTTCCCTGCACTTCGTCAGGCTGGTTGGAAAGGCTACTGGATTGACGCGGCCTCTACGCTACGTATGGCTGAAGATTCGATCATCACACTTGATCCAGTGAACTTAAAGCAAATCCAACAAGGCATCCACGGTGGCACGAACACATTTGTCGGTGGTAACTGTACGGTTAGTTTAATGCTAATGGGGCTAGGTGGTCTATTTGAGAAAGGCCTTGTTGAGTGGACAAGCGCAATGACTTATCAAGCCGCATCTGGTGCTGGTGCGCAAAATATGCGTGAGTTGATCTCGCAAATGGGCGTTATCAATGACTCTGTGAGCTCTGAACTTGCAAACCCATCAAGCTCTATCCTAGATATTGATAAGAAAGTTGCGGATACAATGCGCAGCGGCTCTTTCCCTACAGATAAATTCGGTGTGCCACTAGCTGGTTCGTTGATCCCATGGATCGATGTGAAGCGCGATAATGGTCAGAGTAAAGAAGAGTGGAAAGCGGGCGCTGAGGCGAATAAAATTTTGGGTTCTCAAAGTTCACCTGTTCCAATTGACGGTACTTGTGTGCGTATTGGCGCGATGCGTTGTCACTCTCAAGCACTTACTATCAAGCTTAAACAAAATGTACCAATGGACGAAATCGAAGAAATCATCGCCACTCATAACGATTGGGTGAAAGTGATTCCTAACGACCGTGACATCACTGCTCAAGAGCTAACGCCGGCAAAAGTTACGGGCACAATGTCTGTACCAGTGGGTCGTCTACGTAAGATGGCAATGGGTGATGATTTCCTAAATGCTTTCACTGTTGGTGACCAACTGCTTTGGGGTGCTGCGGAGCCATTGCGTCGTACTCTGCGATTTATTTTGTCTGAGAAAGCATAATCACATCAATCCTTTATTTGATGACAAAATAAAAGAGCTCCTTAGGGAGCTCTTTTTTCATGCGTCGTCTTCCGTTCGAACGACTCTTTTGTCTGGATCGGCCAGTTCACTACCACAATGTTTACAGTAAATTGCGTCAGAGTCGTGCCCTGCGTGGGAGCAGTTTGGGCATTTCACCAATACTTTGTGCGATTGCATCTCTTGGTGCAGTTCGGCAGTGAAAATACCTGTAGGTACCGCCAAAATGGAATAACCCAGTAACATGGTGAGTGATGCAAGCCCTTTACCTAGGTCTGTTTGAGGGACCAAGTCACCATAACCAACCGTTGTGATGGTCACGATCGCCCAATAAATACTTTTAGGAATGCTAGTAAATCCGTTTTCAGGTCCTTCAATGATAAAAATCAATGAGCCGAAAATCGTTACCATAATGGCGACGGAACTAAAGAAGATAAAAATCTTTCTGCGCGCCATAAGCAGTGAACGTAAGAGGATATTGGACTCTTGGAGGTATCGGACTAACTTGAGTATGCGGAATATTCGCATCACTCGCAGCGCCCTGATCACACCCATAAACGAAGCGGATGGGAAGAAGAGTGCTAAATAGGTGGGCAAAATCGCAAGTAAATCGACGACACCATAAAAACTCTTTGCGTAGGCGGCAGGTTTAGGAGAGCAATAAAGCCTTAGAAGGTATTCAATCGTGAATAGGCCAGTAAATGTGTATTCAATAAACTTCAGCTCTTTTTCCCACTCGGCCCGAACGGAGGGTATCGAATCTAACACCAGTACGATTAACGAACTGATGATCGCGATAATGAGAGCAATATCGAACGTTTTACCAGCTTTGGTATGAGTACCAAAAATGGTGACATATAGAGTATGTTTAAGAGAGTCAGTCGTCATGACAAAGCGATCCATTGTTGAATCGCTCTATCATACAATTTTATAGAAACTCAGGCTAATCCTGGAAATAAGTTGCGTAAGCCATTCGCAATGAACTCTATGCCAAGCGCGCCCAATATCAAACCCATGATACGAGTAATGACGTTGATTCCAGTTTGACCTAAAAATCGTACGATCAATGGGGCAGAACGGAATAATAGCCATGAACAAAGGCAGAACAAACCAATCGTAATACTAATGCCCACGGTATCGAACATGCTTGGGTAGCGTGCACCATAAACAATAGTCGAACTGATTGCACCAGGACCTGCCATTAAAGGCATTGCAAGAGGGACCACACCAATCTGTTCACGACTGACGTATTCCGTTTTCTCTTGTTTGTTCTGCTTATCTTCCCCCAGTTTACCGCTCATCATCGAGAATGCGATGCTAAGTAATAGCAACCCGCCAGCGACACGAAACGAATCCAGAGAAATACTGAACATGTCTAACAGTAACTGACCAGCAAAAAGCGAAATGATCAGGATGACCGCAACAGCCACATTTGCTGTTGTTGCCGTATTGCGCTTTTCGTCTGGTGTCATATGCCCGGTTAGTGACACAAACACAGGCATGATACCAACAGGGTTTACTGCGGCGACCAAACCGAGAAAAAACTGCAAGAAGATAGCAAGTTCAAAAGTTTGCATGTTGCGTACTCATCAAAGTTCACATTAGTGAAAAGGAGAAGGGGTAATTTGGGCGTAATGTAAGGCAAAAGTTAGGTTGTAAGAAATGAAAAAAACTAACGCATTCCCTGCCATTTAAGTGAGAAAAACTAATTCTTTAATAAACTGTATCTAATCTGGAAAGGAAATGTTACGTATAAAGTTGCTGATAAATCGCACTGTTTTACATAAACGTTAACATTCGCACATTTTTGATAAAAACCAAGGTGGTTTGTAGAGAGATGTATTCGGTTCGATATACTCTCAGTAGCACAAAGAATTGGGCCTACATGTAATTTTGTTGGTCAAAAATGAAACTTTTTTACAGGTTGTTGTAGTTTCTTTTATTTATTTGTCCATTTGCTTCTTTTTTACTCAATAAAAAATGAGAGTTAATTTATTTGTTTATCAGTGATTTATGTCATTTTGGTGTGATGAGGCACCACTTTGGTAGTATTTAGGTGGTGAGAACTGATCCAAGTCAATTTTTTTCACACTCTGAAATATTATACTCAGTCCTGAAAGCAATTTACTAAGACGTTTGTTTTCTAAGTGACTGATAAACAGTAAAAACGATAAGTAATAGCCTTAGTAAAAAGTTTTTAATATTTGTTAATTTTAGGAGATTCCCTATGCCTGTAACTAATATGGCTGAACTAGATGCAATGGTTGCTCGCGTTAAGAAAGCGCAAGAAGAGTTCGCTACTTACTCTCAAGAGCAAGTAGATAAAATCTTTCGTGCAGCATCGCTTGCAGCTAACCAGGCCCGTATCCCGCTAGCTCAACAAGCGGTAGAAGAATCTGGTATGGGTATTGTTGAAGATAAAGTAATCAAGAACCACTTTGCTTCTGAGTTTATCTACAACAAATACAAAGACGAACAAACGTGTGGCATCTTAGAAGAGGATGACAACCTAGGTACTATGACTATCGCTGAGCCTGTAGGCATCATCTGCGGTATCGTACCAACGACTAACCCAACTTCTACAGCGATCTTCAAATCTCTAATCTCTTTGAAGACTCGTAACGGTATCATCTTCTCACCACACCCACGTGCGAAAAACTCAACTAACGATGCAGCTAAACTCGTTCTAGATGCAGCAGTAGCAGCAGGCGCACCAAAAGACATCATCGGTTGGATCGACCAGCCTTCTGTTGAGCTTTCAAACGCTCTAATGAAACACGATGACATCGCTCTTATCCTTGCAACTGGTGGTCCAGGCATGGTTAAAGCCGCTTACTCTTCTGGTAAGCCAGCAATCGGTGTAGGTGCAGGTAACGTTCCTGTTGTTATCGATGAAACAGCAGACATCAAACGTGCTGTTGCTTCTATCCTTATGTCTAAGACTTTCGACAACGGTGTAGTATGTGCTTCTGAGCAGGCTGCAATCGTAGTTGACGAAGTATACGACGAAGTGAAAGAGCGTTTTGCTTCTCACAAAGCGTATGTCCTAAGCAAAGCAGAAGCTGATAAAGTTCGTAAAGTTCTTCTTATCGATGGCGCGCTAAACGCGAAAATCGTAGGTCAGCCAGCAGCAGCAATCGCTGAAATGGCAGGCGTTAAAGTTCCAGCAGACACTAAAGTTCTTGTTGGTGAAGGTCTGGGTAAAGTATCTCACGATGACGCATTCGCTCACGAGAAACTATCTCCAACTCTAGGTCTATTCCGTGCTGACAACTTCGAAGACGCGGTTGCTCAAGCGGTAACTATGGTTGAGATTGGTGGTATCGGCCACACATCTGGTCTTTACACTAACCAAGATACTAACGCTGATCGTATCCGTTACTTCGGTGACAAGATGAAGACAGCTCGTATCCTAATCAACATCCCGACTACTCACGGTGGTATCGGTGACTTGTACAACTTCAACGTTGCGCCATCTCTAACGCTAGGTTGTGGTTCTTGGGGTGGTAACTCTATCTCTGAGAACGTAGGTCCTAAACACCTAATCAACAAGAAAACTGTAGCGAAGCGAGCTGAAAACATGTTGTGGCATAAACTACCTAAGTCAATCTACTTCCGTCGTGGTAGCCTTCCAATCGCGCTGGGCGACCTAGAAGGTAAGAAACGTGCATTCCTAGTAACTGACCGTTTCCTATTCAACAACGGTTACGCAGATGACGTAGTAAGCCTACTAAAAGCTCAAGGCATGGAAGTTCAAACATTCTTCGATGTTGAAGCTGACCCAACACTGTCTGTAGTAGAAAAAGGTGCGGCTCAAATGGCTAGCTACCAACCTGACGTTATCCTAGCGCTAGGCGGTGGTTCACCAATGGATGCAGCGAAAATCATGTGGGTAATGTACGAACACCCAGAAACTCACTTTGAAGAACTAGCAATGCGCTTTATGGACATCCGTAAACGTATCTACAAGTTCCCTAAAATGGGTAAAAAAGCTGAGCTTGTATGTATCACTACAACTTCAGGTACTGGCTCAGAAGTTACTCCATTCGCGGTTGTTACTGACGACAAGACTGGTGCGAAATACCCACTAGCTGACTACGAAATCACGCCAAACATGGCAATCGTTGATGCGAACCTAGTAATGAACATGCCTAAGTCTCTGACAGCATTTGGTGGTTACGATGCAGTAACTCACGCTCTAGAAGCTTACGTATCAGTTCTTGCTAACGAATACTCAGATGGCCAAGCTCTTCAAGCACTTAAGATGCTAAAAGAGTACCTACCATCAAGCTATGCGAACGGTGCAAATGACCCAATCGCTCGTGAGAAAGTACACAACGCAGCTACTATCGCTGGTGTTGCATTTGCGAACGCATTCCTAGGTGTTTGTCACTCAATGGCTCACAAACTGGGTGCTGAGTTCCACTTGCCACACGGCCTAGCTAACGCACTACTTATCTCTAACGTGGTACGTTACAACGCGAACGACAATCCAACTAAACAAACTGCGTTCTCTCAATACGACCGTCCACAAGCACGTCGTCGTTACGCTGAAGTTGCTGACCACCTAGGCCTAAGCCAAGAAGGTGACCGTACTGCTCAGAAGATTGAACGTCTACTAGCATGGTTGGATGAACTAAAAGTTAACCTAGACATCCCAATGTCTATCCAAGCGGCAGGTGTTGCTGAATCAGATTTCGTAGCGAAACTGGATGAGCTAGCGGTAGAAGCGTTCGATGACCAATGTACTGGTGCGAACCCACGTTACCCTCTAATCAGCGAACTTAAAGATGTGTTGATGGCTTCTTACTACGGTAAAGCATTTGTTGAAGGCGAAACTTTCGAAGGTACAACTGTTATCAAGAAGAAAGCAGACCAAGAAGCAGCAAAAGCAGCACCTAAAGCAAAGAAAGAAAAAGCTGACGCGTAATTAAAAAATCGAGTGAGCAAGGTTTTCGCTAGCACGGAACCTTAATCGGGAAAAGGTTAAAGCCCCAGTCAAATGACTGGGGCTTTTTTTATTTTGGTGCAGGAGTTACATCTGGCTTGGGAAAACAGAGTTGCTGTGTATGCTTACACTTCGGTCGCAACTACTCGGCCACTGAAGTATTCATTCGCGACGATGTATGCTGTGTTGCGGACTAGTTCGTCTTGGATCTCAGCCCAGTGTCTCTCGTTGAGCTCTTCTTTTGTATGATTTACCGAGGGAATAACGCCGCCCACTCGAATGTTGAATGGTGTGAGTTCTTTTGCCCAGCTGTGAGTAAAACCTGACACCAACGCCGCCATGCTTTCAACTCCCGTAAAGTCTTCATGGTTGTCATGAGAAATGACGTTAACAATGACGCCTTTCTTGTTTCTGGCTCGAAAGCGCTCTGCTCCTACTTGGCCGTAGGTATAAAGGAAGCGTGCCGCAGACGACAAGTGATCAATGTAAGTACTCATTGGTTCTGGCGCCATTAAGCCAGGCATAGGAGAGCTGGTCCAGCAATTAACAATCACATCTGGTGTCGCACGTAGCTGTGATTCTATCTGGTCAAACAATAAGTTAATGGACGTTGTGTTATCACTACACACATTCATCGCATACACTTTGTCAGTGAAAGCGCTGATTTGCTCATAGCTCGCTCTCAAAGCGCTAGAATTTTGGTCACAAAGAATCAACGTTGCTCCAAGGTGAGCAAAGTGATTTGCACAGGTTCTTCCTATAACCGAACCTGCAGACGTGACGAGAATAATTGATTCTTTGATATCCATAGCACCTTCACTGTATCCATATGTGAAAAACAATACACCAGTGGTTTGTGCTAATAGCATGGTTGAAATTCGTTGGGTTCAGTGTGAAAGGCTTCAAACTAACGCTTTCGAGTGAGGACTATTGTGCGGTAATTTGTAAGATGTCACATTTCTGACGTGTAGGTATTGCAAGCTATTGGATAAAAAGCGGATCTCTATGCTTTAGCTTGAATTTGATGCTGACGTTGAGCCGTCACTAGCTGATTATATAGCCCAGCATCTGGGATCAGTTGTTTGTTGCGTTCGCCCAATCTGCGTCGCTCATGACCAGATAGGTTGTGATAAACCTCCTCTGGTAGGTTGAATGTGTCTTCAGGCAGGTAAGTCAGCGCATCTGGTTTTAGGTAATGGCTCAGCTTTGCGGAAGGCAATCCTGCATCGTGAAACTGTTTCGCTTGTTCAGCTGCGAGTTCATAGCTGCTGCTATCAGAACGAAGAGCTTGAGGTTGCGATAAACCCAATTGTTGGCGAAGAATACTGTCACTGGTGATGACTTCCTGGACCTCTTCAACCGGGACTACATCGCGAACATCATTAGAGAACATAGACAGAATCAGCGAGAAATCCGCACGACGACCTTCGTGTACGGCATGGTTAATACCATTACCGAACTGAAGTTCGTTGATAATTGCAGCTTGGTCTAACGTATGAATTTGCATGATGTTCCTCGCTCGATGCTCTTTTAACGGCGTGGATAAGAAGAACTTTAGTAAAAGAGGGAATTATTTAAAGGTGCTAGGGAAGGCGAAACAAAAAAGCCCGCTAAATAGCGAGCTTTTGAATAAGACTAAATTGAACTTAGGGGGAAGTATATTACTTCGCTAGGTTCTCAGCTACGAAGTCCCAGTTTACTAGAGCCCAGAAGCCGTTCATGTAATCAGGACGTACGTTGCGGTAATCGATGTAGTACGCGTGTTCCCATAGGTCAACAGTTAGAAGTGGTGTTGTACCTTCTTCTGTTAGAGGAGTAGCAGCGTTAGAAGTGTTAACGATCTCTAGAGAACCGTCAGCTTTCTTAACAAGCCAAGTCCATGAAGAACCGAAGTTGTTGATTGCTGAATCAGTAAACTTCGCTTTGAATTCTTCAAAAGAACCGAATGCTGCGTTGATAGCGTCTGCAACTGCGCCAGTTGGCTCGCCGCCCGCATTTGGAGCAAGACAGTGCCAGTAGAACGTGTGGTTCCAGATTTGCGCTGCGTTGTTGAATACGCCACCAGTAGAAGTCTTGATGATCTCTTCTAGAGTTTTGCCTTCGAACTCAGTACCAGGGATAAGACCGTTAAGCTTAACAACGTAAGTGTTGTGGTGCTTACCGTGGTGGTAGTCTAGAGTCTCTGCTGAGATGTGTGGTTCTAGTGCGTCTTTCGCGTAAGGAAGAGCTGGTAGTTCAAATGCCATTACTCGATTCTCCATTGATTTGAAAGGATGACCTTTCGATTGCTTCCAGTGTTTTTTTATAGCTATGTCGCCTTTAAGGCTGACTTGCTAAGTATTTTAGCAAGTTTTTACTTTATTAAAACCCCGATATGAAAATATTTTAAGAGGTTAGCAGTGGTGAAGTGCTGCATTGCTCGCCAATGAGCAATCTAAAATTAAGCCTTATTAATTATATGGTTTTTATTCTGTCGTTATTGAGTAGAATGTGGCAAATAAATAAAGTTCAAACCCATGAATGAGGAAGCGATGGAAACTATCGACAAAATCAAACAGCAGATCTCTGAAAACTCAATCCTGCTGTACATGAAAGGATCACCGAAACTACCTAGCTGTGGTTTCTCTTCTCAAGCGTCACAGGCACTAATGGCATGTGGTGAGAAGTTCGCTTACGTAGACATTCTGCAAAACCCAGATATCCGTGCTGAGTTACCAAAGTACGCGCAATGGCCAACTTTCCCTCAACTATGGGTTGAAGGCGAGCTTATCGGCGGTTGTGACATTATTCTAGAAATGTTCCAAAAAGGTGAACTGCAGCCTCTAATCAAAGAAGCAGCAGCGCGCGCTGAAGATCAAGCTGAGTAATTCGTAAATACTCACGTTTAGCGATAGAATACGAAGGAGCCGTACTGGCTCCTTTTTCTTTTTAGGTTAGTGGAATGAACATAAAGCTTTACTACGTGCATGACCCAATGTGCAGTTGGTGTTGGGGTTACAAACCAACGCTGGATAAACTAAAACAGCAACTGCCAGGTGTGATTCAGTTTGAGTATGTGGTTGGTGGTCTTGCGCCAGATACTAATTTACCGATGCCGCCCGAGATGCAACAAAAACTCGAAGGTATTTGGAAGCAGATTGAGCGCCAGTTAGGCACTAAGTTTAACTACGATTTCTGGAAGCTTTGTACACCAGTAAGAAGCACTTACCAATCTTGTCGTGCGGTTATTGCAGCGGGCTTTCAAGATTCTTATGAGCAGATGCTAGAAGCGATTCAGCATGCGTATTACTTACGTGCGATGCCTCCTCATGAAGAAGCCACTCACTTGCAATTAGCGAGAGAAATTGGCTTGAATGTTCAGCAATTCAAGAATGACATGGATGGCTCTTTCTTAGAAGGTGTGTTCGAAGATCAATTGAGCCTTGCAAAGAGCCTAGGTGTGAACTCTTACCCTAGCTTGGTTCTAAAAATTAACGACGCTTATTTTCCGATTGCCGTCGATTACCTGTCGACAGAACCAACCTTGAAGCTGATTCGTGAGCGTATTATTGACAATATGCCAGCGCAATAACCACAGTTATGAATAACAAAAAGCCGCTCATTGAGCGGCTTTTTCGTAACTAATGTATATCCATCCAAACAATAGTATTAAAGCACCATTGCTGCAATCCAACCAAAGATGATTAGAGGGATATTGTAATGGATAAAGGTTGGAACGACTGTTTCCCAAATGTGCTCATGTTGACCGTCGGCATTTAGACCAGATGTAGGGCCTAATGTAGAGTCAGAAGCTGGAGAGCCTGCATCACCTAACGCCGCCGCAGTACCTACCAGTGCAATCGTTGCCATCGGCGAGAAGCCAAATGCTAGCGCAAGAGGCACATAGATAGTTGCAAGAATTGGAATCGTAGAGAACGATGAACCAATGCCCATTGTTACCAACAGACCAACGATCAGCATCAGTAGTGCAGCTAAAGGCTTATTGTCACCGATGCTGGTTGATAGCGATTGTACTAGTGTTTCAACACCGCCAGTTTGCTTCATTACTGCTGCAAAACCTGCCGCTGCAATCATGATGAAGCCAATCATTGCCATCATGTGTACACCTTTAGTGAACACGTCGTGCGTCTCTTTCCATGCAATAACGCCGCCGAAAGTAAACACCATAAAGCCAGCTAGAGCACCGATAATCATTGAACCCGTGTAAAGCTGAACACCCAATGCAGCGACAATACCAAGTGCCGCAACCAAGATGTGCTTTTTATTGATGACATGATCGGTTTCGTCAACGACAGTCAACTCAGTTTCTTTGTAGACACGCGGTTTACGATAGCTAACAAAGATAGCCAGTAATAGACCAAACAGCATACCTGCACCAGGCAGTAACATGGCGGTTGGGACTTGGCTTGCAACCACATTCTCCAAACCGTTGTCATGTAGGTTCTTTAACAGAATGTTGTTTAAGAAAATACCGCCGAAACCAACAGGCAAGATCATGTAAGGTGTGATCAAACCGAAGGTAAGAACACACGCGACCAAACGTCGATCGAGCTTAAGTTTCGCAAATACGCCCAAAAGAGGTGGAATCAAAATTGGAATAAAGGCGATATGGACCGGAATTACGTTCTGAGATGACATAGTGACAAGAACGAGCGCGACTAACACCGCGTACTTTAACCCGGTAGTTGACGCCGAGTTTTCTTTACCATTTAAGCGCTTGATAACACTTTTGGCCAGTAGATCCGTGATGCCTGATTTCGAGATGGCAACAGCGAAAGTACCTAACATGGCGTAGCTTAGCGCAATAGTTGCACCGCCACCTAGACCACTTTCAAATGCGGCAACCGTATCCCCAAGGCTCATGCCTGCGACTAGGCCGCCTACGATGGCACTAAACGTGAGGGCAACCACCACGTTTACGCGCATCAATGCTAACACGAGCATGACGCACACTGATATAACGACAGGATTCATACTTTTCCTAATATGTTGTGTTTACTTATTATTCTTCGTCGACAAGCGGCCAACCGCCGAGGGCCTTCCATTTGTTGACAATACCGCAGAATAATTCTGCTGTTTTTTGTGTATCGTAAAGCGCAGAGTGTGCTTCACGGTTATCAAATTCCATCCCGGCTGTTTTGCATGCTTTAGCGAGAACTGTTTGGCCATAAGCAAGGCCACTTAATGTAGCCGTATCAAAAGTAGCAAAGGGATGAAAAGGGACTCTTTTTAGTTTACAGCGTTCATTTGCTGCATTTACAAAACCCAAGTCGAATGCTGCGTTATGAGCAACCATAATTGCACGTGAGCAATCTGCGGCTTTTTGTTCTTTGCGAATAAGCTTATAAATTTCCTTTAGCGCCTCTTGCTCAGAAACAGCACCACGAAGAGGGCTGAAAGGGTCACGAATACCATTGAATTCAAGCGCTTCTTTTTCTAAGTTAGCGCCTTCAAATGGTTCCACATGAAAATGAATGGTGGAGGCCGGATGCAACACGCCATGTTCGTCCATTTTCAACGTAACGGCACAGATTTCTAAAAGTGCATCAGTTTGAGCATTGAAACCAGCGGTCTCAACGTCTACTACCACAGGGAAATAACCACGAAAGCGTTTTTTCAAGGTTAGAGCTTCATTTTCTAGTGTCATGTTGGCTTATTTTTGTGTGACGAAGGCTGCATTATTGCAGATTATACCGATGAGAAAAACCGCAATTTAAGAGAAAACCGGAATTCTATTTTGCATCCAATCAATAAGTTTGTATTGCATATTATGTAGACGTTTATTCGCCATACTTTGCATCATGTAAACCGATAAAACATGAGGAAGTAAAACGCTAAGTGGCGGTTAAGGTGATTGTAACACGGTGGCTCACATTAATGGCAGTGTGACAGGTAATCCTATATTGGCGAGATTTTTGCATGCCGGTTGAAGTGGTTTTATTGATGCAAATTGACGGCAACAGACTGCCGTTTAAGAGACAGTATTAGATGAAGAAATGGCTGATTACCAGTGGTGTTGTATTTTCGTTGTTTAGCACAAGCAGCTTCGCTTTGATGGGCAAACGTTATGCTGCGACTCCACAGCAATCTCAATGGGAAATGGTGGTCAATACACCATTAGAATGTCAGCTTGTACACCCCATTCCAAGCTTTGGAGATGCGGTATTTTCATCTCGTGCGAATAAAAAAATCAATTTAGACTTTGAGTTAAAAATGCGTCGCCCGATGGGAGAAACACGTAACGTCAGTCTCATTTCTATGCCGCCACCTTGGCGACCAGGTGAACACGCCGATCGAATTACAAACCTAAAGTTTTTTAAACAGTTTGATGGTTATGTCGGAGGGCAAACAGCATGGGGCATTTTGTCTGAGCTGGAAAAAGGCCGTTATCCGACTTTTAGCTACCAAGATTGGCAGAGCCGAGATCAGAGAATTGAAGTCGCATTGTCATCAGTACTATTTCAAAACAAGTACAACGCGTTTAGCGACTGTATTTCCAACTTATTGAAATACAGTTTCGAGGACATTGCTTTTACGATTTTGCACTACGAAAGACAAGGTGATCAGTTAACCAAGGCTTCTAAAAAGCGTTTATCACAAATTGCAGATTATATCCGACATAATCAAGATATCGATCTCGTGCTGGTGGCGACGTACACAGATTCAACCGATGGTAAAAGTGCGAGTCAAAGTTTATCAGAGCGACGTGCAGAGTCACTTCGTGATTACTTTCAGTCTCTAGGGCTACCGGAAGATCGAATTCAAGTGCAAGGGTACGGCAAGCGTCGTCCTATTGCAGATAACGGTTCGCCAATAGGAAAAGACAAAAACCGCCGAGTCGTGATATCTCTAGGGCGAACCCAAGTGTGATGCTTATAAAAACGCCGAAGCTGAAAGCTTCGGCGTTTTTGATTTACTGACGTTGTTAATAATATTTTAGTGGTATTTTGCCAAGCACCTTTCGGTGATTCCTACTGTATAATTTGAATGTTAGTTTAAGCGGAATTTGGCAATGACTTCGCAATTGGTTGCGGTATCTATTTTTTCAACCTGTTTGGCAATAGCCGGATTAGGGTGACGCTTCATAAAGTCTATCAACGCCTTAGTACAGCATCCTATCGAGTCGATAAAGCTTGCACACTCTTTATTTGGGCATTGTGGGATAAGTGTTAAGACTTTCTCAGAGGCCAGTTGAAGGTATTTGAGTTCATAGTCAGTATCTCCAGCCCAACGCCAGAACTGAGCTAAGTTATGACAAGAAATCACAGAAATTAATAATCGCTCGTCCGCCTCAATTTCCACACATTCGCTGATATCTTCACTCAGGCTTAGGGCTTGCTGGTAATGAAGAATGCTGCGAACAGGGTCATCTAGTTGAAGTGCCGTATCGGCTAGAAGTGTGTGTTTTTCCCATTCACTGATCATTATCGTAATCCCGCATATCGAAGTTGCGGATAAATCTAAACGATAACTATTATCAAGTAAAGGGTT
This sequence comes from Vibrio sp. YT-19(2023), assembly GCF_033337395.1. Lineage (NCBI taxonomy): Bacteria > Pseudomonadati > Pseudomonadota > Gammaproteobacteria > Vibrionales > Vibrionaceae > Vibrio > Vibrio sp. YT-19(2023). The sequence goes on along the minus strand of NZ_JAWOQN010000001.1, from coordinate 125,125 downwards.
TTGTTTATAAAAGGACAGGCAGATCGCAGACCTGCCTGTAATCGGAGTTCAACTTGCAGTACAAGTGATTATTAGAAGTGCCGCTTAGCCTTCAAGACCTGATGAAGCTTGCTTGTTTTGAATAAGCTCAATCATATAACCATCTGGGTCTTTTACGAATGCAATGTGCGTGCTTCCGCCTTTTACTGGACCTGGCTCACGCGTCACATTACCGCCCGCCGCTTTGATAGCGTCGCAAGTTGTGTAGATATCATCAACACCAATGGCGATATGACCAAAAGCAGTACCTAGGTCATACTCAGTTTTACCCCAGTTGTAAGTCAGTTCGATCACTGCACCTTGGGATTCGTCACCATAACCAAGAAACGCTAGCGTGTATTCGTACTCTTTATTTTCGTTAGTACGAAGCAGCTGCATGCCCATAACTTCAGTGTAAAACTTGATGGATTTGTCTAGATCACCTACGCGAAGCATAGTGTGGAGAATTCGACCGTTTGACATTTTTTGCTCCTAGCTTTGATTTACAAATAGCATTAGCTATCTGGGTATACTTTCTCTTTATATTCGCACAAATCTTCGATAATACAGCTACCGCAGCGAGGCTTTCTTGCTACGCACGTATAACGACCATGAAGAATGAGCCAGTGGTGCACATCGAGTTTGAACTCTTTTGGCACAACTTTTAATAGCTTCTGCTCGACATCATCAACCGTTTTTCCCATCGCAAATTTAGTGCGATTCGACACGCGATAAATGTGCGTATCGACGGCAATAGTTGGCCAACCAAAAGCGGTGTTGAGCACGACGTTTGCGGTCTTGCGACCTACGCCTGGTAGCGCTTCTAACGCGGCACGATCTTCAGGAACTTCACCATTGTGTTTTTCCAACAAGATCTTACAAGTCTTGATTGTGTTTTCTGCCTTTGAGTTAAACAAACCGATGGTCTTTATGTATTCTTTTAAGCCATCGACTCCCAAATCAAGAATGCTTTGAGGTGTATTCGCTACAGGGAAAAGCTTGTCGGTGGCTTTATTGACGCTTACATCGGTTGCTTGAGCTGATAGTAATACAGCGATTAGCAGCTCAAAAGGGGAGCTCCAGTTAAGCTCAGTTTGAGGATTCGGATTGTTTTCTCGTAATCGCTCAAGAATCTCGATTCTTTTTATTTTGTTCATTGCTGACTTCCAATACCGTCTCTGCGGTTTATGAAAAAGGCTCCTATGACAGAGCCTTATCTTGTTATGCGTTAGTGACGCGAGCACGTTCTATGGTTGGTTTTTCTTCTTTTGGTTGACGTGCCTGAATTGAATTATCTATGACATTTTTGAGCGCTATCAACAGCCCAACACCGATAAATGCACCAGGTGGGAGAAGCGCTAACAGGAAGCTATTGTCAAATTGGAAAACTTGAATCCGTAGAGCTGAAGCCCAGTCTCCTAGGAGAAGGTCTGCTCCGTCGAATAGTGTGCCATTACCAATCAATTCGCGCATGGCACCTAAAACAACCAAGACGCTCGTCATACCAAGGCCCATCCACAAACCATCTAGCGCAGCGGGTGCAACATCATTTTTTGACGCGTAAGCTTCTGCTCGGCCAATAATAATGCAGTTCGTTACAATCAGAGGAATAAAGATACCTAGAGACAGGTACAAACCGTACGCATAGGCATTCATTAACAACTGAACGCAGGTAACGAGTGAGGCAATGATCATAACGAATACAGGTATACGGATCTCTTTTGGCACATAGTTACGAATAAGAGAAACTGTTACGTTGGATCCAACTAGCACGAGTAAGGTTGCAATACCAAGACCTAATGCATTGGTTATCGTGGAAGAAACCGCTAGCAGTGGACATAAGCCCAGCAGTTGTACGAGAGCGGGGTTGTTACTCCACATACCGTTTTTCATCAGTAATTTATTCTCATTCATTACTGCTCTCCTTCACAGCCTAACGGCTGGTTAAGAATGTCTTCACGAGATTGGTTTACGTAGTTAACGGTATTTCGCACCACTTTTACGACGGCTCTTGGCGTGATCGTTGCACCAGTAAATTGATCGAAATCGCCGCCATCTTTACGAACTTTCCACGAATTCCAATTGTTTTCCGTGACTTGTTTTCCTGTAAAGCTCAGGATCCAGTCGGTGACACGAAGATCGATTTTATCGCCCAGACCAGGGGTTTCTTGGTGGTTTAGGACGCGTGTCCCCAAAATATTGCCCTGATTATCAATCCCAGTAATCACTTTTATCTCACCATTGTAGCCATCTGGCGCGATAGATTCTATTGCGATTGCTGTTGGTTCACCATTCTTCGTGGCGAGGTAGGCTGGCATCGCACGTAATGTCCCCAGATCTGGAGACGTGACCATTGTACAAGCTTGCGTGAGTGCGTTGTCATGCATGTTTTCTGGAATGACTTGATTCAAAACAGAAAGTAATTGTTTTTGCTCTTGTACCTTGATTTGGTCTTTTGTTAGGTACTGAGTAAGGGCGACTAATCCGGTTGTTGCACATGCAAATATCGCGAGTGTCAGACCATTTTTTCTAATAGCGGTTAACATGTTTACCTCAGTGACCGTAAGTTCTAGGTTTGGTGTAGTAATCGATCAGTGGCACACACATATTTGCAAGCAACACTGCAAATGCAACACCATCTGGGAAACCGCCCCAACTGCGAATGATAAAAACCAAAGCACCAATAAGCGCACCGAAGATTAAACGTCCTTTGACGGTGGTAGACGCCGAAACGGGATCGGTTGCAATAAAGAATGCGCCAAGCATGGTTGCACCAGATAACAAGTGTAAAATTGGCGACGCAGTTTCCCCTGGCGTCAGCAACGTGAACACTAGGCTAAACAGAGTCAGACTCGCAAGGAAACCTGCTGGAATATACCATTGGATGATACGCTTTTTGATCATGACTATGCCGCCAAGAAGGTAAGCAAGGTTTACCCATTGCCAACCAATACCACCTAAGCCATCAAATATCGGCTGCGACATTACTTCGCTTGGAGTGGCACCTGTAAGAATGCCAGTCTTAAATGCATCAAGTGGTGTCGCCATTGTCACACCGTCAACACCTGAGCGAACTTGCTGAAGTGATAAGCCGTCGTAATCATAGCCCGTAAAAATTAAAGAGAGTGTATCTGCAAAATTTACATGATCAGGTATGAGTGATGTCGGTGCACTCCAACTCGTCATTTGTACTGGGAAAGAGATCAACAAGACCACATAAGCGACCATTGCAGGGTTGAATAAGTTTTGTCCAAGGCCACCATAGAGGTGTTTAGCGATTACTATCGCAAAAATAAGCCCGATCACCATAATCCACCACGGAGACCATGGTGGTATAGCAACGGCTAACAACCAAGCGGTAACTATTGCACTGTTATCACGTAGCGCTCTCATTGGTGAGCGTTTACGACAGATCATGACTAAGGCTTCAAGGGATACAGCGACTGCAATGGCAAAAATCAGCTGAATCAGCGTACCCCAGCCAAAGAAGTAGGTTTGAGCTACTAAACCTGGAAGTGCGCAAAGTGCCACCCATTTCATTAAGTCTGGCGTATTACGACGACTGTGGGTATGCGGTGAACTGGCAATAAAAAACGACACTACTCGTTCTCCTCAGTATTATTTTTATTAGCTTCTTGTTGCGCTTTGCGTGCCTTCGCGCGCGCAATTGCTGCGGCAACCGCGGCTTTCTTCGGATCCACTTCTGGTTCTTCAGAAGTTGCGTCTTCAACAGGCTCAGTTTGCGTTTCTTGCTTCGCTTTACGTGCTTTGGCACGTGCAATGGCAGCTGCCACGGCGGCTTTTTTCGGATCTTCGGTTTGCTCGGCAGGTGCTTCAGCTTCTTCCGCTTCAGCTGAGTCTGCTTGCTTCGCTTTACGAGCCTTCGCGCGCGCAATTGCTGCGGCAACCGCGGCTTTTTTCGGATCCACTTCTGGTTCTTCAGAAGTTGCGTCTTCAACAGGCTCAGTTTGCGTTTCTTGCTTCGCTTTACGTGCTTTGGCACGTGCAATCGCAGCAGCCACGGCGGCTTTTTTCGGATCGTCGGTTTGCTCAGTAGGTGCTTCAGCTTCTTCCGCTTCAGTTGAGTCTGCTTGCTTCGCTTTACGTGCTTTGGCACGTGCAATCGCAGCAGCCACGGCGGCTTTTTTCGGATCTTCGGTTTGCTCGGCAGGTGCGTCAGCTTCTTCCACTTCAGTTGAGTCTGCTTGCTTCGCTTTTCGCGCTTTGGCACGTGCAATCGCAGCAGCCACGGCGGCTTTTTTCGGATCGTCGGTTTGCTCAGCAGGTGCGTCAGCTTCTTCCGCTTCAGTTGAGTCTGCTTGCTTCGCTTTACGTGCTTTGGCACGTGCAATGGCAGCAGCAACCGCGGCTTTCTTCGGATCGCTGTCTTGCTGTGCAGACGTTTCCGATTCTACAGATTCAGTTGAATCTTCTTGTTGTGCTTTTTTCGCTTTAGCTCGGGCGATGGCGGCCGCAACTGCCGACTTTTTATCATCAGCGTTATTGTCTGGCGTTTCGCCTTGTTCTTTTTGCGCTTTCCGTTCGCGAGCAAGACGTTTGCGCTCTTCGCGCAGTTTTGCCATTTCTGAGTTATCAGGTTCACTAGAGCCTGCTTTAGCTGCTGCCGCTTGTTTCGCCTTCGCTTTGGCAATGGCTGCCGCTACGGCTGGTTTTACTGCTGGCTCTGTTTTTTCTGTGGTTTCTGTCTTTTGAGCTTTCACTCGTGCGATTGCTGCTGCTATCGCATCATCGCCGCCAGAAGACTTCATCTCTTTACGGCGCTGATCGGCAGCTTTCTTGAAGCGATTTTCACGTTCTGCTTTTTCGCGTTCCATACGCGCTTTTTTCTCTTCAAAACGCAGTTTTGCTCGCTCTGCAGCTTCCGCTTCTTGTGTTCTAGTTCTAATTTCTGCTTTCGCTTGGCGGTAGTACTGTACGAGCGGAATTTCACTTGGACATACAAACGCACAAGCGCCGCACTCGATACAATCCTTTAAGTTTAATTCTTCGAGTTTGTCATACTCTTCAGCTTTTGCATGCCATTGCAGTTGTTGAGGCAGCAGCGAAGCAGGGCACGCTTCTGCACATTGGCTACAGCGAATACATTCCATCTCATACTGGTGCGGAGAGATCTCACGACGAGTCGGAGCAAGGATACAGTTTGCTGTCTTGGTAATCGGCACTTGGGAGTGAGGAAGGGTAAAGCCCATCATTGGCCCACCCATAATTAAACGCTGTAACTTCTTATCTGCTTTATAGCCAAACTCATCCAACAGTGCTTGTACTGGTGTCCCTAACAATGCCCAAACGTTGCGTGGTTGTTTGAAGGTTTTACCAGTGAGAGTCACGATGCGCTTTATCATCGGTTCACCGTCGATGACTGCGCGTTTTATAGCGTAAAGAGAACCAACATTCTGAACCAAAATACCAATATCGGCTGGAATCGCGCCACTTGGTACTTCTTTATTGGTTAAAATTTTGATCAGCTGTTTTTCACCGCCAGAAGGGTATTTAGTCGGGATAACGCGAATAACGATATCTTTGTTTATAGCCGCAGCTTCTAGCGCTTTGATTGCTTCTGGCTTGTTGTCTTCAATGCCAATAATCGTGAGCTTTGGTGTCAGGATATGTTCGACAATTTCGATACCTTGAATAAGCTCTTCGGCATGTTCTTGCATGAGCTTGTCATCAGACGTGATGTATGGCTCGCACTCTGCTGCATTAACGATAAGAATCTCGGTACGAGCAAAACCTGATTGGATTTTTTTTGCAGTAGGGAAGCCTGCGCCACCCATACCAGAAATACCAGCGAGACGAATAATATCAATCAGTGCGTCAGGGGTTTCTTGTTGGTAATCTGCGACGGGGTTTCTTTCACACCATGCATCTTTCCCATCAGGCGTGATGACTGCGCACAACTCACTTAACCCAGAAGGGTGCGCGACAGTTCGTGGCTCAATCGCGGTGAGCGTACCTGATGTTGGAGCATGCACTGGAACCGTAAAGCCGGTCTCCGATTGCGTTAATGGCTGACCTTTTAATACGTAGTCACCTTCGGCAACCAGTAGGTTACCCGCTTTACCAATGTGCTGTTTTAGCGGCAATACAATTTCTGACGGGATAGCCGCATGAGCGAGTTCAGTTTTGTTGGACTGCTTTTTATTTTCTGCCGGATGCACACCACCTGGGAAATCCCAAAGCGCGCCTGTACGAATTTGTTCAATCAAAGACAACATGTGAAACCTTACTTAATTGAATCTTTCACGTTCGCTGCATTGTCGGCAGCATCCGTAATGTTAAGTACCGGAATGGAGTGAAGTTGCCACTTCCAGCTTTCTGTGGTCGTTGCCACAGGAATCATTTCAATACAATCAGTCGGACATGGGGCAACACACAAGTCACAGCCCGTACATTCATCTTTGATTACGGTATGGACCGCCTTTGTTCCGCCTACAATTGCATCCACCGGACACGCCTGAATACACTTAGTGCAGCCAATACACATGTCTTCATGAATAAACGCAACGGTTGGAATTTTGCTGTCGAGATCGTGCGCAGATTCTTCTGGCTCAACACCCATTAAGTCGGCGAGCTTTTCGATTGTTGCCTGACCACCAGGGGGACATTTGTTTATGTGGTCGCCATTTGCAATTGCTTCAGCATAAGGGCGGCAACCAGGGTAGCCACATTGACCGCATTGAGTTTGCGGTAAAATGGCGTCGATTTGATCCACAATAGGGTCCGCTTCAACTTTAAAGCGAATAGAAGCAAAACCAAGTATCGCGCCGAAAATCGCAGCCAGAACCGCTAACGCGATAATCGCAATTAAAATCGTACTCATCGCTTACTTCACCAAACCTGTAAAGCCCATAAAGGCGAGTGACATTAAACCTGCTGTAATCATTGCTATTGATGCACCTTTAAAAGGTACAGGAACGTCGGCGGCGGCTATGCGCTCTCGCATGGATGCAAAAAGTATCAACACCAATGAGAAACCAACAGCGGCGCCGAAGCCGTAGATGATCGATTCAATAAAGTTATGGTTTTCATTAATGTTAAGAAGTGCCACGCCCAATACTGCGCAGTTTGTTGTGATCAGCGGTAAGAAAATGCCAAGCAAGCGATAAAGCGTCGGGCTGGTTTTGTGCACAACCATTTCGGTGAACTGCACCACAACGGCTATCACCAAAATAAAACTCATGGTTCGAAGGTACTCAATACCTAGTGGACGAAGGATGTAGCTTTCCACTAAATACGCACACACTGACGCGAGTGTTAGCACAAAAGTTGTCGCTAAGCCCATACCTATTGCTGTTTCCAGTTTTTTGGACACACCCATGAAAGGACATAGGCCCAAAAACTTCACCAGTACAAAGTTGTTCACCAGCACAGTGCCGACCAACAACAAAACATATTCGGTCATAGTTATTACGTTCTTAAAATCCGATCTTGATATTATCGTGTTTTGTGACACCAATAACAACCAGTGAACGATGTGGTTTTACATACACGATGGAAAAATAGTCGTCTATTTGATCTATTTTGATGAATCAATAAGAAATTGAATCGTTTGCTGAATGTATTGTTAGCGAGAGGATACTACCTATTAATTTTCATCTAATGTGTGATTTTAAAAAAAGCCCGCCTCTCCCAGGTAGAAAAGAGAGGCGGGCAATGTATATTTACAAGCTAATTATTTAAACTTTCTGAGTGCTTGATGGACTGTGTTTATATCTTACTCGTGAAGGTACGAGTGATGACGTCTTGCTGTTGCTCTGTCGTTAGAGAGTTAAAACGTACCGCATAACCAGACACTCGAATCGTCAACTGAGGGTATTTCTCTGGATGTTCAACCGCATCCAATAACATCTCTCGGTCTAGAACGTTGACGTTAAGGTGTTGACCACCTTCAATCGCAATGCCCTCGTTGCTTGCTTCGTGATGGAAGTAACCATCCATTAGCGCAGCTAGGTTCTTCTTCTGACTCAAGTCATCTTTACCCAATGCGTTAGGCACAATTGAGAAAGTGTAAGAAATACCATCTTTAGCGTAAGCGAACGGTAATTTAGAAACCGATGCCAGAGACGCAACCGCCCCTTTTTCATCACGACCGTGCATTGGGTTTGCACCCGGTCCAAAAGGCATACCTGCGCGACGGCCATCTGGTGTATTACCCGTTTTTTTACCGTAAACCACGTTAGATGTGATTGTTAAAATCGATTGAGTTGGCACTGCTTCGCGGTAGGTGTGCATCTTCTGAATTTTCTTCATGAAGCGCTCAACTAGATCACAAGCGATGTCATCAACACGGGCATCGTTGTTACCAAATTTTGGATAATCACCTTCGATTTTAAAATCAACGGCGATGCCATCTTCATCACGAACGGGTTTCACGGTTGCGTATTTAATTGCTGCTAAAGAGTCTGCAACAACAGACAGACCTGCAATACCACACGCCATCGTGCGGTGCACGTCGCGATCCATCAATGCCATCAGTGATGCTTCGTAGCTGTAACGGTCATGCGAATAATGGATGATGTTCAACGCTGTGACGTATTGCGTTGCTAGCCACTCCAACATATTGTCGAAACGAGGCATCAAAGCGTCAAAGTCGAGAATTTCATCTTGAACTTTGTCCACTACCGGACCCACTTGCGCTTTCGATTTTTCATCGATACCACCATTGATGGTGTAAAGCAGTGCTTTTGCAAGGTTGGCACGTGCACCAAAGAATTGCATGTGCTGACCAACAACCTGCGGGCTCACACAACAGGCAATCGCGTAGTCGTCATTGTCGAAATCAGGACGCATTAGATCGTCGTTTTCGTATTGAACCGAAGAGGTATCAATCGACACTTTTGCAGCATATTGTTTGAACGCTTCAGGCAATTGCTCTGACCAAAGAATCGTCATATTTGGTTCAGGAGCAGGGCCCATAGTATGTAGCGTATGTAAGTATCGGAATGTCGTTTTAGATACTAGTGTACGGCCATCAACACCCATACCTGCCATGGCTTCGGTTGCCCAGATTGGGTCGCCAGAAAACAATGAATCGTATTCTGGTGTGCGTAGGAAGCGAACCATGCGTAGCTTCATGATGAAGTGGTCAATCATTTCTTGCGCTTGTGATTCATCAATCAAATCGTTTGCGATATCGCGCTCTAGATAGACGTCTAGGAAAGTCGAAGTACGGCCCAGTGACATTGCTGCGCCGTTTTGCGATTTAACCGCCGCTAGGTAGCCAAAGTAGGTAAATTGGATCGCTTCTTGTGCTGTTTTTGCAGGTAGCGACATATCAATGCCGTATTTCAGACCCATTTGACGAATGTCTTCAAGTGCTTGAACTTGATCGGCTATTTCTTCGCGAAGACGAAGTGTTTTCTCAAGATCGTTGCCTTGTTCTAAGAACGTTTGTGTTGAATTGTATTGTTCTTTTTTGTCTGCTTTTAAGAAGTCGATACCGTATAGGGCGAGACGGCGATAGTCACCAATGATACGACCACGGCCATAAGCATCAGGAAGGCCCGTGATGATGCCGGATTTACGACAGGCTAGAATTTCTTTGGTGTAAAGGTCGAAACACGCTTTGTTGTGAGTTTTACGGTATTCAGTGAAGATTTTTTCAACCGTTGGATCCAATTCGCGGCCATAAACTTCGCACGAGTTTTTTACCATGCGAATCCCGCCATTGGCGATGATTGCACGTTTTAGCGGTTGATCAGTTTGTAAGCCAACGATCTTTTCCAGATCTTTGTTGATGTAGCCTGCATCGTGGGAAGTGATTGTTGAGGGCAAGTCTGTGTCAAAATCAATAGGGGCGTGTGTGCGGCTTTCTTGTTTTATGCCTTCAAGCACTTGGTTCCATAATGCTGAAGTGGATTTGCTAACCTCGGCTAAGAAAGACTCGTCTCCCTCATAGGGTGTATAGTTTTTTTGGATGAAGTCACGAGTGTTGACAGAGTTTTGCCATTCACCAGCAGTAAATCCAGCCCATGCATCTAGCATGTCAGTTGTCGGAATAGTCATAAGTAAATCCCTAAGTTATTGATAATTAGAATGGAGGCGACGAGTAGGACGGAACCATTCTTAACCCTTTTAATCGTATGGATTTATTTGGTATGAGTAAAATGAATGCTTTTCATTTTTTCAATGATTAAATTGCATTAATAATAGATTCAATTGGTTATGATTGTTTTTTGCTAGAAAAGAGACAGAATTAAATGTGTGGTACTGTGAGAACACTATCTATGACAATGTTATGAGTTCTGTAATTTGAACTTATTTCGGTGTGATTTTATGACGCCTAGATTGGCTTAGATTTCATGGCGATTAAGATACAAAAAAAGCCGTGTCTTGCGACACGGCTTTTCTATAATCTGGCTCCTCCTGCTGGGCTCGAACCAGCGACCTGCGGATTAACAGTCCGTCGCTCTACCAACTGAGCTAAGGAGGAATTGCTTTGCTTGAAAGCGGGACGAATCTTACCGAGCACTCAAACTACTGTCAACAGTAAAAAAATACATTTTTAGAAAAAAATATTGAGTTAAGGGCTTTACTTTTCTGTATGGCTTGCCAGTAAAGGCTCGAGGTTAGTTATCCACTAAATTTGTGGATAAGTATGTTGATGAGATCTGGGTAAAGAAAATTGATATGCAACTAAGTTTTTATTTAATGAATCTTTAGTCAGAGTTATGCGTAAAATAAGCAAATAAAACAGAGGTTTATCGATGTTAATCAAAAGGTATTCAAAGTGGATAAAAATCAATCTTTTGGGGATAAGAAAGTTTTAAGCTAATTTTTGGGGAAAAGTTGTGGAAACTATAATGTGAAGAATGTGTGTAGCTCTTCAACTAGGGCGAAGTACTATATCAGAGTCACTTTTGTATGGCTATAGCATTCTAGACAAACAAGAAAATTTATTAACAATGATGGTTAAATTCTCGATAGACGTAGATTTCATTAGCTAAGGTGTATATATATACAGCCAAAGCGCAGTAAAATTGAGGAAGGGTATGAGTAAAGTCTATGAATTGGTCTCCGATTATCAGCCGTCGGGCGATCAACCAGGAGCGATCAATCAGTTGCTTGAGGGGCTCGATGCTGGGCTAGCACATCAAACCTTGTTGGGGGTCACAGGCTCAGGTAAAACCTTCACACTAGCGAATGTGATTGCTCAAGCCCAACGACCTGCAATATTACTTGCGCCAAACAAAACGCTTGCTGCTCAGTTATATGGTGAGATGAAGTCATTCTTTCCTAATAATGCGGTTGAGTATTTTGTTTCTTACTACGATTACTACCAACCTGAAGCGTACGTTCCGACCACGGATACCTTTATAGAGAAAGACGCTTCAGTTAACGCGCATATAGAACAAATGCGTTTGTCTGCTACAAAAGCACTACTAGAACGTAAAGATGCCATTATTGTTGCATCGGTATCGGCTATCTATGGCTTGGGTGATCCTGAATCGTATCTACAAATGATGCTGCACCTACGTCGCGGTGATGTGATTGACCAGCGCGATATGCTACGCCGTCTTGCAGAGCTGCAATACTCACGCAATGACGTTGCATTTGAGCGTGGCCAATTCCGTGTTCGAGGTGAAGTGATTGACATCTTCCCAGCCGAATCAGACCAAGACGCTGTGCGCGTTGAGATGTTTGACGATGAGGTGGATTGCATCAGTGTGTTCGATCCATTGACAGGCGTGGTGAAACAACGAGACTTGCCGCGCTATACCATCTATCCCAAGACGCACTATGTCACGCCAAGAGATCGCATTCTTGAAGCGATTGAAAATATTAAAGTCGAACTAGAAGTGCGCAAAAAGCAGCTTCTAGATAACAACAAGCTACTGGAAGAGCAGCGAATTAGCCAGCGCACTCAATTCGATATCGAAATGATGAATGAGTTGGGCTTTTGCTCCGGTATCGAAAACTATTCTCGTTATCTCAGTGGACGCTCGGAAGGTGAGCCGCCACCAACCCTGTTTGACTACTTACCTCATGATGGCTTGTTGATCATCGATGAATCTCACGTGACAGTACCGCAGATAGGTGCCATGTATAAAGGCGACCGTTCGCGTAAAGAAACGCTGGTGGAGTTTGGTTTCCGGTTACCTTCAGCTTTGGATAATCGTCCACTGAAGTTTGAGGAGTTTGAAGCACTAGCGCCACAAACGATTTTCGTCTCTGCTACGCCCGGAAATTACGAACTAGAAAAATCGGCGGGTGATGTGGCGGATCAAGTCGTTCGTCCTACAGGCTTGCTTGACCCTGAGTTGGAAGTTCGCCCAGTAGCGACCCAAGTCGACGACCTATTGTCTGAGATCCGTATTCGCGCTGCTAAAGATGAACGAGTTCTGGTTACAACACTCACCAAACGAATGGCTGAAGATCTCACCGAATACCTTCACGAACATGATGTTAAGGTACGTTATTTACACTCAGACATTGATACTGTTGAGCGTGTGGAAATTATCCGTGACCTTCGTCTTGGGGAATTTGACGTGTTGGTGGGAATAAACTTATTGAGAGAGGGCCTGGATATGCCAGAGGTCTCGTTAGTTGCAATTTTGGATGCGGATAAAGAGGGCTTCTTGCGGTCTGAACGCTCACTCATTCAGACCATTGGTCGTGCTGCACGAAACATCGAAGGTAAGGCGATTTTATACGCTGACCGAATCACCAACTCAATGAAAAAGGCGATGGATGAAACTAACCGTCGTCGCGAGAAGCAGGAAGCGTACAACGAAGAAATGGGTATTTCGCCACAAGCGCTCAAACGAAATATCAAAGACATCATGGAACTTGGCGATATCACTAAGTCTAAACGCCAGCGTAACACTAAACAGGTACCATTATCGAAAGTGGCGGAGCCTTCGCAAACTTACGAGGCACTGTCCCCTCAGCAGCTAGAAAAAGAAATCAGTCGACTGGAGGCGGCGATGTATCAGCATGCGCAAGATTTAGAATTTGAGTTAGCGGCACAAAAGCGTGACGAGATTGAAAAACTACGAGCGCAGTTCATCGCAAATAGTTGAACAAACTTACCGATTTAGCTATCCAAGCATTTTAGGTCGCTTGTAAAAAAAAGAAGCCAATAGGCAGTCGGGTCTATTGGCTTGTTTTGTGAACATATCGTTCACTAACAACGTCAGTTGGCTAGGTGACCCGAGGGGTCACTATCGTTACAGCATGGTTTGTGCCACTTTTTAAATAATTGATATTATTTTTGAATTTTTTCCTTTGCCCATAATTTAGCTAATGTTATTTGCAAAATGCAAAGCGTAATGCGATTATTGTTTAAAACACAACAAAATAATAGCTAGGTTATGCAACAAAAACCCGAAGGCCCAAAGTCTCGTTACCTTTTAATGGTCGAGGACACCGCATCTGTTGCGGCTCTGTACCGCTCATACCTGACACCGCTTGGCATAGATATCAATATTGTCGGCACAGGTAGGGATGCCATTGAGAGCCTAAATCATCGAATTCCAGATCTTATTTTACTCGATCTCCGTCTGCCAGATATGACGGGGATGGACGTTTTACATGCCGTTAAAAAGAGTCATCCCGACGTACCTATAATTTTTATGACCGCTCACGGTTCTATCGATACCGCTGTCGAGGCCATGCGTCATGGCTCACAAGACTTTCTAATTAAACCGTGTGAAGCAGACCGTTTACGTGTCACGGTTAACAATGCCATTCGTAAAGCGACCAAGCTAAAAAATGAAGCCGATAATCCAGGCAATCAGAGCTATCAGGGGTTTATCGGCAGTAGCCAAACCATGCAGCAGGTTTACCGTACGATAGATTCAGCGGCGAGCAGTAAAGCGAGTATTTTTATCACAGGTGAAAGTGGTACTGGTAAAGAGGTATGTGCCGAGGCTATTCACGCAGCAAGTAAACGTGGTGACAAACCTTTTATTGCAATTAACTGTGCTGCAATTCCAAAAGATTTGATTGAGAGTGAACTGTTTGGTCACGTAAAAGGGGCCTTTACTGGCGCTGCGAATGATCGTCAAGGGGCAGCTGAGTTAGCGGATGGCGGCACACTTTTTCTAGATGAGCTTTGTGAGATGGACTTGGATTTACAAACCAAGTTGCTACGATTTATTCAAACGGGCACATTCCAAAAAGTGGGTTCCTCAAAAATGAAGAGCGTGGATGTGCGCTTTGTTTGTGCCACTAACCGTGATCCCTGGAAAGAGGTACAAGAAGGTCGATTCCGTGAAGATTTGTACTATCGTTTGTATGTCATTCCTTTGCATTTACCGCCTTTACGCGAACGAGGCGAAGATGTTATTGAAATTGCATACTCACTGCTAGGTTACATGTCACACGAAGAAGGAAAAAGCTTCATACGTTTTGCGCCTGATGTCATCGAGCGATTCAACAGCTATGAGTGGCCGGGTAACGTTCGTCAGTTACAAAACGTGCTACGCAATATCGTTGTTCTAAACAACGGTAAAGAGATTACGTTGGACATGTTACCGCCACCGTTGAATCAACCGCTTGACCGTCCGTCGTCTGTGGCTAAATTAATTGAGCCGAAAGCGATGACCGCATCTGAGATTATGCCATTATGGATGACGGAAAAAATGGCAATCGAGCAAGCGATTGAAGCATGTGATGGCAATATTCCTCGAGCGGCGGGATACCTTGATGTCAGTCCGTCGACGATTTACCGCAAGTTACAGGCATGGAACGGCAAGGAAGAGCGGCAAAAAGTATGAGTGTAAATGTATTAAATCAGCAAAAAATAGATGAACTGTCGATGGAAATTGGCAGTGACAACGTACCTGTACTGTTCGATATCTTCCTAGGAGAAATGGATACCTATATCGAGAACTTATCCCAACTACAGGGGGCAGAGCGATTAGCTTACTCAAAAGAAATCAGCCACGCGCTGAAAAGTAGTGCTGCGAGCTTTGGGGCAGATCGCCTTTGTGAACTGGCGATGTCCATAGACAAAAAAGCGAAAGCCGGTGAGTTGACTGCGGAGTCTGAGGAGTTAGAGGCTATGTTCGATCTTTTGCACGAAACTCGAGATGCTTATCGCTCTTGGCGACAGTAACTATTTATTCCTATTAACCATTTTTTCTTAGTAAACATCTGTTCTTACTGGATGCCTGAACTAAAACCCTTCGATTACAGAAGGGTTTTCATTATCAATAAACACCTTAAAAGAGGGCGCTAGCCAGGTAACGCGCTCTTAAATAGAAAGTTGTAGCTGACTTTCAATCGCTAGTTTGAGCTTGTTTCTATCGTGACGCCAGTCTCGGTTAGAGGAGGCGAGTGACTCCGTCACTACATTCCATTGACTTAAGACGTCTTGCTCGGTTTTCTCTGCTAGAACCACGTCTATTTTTCTTCCTTGACAGGCACGTTCACACCATTCTAATTTTTGATCCATCGTCATTCGTCCCGCTGGGCCGTATTCTGGACTCAGGTTAGCAACAAAAATGACTTTTGCTTTTGTGTTTGCTGCAATCGCTTTGCCGAGTTCAGGCAGCAATAAAGGAGGCATGATACTAGTTAAAAAACTGCCAGGGCCAAGAATAATCGCGTCCGCTTCCGCCAAAGCTGTGATGGCTTCTTTGGTAGCAGGCACTTCTGGTGAAAGATCCAAACGTCGCAAGTCTGCTTTCATTTCGTCGACATTTGTTTCTCCCGTAACCCACTTCCCATCTACGGATAACGCGGAAAGATCGGAAGGGTGTTCGGACATGGGAAGGATGTTAACGTCGACTTTTAACATATTGCGAATCAGATTAATGGCATCTAAAGGTCTGACCGATAAGTTATCGAGTGCAGTAAGCATCAAATTACCAAGATTATGACCATCAAGTTCGCCAGTGCCTTTGAAGCGATATTCAAACATCATCGAACTGATTGAAGGCTCTGTAATGAGCTGATTAATACAGTTACGTGTGTCTCCCCAAGCGATTCCTCCTTGGCAGTGACGAATTCTTCCTGTTGAACCACCATTGTCAGTCGTGGCAACAATCCCAGTTGCATTGCTGCCAAAATCTCGTAATGCGGCCAGCATTCGACCTAAGCCATGACCACCGCCAACAGCGACCACTTTTTTATCTGTGTAGATATTCATTATGTTCTTCTAATAATCTAATAAAAAACGGCTACAATTTATCTTAAGGAGTGTCTTAAAGGTACTCACTTAGCGGTAAATTGTGTCTCTAGAGAGTTTTTTATCACTCAAGTCTGGATTCCATTACAAATATTAAGTATTTTACACCGCAAAGCTATCAGAGATTTCATATCTCTGGTTGCCATAACTCCGAGCTCACTATTGCTAAGTCCTTGGATAAGCGTTTTGAGCCAGTGGCATACTGTCACAAGGGCATGATTGGAAATGGCCATGCCTCCCGTGTTTGGAAAGGTGTTCCGTGGCGCAACAATTCGAAGACAAATTTCATCGTAAGTTTTATTACTTGCGTCTGTCTGTGACCGACGTATGTAATTTCAAATGTACCTATTGCCTTCCTGATGGCTATAAGCCTTCGGGCAATAAAAACTCGTCTTTTTTATCTCTCCCTGAAATCAAACGGGTCGTAAAAGCATTCGCTGATTGTGGCACGTCAAAAGTGCGCATCACTGGTGGTGAGCCTAGCTTGCGCAAAGATTTCACTGACATCATTCATTCTGTCGCAACGACGCCAGGCATCAAAAAGGTGGCGACGACGACCAACGGCTACAGAATGGCGAAGCAAGTTGCAGACTGGCGTGAAGCCGGTTTAACAAACATCAACGTGAGTGTAGATAGCCTTGACCCGCGTATGTTTCATCAAATCACAGGTGAAAATAAGTTTACTGAAGTCATGAATGGTATCGAACGTGCGTTCGAGGTCGGTTATGAGCAAGTAAAAGTTAATGTGGTGTTGATGAAAGATCTGAACCATCACGAGCTGCCAGCGTTTCTTAACTGGATAAAAGATCGTCCAATCCAACTGCGTTTCATTGAGTTGATGCAAACGGGTGAGATGGATGAGCTATTTAATAAGCACCATGTATCCGGAGTGGCAATTCGTAACCAGCTAATTGCAAATGGTTGGTTGCTGAAAGTGCGCTCGCATAATGATGGTCCTGCGCAAGTATTTGTTCATCCTGATTACAAGGGTGAAATAGGTCTTATCATGCCTTATGAAAAAGACTTTTGTGAAAGCTGCAACCGACTGCGCGTTTCTGCGATGGGTAAGCTGCACCTATGTCTGTTTGGAGACCACGGTGTAGAATTGCGTGATCTTTTGGAACGTGATGAGCAAGAGAGTGAGCTTATTGAACGTATCCAGGCGCAGTTACAAACCAAGTCGGTAAGCCATTTCTTGCATGATGGCAATACTGGTATGACGCCACACCTCGCGTCTATCGGCGGCTAACTTCATTCAATTTTTAGAGCGAGTTCACTGATAAGCTGGCTCTAACTTTTTCCGAATCGATACCAAGCGTATCAAAGCTAATTAAGAGAATAGGTGAACAAATGGGTCACGCTGAAAGCAAATTCCAACCTGCAAATATTGCCGTTCTAACGGTATCTGACACTCGTACTGAAGAAAACGATACCTCTGGTCGTTACCTTGCTGAACATGCTCAAGAAGCGGGTCACAACGTAGTAGACAAGCAAATTGTTATTGATGATATGTACAAGATCCGCGCGATTGTTTCTCAATGGATTGCTGATGAAAGCGTACAAGCTATCATGATTACTGGCGGTACAGGTTTCACCTCACGTGATAGCACGCCAGAAGCACTTAAGCCTCTATTTGATAAAGAAGTTGAAGGTTTTGGTGAGTTGTTTCGTATGGTGTCGTACGAAGAGATCGGTACGTCTACGATTCAGTCTCGTGCGATTGCAGGTTTTGCTAACCACACCGTGATCTTCGCAATGCCAGGTTCAACTGGTGCGTGCCGCACAGGCTGGACAAAAATTATTAAACAGCAGTTGGATGCAAGTCATCGCCCTTGTAACTTCATGCCACACCTATCTGTATAACCTTTCCTAAAAGCGAAGGAAAAACAATGACCCAATTTACACATATCAATGCTTCTGGCGAAGCAAACATGGTTGACGTGTCAGCAAAAACGGAGACGGTTCGTGAAGCTCGTGCTGAAGCATTTGTTCACATGGCCCCAGAAACACTTCAACTGATTGTCTCTGGCCAGCACCATAAAGGTGATGTATTTGCGACGGCTCGTATTGCTGGTATTCAAGCTGCGAAGAAAACCTGGGATTTGATTCCACTTTGTCATCCGCTACTACTCTCTAAAGTTGAAGTTCAACTGGAAGCTATCGAAGCAGAAAACAAAGTTCGCATCGAATCAGTATGTAAACTTGCGGGTAAAACTGGCGTGGAAATGGAAGCGCTCACGGCAGCTTCCGTTGCTGCTCTAACGATTTACGATATGTGTAAAGCAGTACAAAAAGACATGGTTATTGGTCAAGTTCGTCTATTAGAGAAAACGGGTGGTAAATCTGGTCACTTTAAGGTGGAATCATGATTAAAGTACTTTTCTTTGCTCAAACTCGCGAGCTGATTGGCATCGACAGTGTCGAGTTAGACGGGCCGTTTGAAACGGTTGAATCAATTCGTGCACATCTAGTGGAAGAAGGCACTGAGAAAGATGGCAAGTGGGATTTAGCGCTCGAGCCAGGAAAGCTACTTGCTGCAGTGAACCAATCCATCGTCCCTCTGGGTACACAAGTAAAAGCAGGTGACGAAGTTGCGTTTTTCCCGCCGGTAACTGGGGGTTAAGATGGATTCTCGTGTTTCTGTACAAATTGAAGATTTTTCGGTCGAGCAAGAATATCAACGTCTATCTGAAGGGACGGCTGCCGGCGCTGTCGTTACATTCGTTGGTAAAGTTCGAGATATGAACCTTGGGGATAATGTGATTGGTTTACATCTAGAGCACTATCCGGGGATGACAGAGAAGAGCTTGAGCGACATTTGCGATCAAGCTGAGTCTCGCTGGCCACTATTAGGTGTACGCGTGATTCATCGTGTCGGAGACATGGATAGCGGTGATCAAATTGTATTTGTGGGCGTTTCCAGTGCGCACCGCGGCGCGGCATTTGATGCGTGCGAGTTCATCATGGATTATCTGAAAACCCAAGCACCATTTTGGAAAAAAGAGCGTACGACGAATGAAGATCGTTGGATTGAGTCGCGCGACACCGATCATCAAGCTGCACAGCGTTGGGAAAAATAGAACTAACCCGCATTCTAGTGAAAAAAGCTAAGTGCTAATGGCACTTAGCTTTTTTTGTATTTATCTTCATTGTATTGCTCACTTTGTTTCGATATTTCCTATCTTTTGTCTGGTGATATTCTTCACAATAAAAGTTTTTTGCCCAATATATAAACAATTATTTGTTAGACTTGATTTGTCATAAATGTTAAATGATGTGTAAATATCTAGCATAAGATGCTAGTAAATGGTTTAAACTCAGATTAATCGAAAGTTTCGCCTGTTAAATGTCGCTTCTGGTCTTTATTTGGCTGGTGAATGCTTTGGGGTTAGAGTTTACTGCTAGATATGTGTGGTTTAGTCAGCATTATTGGTTTTTTTGCTACATTTTTATGGCAAATTACTTCAATGATTGCTAATGTGTGCCGCAGTCT
Organism: Vibrio sp. YT-19(2023); assembly: GCF_033337395.1. Classification (NCBI taxonomy): domain Bacteria; kingdom Pseudomonadati; phylum Pseudomonadota; class Gammaproteobacteria; order Vibrionales; family Vibrionaceae; genus Vibrio; species Vibrio sp. YT-19(2023). The sequence continues at coordinate 105,458 of NZ_JAWOQN010000001.1, read as the reverse complement.
TTGTAAGGTTTTAGACTTTTGTGCTCAGAAAGTGCACTAAAAAAATCTAAAACTCTGACCGTTCCAGGCCCTTACAAAGAAGTCATGGATGCTAACGAAAAAATTTGGAGTTTTACGCATGTATAAGAATAAAATCACGCGCGCTTTATTTATTGGTGCTGGTCTTTCTCTCGCTCTAGCTGGTTGTGGTGAAAAGCCTGCGGAGAAACAAGCTGCTGAGCCTGCTCCGGCTCCAGCCCCTGAAGCTAAATCTGATTCTAAAGAGCCAAAACTTGCTGCTGTTCAAGAATTGGTGCGTGGTAACGGTACAGAAGTTGCGACAATAGACCCTCATAAATCTCAAGGTGTTCCAGAATCCCACGTGATTCGCGATCTTCTTGAAGGCCTTGTAAACCAAGATGCGGACGGTAACACTATCCCTGGTGTTGCAGAATCTTGGGAAACTGAAGACAACAAAACATACACTTTCCACTTACGTGAAGACGCAAAATGGTCAAACGGTGATCCTGTCACTGCAGGTGATTTCGTTTACAGCTTCCAACGTGCAGTCGATCCAGCAACCGCCTCTCCATATGCTTGGTACATGGAATACACCAAGATGAAGAACGCAAAAGACATTGTTGCGGGTAAAAAAGATAAGAGCGAGTTAGGTGTTAAAGCGGTTGACGACCACACGTTAGTGGTTGAGTTAGATACTGCAGTACCATATTTTGTAATGATGATGGGCCACACGACAGTGAAACCTGTTCATCAAGCAACTGTTGAAAAGTTCGGCGATCAATGGACGAAGCCAGAGAACTTTGTAGGTAACGGTGCTTATGTTGTTGACAACTGGGTTGTAAACGAGCGTTTGGTTCTAAAACGTAACGAACAGTACTGGGACAACGAAAACACGACGCTTGACCAAGTTACTTTCCTACCAATCGAGAACCAAGTAGCGGAAATGAACCGCTTCCTAGCGGGTGAAATCGACTTCACAAACGAGCTGCCTACAGAGCACTTCAAGCGTCTGAAGAAAGAGCACCCACAAGAAGTGTCTGTAACCGGTAACTTATGTACTTACTACTACATCTTCAATACGAAGAAAAAGCCGTTTGATGATGTTCGCGTGCGTAAAGCGATTTCTTATGCGATTGACCGTAACATTGTGACTGATGCGATTTTAGGTCAAGGTCAAAAGCCAGCTTACTTCCTAACACCTGAAATTACGGCAGGTTTCAACCCAGAAATCCCTGCATACGGCAAAATGACGCAAGAAGAGCGTAACGCAGAAGCTGCGCGTCTATTGGAAGAAGCGGGTTACGGCGCAGACAACCCTCTTGAATTTAACCTTCTATACAATACATCAGAGAACCACAAGAAACTTGCGGTTGCACTGGGTTCAATGTGGAAGAAGACACTTGGTCTTGACGTTACGCTAGAAAACCAAGAGTGGAAAACTTACCTATCTACCAAAGATTCTGGCAACTTTGAGGTTGCTCGTGCAGGTTGGTGTGGCGACTACAACGAAGCTTCATCTTTCCTAACGCTGATGATGAGTAATAACACTACTGGTGGTATTCACTACGACAGCAAAGAGTACGATGCGATCATGAACAAAGCATTTGCTTCAACTTCTGACGAAGAGCGCCAAGCACTTTACCTAGAAGCAGAGAAGTTGATGGCAAAAGATATGCCAATCGCACCTATCTACCAGTACGTGAAATCACGTCTACTATCACCGAAAGTTGGTGGCTTCCCAGTAAATAACGCGGAAGACAAGATTTACTCTAAAGATCTCTACATCACAGAGTAATTCGTAACTCGATAGAACTATAAAAATGAGGCCCTACATGTGAGAAATTGCATGTAGCGCCTATCTTTAGTCCAAAAGAATTGGACGACTTCTTTAATTTAACTGTCACAGACTGAAAGAGTGAGTTTATGCTTAAATTCATCGCAAAAAGGATATTTGAGGCGATCCCAACAATGTTGGTTTTGATCACCGTATCTTTCTTTCTTATGCGCTTTGCACCGGGAAACCCTTTCTCGACAGAGCGTCCATTGCCACCCGAAGTAATGGCAAATATCGAAGCTAAATATGGCTTGGATAAACCTGTATTTGAACAATACACCACGTATTTGACCAATGTTATCCAAGGTGATTTCGGACCGTCATTTAAATACCTTGATTACTCAGTAAACGAGCTGATCGCGGTTGCCTTACCTGTTTCGGCTAAAGTGGGCTTCATCGCCTTTATCTTTACTTTGATAATGGGGGTTACCGTCGGTACCATTGCTGCGCTCAAGCAAAATACTTGGATTGATTACACCATTATGTCGACTGCGATGCTTGGTGTGGTAATGCCATCCTTTGTATTAGCGCCTGCGCTTATTTACATATTCTCGCTTCACTGGAATATCTTCCCTGCGGGCGGTTGGCAAGATGGTAGCTGGCAGTATTTAGTGCTTCCTGTTATTGGTATGTCGCTACTGTATGTTGCTACCTTTGCTCGTATTACGCGTGGTTCGATGATCGAAACCCTAAACAGTAACTTTATTCGTACGGCACGTGCTAAAGGTTTAAGTTACCGTTATATCATTATCAAACACGCTCTTAAGCCGGCACTTCTCCCTGTTGTTTCTTACATGGGTCCAGCTTTCGTAGGTATCATCACCGGTTCCGTTGTTATCGAAACCATTTTTGGTCTGCCTGGTATTGGTAAACTATTCGTTAACGCTGCGTTTAACCGTGACTACTCGCTAGTAATGGGGGTAACCATTCTGATTGGTTTCCTATTCATTCTATTCAACGCGATTGTAGATATTTTACTTGCAATGATTGACCCGAAAATTCGCTACTAACAGGGACGTTTGGTTATGTTAACGAAAAAAGAAAACCTAGAAGCGATTGAGAAATTCTCCGAAAACTTGGAGATTGAAGGTCGCAGTCTTTGGCAAGATGCTCGTATCCGTTTCATGCGCAACAAAGCGGCGATGGTGAGCTTATTCCTTCTTGTTCTAATGACGTTGGCGGTTATTATCCTGCCAATGATCGCACCGTATACATTTGATGATACTGACTGGTACGCGATGCACGTTGCACCGAATGCTGACCATTGGTTTGGTACTGACAGCTTAGGCCGTGATTTATACGTGCGTACGCTAATTGGAGGTCGTATTTCGTTGATGGTAGGTGTTATGGGTGCATTTGTAGCGGTACTGATTGGTACGCTCTACGGCGCAGCATCTGGTTTCATCGGCGGTAAAGTTGACCGCGTAATGATGCGTATTCTAGAAATTTTATACGCGGTACCGTTTATGTTCCTGGTGATTGTACTGGTAACATTCTTCGGTCGTAACATCATGCTGATCTTCGTTGCGATTGGTGCTATCGCATGGCTAGATATGGCGCGTATCGTACGTGGTCAGACTCTTAGTCTACGTAGCAAGGAGTTTATCGAAGCGGCACATGTGTGTGGTGTAAGCAACTGGAAAATCATTACTCGTCATATCGTACCGAACGTACTGGGTATTGTAGCGGTATACTCTACGCTGCTTATCCCAAGTATGATTCTAACGGAATCATTCCTATCATTCCTTGGTCTTGGTGTTCAGGAACCAATGACAAGTTGGGGCGCTCTTCTACAAGAAGGTGCACAGACAATGGAAGTAGCAATCTGGCAGCTGGCATTCCCAGCAGTGTTCATGGTTGTGACGCTATTCTGCTTCAACTACGTTGGTGACGGCCTGCGCGATGCGCTGGATCCAAAAGACAGATAATTAAAAGATAAGATTAAGGAAGCAATGATGAGCTTATTAGATGTCAAAGATCTGCGCGTCGAATTCACCACGCAAGATGGTATCGTAACCGCAGTAAACGATTTGAACTTCTCTCTCAACCAAGGCGAAACCTTAGGTATCGTTGGAGAGTCGGGATCAGGTAAATCTCAAACCGTATTCGCAATCATGGGCCTTTTGGCTAAGAACGGTATTATTTCTGGTAGCGCAAAGTTTGAAGGCAAAGAAATCCTAAACTTACCAGAAAAAGAACTGAACAAAGTGCGTGCGGAACAGATCGCAATGATCTTCCAAGACCCAATGACATCACTGAACCCTTACATGAAAGTGAGTGATCAGTTGATGGAAGTGCTTATGCTGCACAAAGGCATGGGCAAAGCGGAAGCATTTGAAGAATCAGTACGCATGCTGGAAGCGGTAAAAATCCCTGAAGCGCGTAAGCGTATCACGATGTACCCGCATGAGTTTTCAGGCGGTATGCGTCAGCGTGTAATGATCGCGATGGCGTTGTTATGTCGTCCTAAACTGCTTATTGCCGATGAGCCAACAACAGCACTTGATGTGACGGTACAAGCACAGATCATGGACTTGTTGAATGAGCTGAAATCTGAGTTCAACACAGCGATCATCATGATCACGCACGACCTTGGTGTGGTTGCAGGTTCGTGTGACAAGGTGCTGGTGATGTATGCAGGCCGTACTATGGAGTACGGCAACGTAAACGAAATTTTCTACAATCCAAGCCATCCTTATGCGGAGGGGCTGCTGAAGGCGATTCCTCGCCTCGATACTGAGGGTGAAATTCTGCCGACCATTCCTGGTAATCCACCAAACTTGCTTCGTCTACCGCCGGGCTGCCCTTATCAAGAGCGCTGTCACCGTGTGATGGATCGTTGTAAGCGCGAGGCGCCAATTCTGACACCATTTGGTGATGGTCGTCAGCGTGCATGTTTTTCTGAATGGGAGGCTTGGAACAAATGAACGCAGTAGACAAAAAACTAATTCTGGACATTTCTGAGCTGAAAGTTCACTTCAGCATTGCCTCAAAGTCGGCATGGCCGTGGTCAAAGCCTTCGAGCCTGAAAGCGGTAGATGGCGTGAACGTTCGACTATACGAAGGGGAAACGCTTGGTGTAGTAGGTGAATCAGGTTGTGGTAAATCGACGTTTGCTCGTGCCATCATTGGTCTGGTTGAAGCTACTGACGGCCAAGTAGTTTGGTTGGGTCAAGACCTTACTAAAATGAAAAGCGTTCAGCGCCGTGAGACGCGTAAAGAAATTCAGATGATTTTCCAAGACCCATTGGCATCGCTGAATCCGCGTATGACTGTTGGTGATATCATTGCTGAACCTCTTGAGACATTCTATCCAGAACTGTCTAAGCAGGAAGTGAAAGATCGCGTTAAAGAGATGATGGCGAAAGTTGGCCTATTACCTAACGTGATTAACCGTTACCCACACGAGTTCTCGGGTGGTCAGTGTCAGCGTATCGGGATAGCGCGTGCGCTTATCCTTAAGCCTAAGATGATCATTTGTGATGAGCCAGTATCGGCGCTTGATGTATCTATTCAAGCTCAGGTTGTTAACCTGCTTAAAGAGATTCAAAAAGAGTTAGGGCTTTCTCTGGTATTCATTGCGCATGACTTGTCTGTCGTTAAACACATTTCAGATCGCGTTTTAGTTATGTATTTAGGTAATGCCGTGGAACTTGGCGAGGCCGAGGCTCTGTTTGCTGATCCTAAGCACCCATATACGCGTGCGCTGATGTCTGCGGTTCCGATCCCGGACCCGGATATTGAGCGCAATAAGAAAATCCAAATGCTAGAGGGTGATCTTCCTTCACCTATCAACCCACCGTCGGGTTGTGTATTCCGCACTCGTTGCCCACAAGCAACCGAAGAGTGTGCGAAGACAAAGCCAACCATTTTAGGTAATGACGTTCACGCGGTATCTTGTTTACACGTTAGTGTATAAATTCAGCCTGTGACGGGCTTAAGCGCGACACCTTCATCGGGTCGCGCTTTTTTTATGTGTCTGATTTATACATTCGAATTTCTTGAACATGATGTCCTAAGTTCGATGATTCTCTGTTTGATAGGAAACGCTAATATAGACACAAACAGAACGAGAGGAGAGCAATCATGGGTAAGTTGGTTGAAGGTGTTTGGCAAGATGTCTGGTATGACACAAAATCAAATGGTGGCAAATTTGTGCGCGAAGATGCCGGATTCCGTAACTGGGTTAAAAACGACCCTGATGCGGAGTTTACACCAGAGTCCGGTCGATACCATTTGTATGTCTCTCTTGCTTGTCCGTGGGCACATCGAACCCTCATTTTCCGCAAGCTGAAAGGTTTAGAACCACATATTGATGTCACGGTCGTTTGCCCTGATATGCTCAGCCAAGGTTGGCAAATGGGGCTTCCTGAGCCATTGTTTGGTCACACGCGCATGTATCAAATTTACACGCAGGCCAAACCCGATTACACGGGCCGCGTAACCGTGCCTGTACTTTGGGATAAAAAGACCAATACTATTGTGTCGAACGAGTCGTCAGAGATCATTCGTATGTTTAACTCGGAGTTCAATGCGTTAACAGGGAATCACGACGACTACTATCCAGAACATCTAAAACACGTTATTGATGAGTGGAACGATTTTGTTTATCCGAATGTCAACAACGGAGTGTATCGTTGTGGCTTCGCGACTACGCAAGAGGCGTATGAAGAAGCGTTTGATTCTTTGTTTAATGCGTTAGATAAAATCGATGCTCACCTAGCGACGCATCGTTACTTAGCAGGGAACACAATTACTGAGGCGGATTGGCGTTTGTTTACGACTCTTATTCGTTTTGATGCGGTGTATGTGGGGCATTTCAAGTGTAACAAGCAGCGCATCGCAGACTACGAAAATATACAAGGCTACTTAAAAGAGTTGTATCAAGTTGAAGGCGTCGAAGATACGACGGATTTCTATCACATTAAACGCCACTACTACTTCAGCCACACTGGGATTAATCCGACGCAAGTTGTACCAAAAGGGCCTGATTTAGACCTAAATACTCCTCATGGAAGAGAAAGGATTGGCTAGTTTGCTGCTTCCATCGCAAATGAAAAAGTACTTAACGGTTAGCAATGCCGTTAAGTACTTTTGTGTCATCTAAATACCGGGAGTAGGAAGTTTACTTTTTCATTCATCGCCACCTTACTTAGCGCGTACGATGTCCATCACTAGCTTTCCGTCCACTTTTACAGGACCGTCCTCTTTAGCGCCGAGCGTATACTCAAACACACCAGTCTTCATGCCACCTTTCTCTCCGTGGACCATTAACATCAGCATATCGCCTGATTCTACTGGTTCCATCAAAATTGCATTTACGTTTTCATTCTTTCCCATTTTTAACGGAGCGTAGCCGATAACAGGACCAGGCTTCATTGATTCGTCTGTTCGGTGGACAACCATCCACCCATTGTCATCAGCATGAGCCATTTCAGCGGTCACCGTTCCTCCGGACATATCTTGATCGACGCCTTTAATACTCGGGGCGGAAAAGCTGAATGAAGAAAAACTAATCAGAAACGCAGCTAAACCAAACTTTATCAGTGATGTATTGATGAAATCCTTCATATATATTCCTTAGCAGTCAATGAGTTTGTGCATTGCAGTAGCTTTTACGTATTTCCTAGCAAAAAAGTTTAGCTAAAACGTAAATAATGTCGATAAATTGAACAGGGACCGTGCTGCTTTGGAGCCAATGTATTTTGGGGAATGGGTCAATCGGTGTAAGAACAAGCGCGAGCATTGTCGATTAGGTGTGGTGGGGCGATAGGGAGAAAAGCTTTGCGCACCAGTAATTATAGGTTGTGCAGTGATTGGTATAAAAAACAAATAAGTGTTCTGGCCAGCAATAGAAAAAGCCCTCGACGAATCGAGGGCTTTGTATCTATATCTAACTAGATGTCAGAAGCGATTATTTAGCTTCTTGGTCTGCTTGGATAGCTGTTAGAGCGATGGTGTACACGATGTCGTCTACTAGCGCGCCACGAGACAAGTCGTTTACAGGCTTACGCATACCTTGCAGCATTGGACCGATAGATACTAGGTCAGCTGAACGTTGTACCGCTTTGTAAGTTGTGTTGCCCGTGTTTAGGTCTGGGAATACAAATACTGTCGCTTTACCTGCAACTGGAGAGTTTGGTGCTTTAGAAGCAGCAACGTTTTCCATAATAGCAGCGTCGTACTGTAGAGGACCGTCAATGATAAGATCAGGACGTTTCTCTTGAGCCAGTTTTGTTGCTTCACGTACTTTATCAACGTCTGCACCCTTACCAGATTCACCAGTAGAGTAAGAGATCATTGCAACGCGTGGTTCGATACCGAATGCTGCTGCAGAGTCAGCAGATTGGATAGCGATTTCAGCAAGCTGTTCAGCAGTTGGATCTGGGTTGATTGCACAGTCACCGTAAACCAGTACTTGATCAGGCAGAAGCATGAAGAATACTGAAGATACGATAGACGCATTTGGTGCCGTCTTGATGATTTGGAACGGAGGAACGATAGTGTTCGCCGTAGTGTGAACAGCACCAGAAACTAGGCCGTCAACTTCGTCGTTCTCAAGCATCATTGTGCCTAGGAATACTGAATCTTGTAGCTTCTCACGAGCCACAACTTCAGTCATGCCTTTCGCACCGCGCAACTCAACTAGGCGAGCAACGTAGTTTTCACGAACAGCATCTGCATCGATGATGGTTACACCAGTACCTAGCTCAACGCCTTGTTGAGCCGCTACGCGACGGATTTCATCTGGGTTACCTAGAAGTACACAGTCTGCAATGCCGCGTTCAGCACAGATTGCTGCTGCTTTAACAGTGCGTGGTTCGTCACCTTCTGGAAGAACGATACGCTTACCTGCTTTACGAGCAAGTTCAGTTAGCTGGTAACGGAACGCTGGTGGGCTTAGACGACGAGACTTCTGAGTGCCTTCAGTCATAGACTCGATCCAGTTACCGTCGATGTGGCCAGCAACGTGTTCGTTGATGAACTCGATACGCTCTTTATCGTCTGCAGGTACTTCGATGCTGAAGCTCTGTAGGTTTAGAGACGTTTGCCAAGTGTTACCTTGTGCTTTGAAGATAGGTAGACCAGTGTCGAATGCTGGTTTACATAGGCCTTCGATTTCGCTAGGGATATCGTAACCGCCAGTTAGCAGTACTGCACCAATATCCACACCGTTCATTGCAGCAAGAGAAGCAGCAACGATAACATCAGGACGGTCTGCAGAAGTAACAAGTAGAGAGCCCGGTTTGAAGTGCTCAATCATGTTTGGCAGAGAACGTGCACAGAAAGTGATGCTCTTGATGCGACGAGTGTTGATGTCACCTTCGTTGATGATATCTGCTTTCAGGTGTTTAGCCATGTCGATTGCACGAGTCGCAATCAGATCAATGCTCCATGGCACACAACCTAGTACACGAATTGGAGAAGTGTTGAAAATTTCCATCACTTTCAATTCGTTTTGTTTCGCGCTGTCTGCATCGTCAAAGATTTCAGATAGGTCAGGGCGAGTACGGCCAGCTTCGTCAACAGGAGCGTTTAGCTTGTTGATGATAACACCAGAGATGTTTTTGTTTTTAGTGCCGCCGAAGTTAGAACATGCTACTTCGATACGCTCTTTCAGTTGCGCAGGGTTATCAGTACCTGGAGTCGCAACTAGCACGATTTCTGCACCAAGTGTTGCCGCGATTTCCGCGTTTACTTGGTTTGCAAATGGGTGCTTACGAGTAGGTACAAGACCTTCGATTAGCGTAACGTCTGCGTCTTTGTTGATTTGGTTGTAACGTTCAACAACGGTTTCTAGCAGCTCGTCCATGTTGTCGTTACCGATTAGGCTTTCAGCAACAGACATCGCCATTGGTTCACCGATCTTCATATCGCTGTTACGACCAACGATAGTTGAAGTCAGATCTGGCTGATCACCACCTGAACGTGGCTGACAGATTGGCTTGTAGAAAGAAACTTTAACGCCTTTACGCTCCATAGCGCGAAGAACACCCATGCTAACGCTTGTTAGGCCAACGCCTGCGCTAGTAGGGATAAGCATAATAGTACGAGACATTCGTAGAGTACCTTTAGCTATTTGGGGGATAAAAGCTCAACTCTTATTCCATGAAGCTCGAAGAATAGGAGTTGAGCCCCTAAGAAATTCGTTTGAATGAAAATCTGGCTAGCCGAGTGGCTAGCCAGGAATTCAATTAAAGACCTGTCAGGCGAGCAGTGTCTTCAGCGATGACTAGCTCTTCGTTAGTAGAGATAACCATTGCAGGGATACGGCTGTTTTCAGTCGTGATAACGCCTTCGCCGCCGAAGCGAGCTTTAAGGTTAGCTTCGCTATCTACTTCGATACCGAAGATGCCAAGACGGTTTAGAACCATTTCACGGATAGGGCCAGAGTTCTCGCCGATACCGCCAGTGAAAGTGATTGCGTCTAGACGGCCTTCCATTGAAGCAGTGTAGCCAGCAACGTATTTAGCTAGACGGTGGCAGAACACGTCCATTGCGCGTGTTGCTTCTTCTTTTTGACCGTAGTTGTCTTCAACGAAACGACAGTCAGAAGTCACTTCAGTTAGACCTTGAAGACCAGACTCTTTAGTTAGCATTGTGTTGATTTGATCAACAGAGTAACCTAGAGCGTCGTGTAGGTGGAAGACGATAGCAGGGTCGATGTCGCCACAGCGAGTACCCATTACCAGACCTTCAAGTGGAGTAAGACCCATAGAAGTGTCTACAGATTGACCGTTCTTGATCGCACATACAGATGCGCCGTTACCTAGGTGACAGTTGATGATGTTTACTTCTTCAACTGGTTTGTTTAGTAGGCCTGCAACTTCACGAGTGATGAACAAGTGAGAAGTACCGTGCATGCCGTAACGACGGATACCGTGTTCTTTGTATAGGTTGTATGGAAGAGCGTATAGGTAAGACTCTTCAGGCATAGTTTGGTGGAACGCAGTGTCAAATACAGCAACGTTTTTCAGCTCTGGGAAGTTTTTCTTAGCCGCTTCGATACCGATGATGTGAGCAGGGTTATGAAGAGGTGCAAATGTTGCAGCGTCTTGAATACCTTTTAGAACTTCATCAGTAATTAGTGCAGATTGAGTGAACTGCTCGCCGCCGTGAACGATACGGTGACCGATTGCGCCTAGGTTAGCTTTAAGCTCTGGCTTAGAAGCAAGAATAGTTTCTACCATAAACGCTAGTGCTTCTTCGTGAGCTGCACCATTGCCTAGTTGAGCTTCGTGCTTGCCATCAAGTTTCCACTTGATGCGAGCTTCAGGAAGGTGAAGACACTCAGCAAGACCTGACAAGTGCTCGTCGCCGTTCTCGGCATCAACAACGGCAAATTTAAGAGAAGAACTACCGCAGTTTAAAACTAAAACTAGCTTAGACATGTATGACTACCTGTTATTCGTCTGATAAAAAATCAGTTAAAGAATGAAAAATTAATCACAAGAATAGCCGATACCCAGAAGGCTGCGTACTAATCCTGGTCAAAAATTGTTCTAATTCCATATAAAGAAATAGTGATGAACCCTTCCATCACTATGATGCGATCCGTGCAGATAGATATCTCGGAGTTGCTTAAATTGTAAATAACAGCAACAATGAGATTGAGGGTCTGCAAAGGATAGCGATAATAAGCAATGATAACAAAAAAAATTTGAAAGAATATTAACTTTCATCAATTTTTTGTACCTTCAGTTGAAATGTTCAACTATTTTTTAGTGAGAGAGCGGTATGAGTAATAAAGTCGGATTGATCCATAGCCTGAAAGATGGCCAGAATTACATGGAGATCTGGCCGGTTCGTAAAGAGCTAAGCGCCATATTTCCGGAACAGCGTATCATTAAGGCGACTCGCTTTGGCATTAAAGTCATGCCGGCCGTTGCTGCGATCAGCGTACTCACTCAAATGGCATTCAACAATTACCACGCGTTACCTCAATCCATTGTTGTCGCCTTGTTTGCGATTAGCTTGCCACTTCAAGGCATTTGGTGGCTTGGTGCTCGATCCAACACGAAATTGCCGCCTTCTTTGGCCTCTTGGTATCGGGAGTTGCATCAAAAAATTGTGGAAACAGGTTTTGCTTTAGAGCCTGTCAAAGCTCGCCCTCGTTACAAAGAGCTTGCGATAATACTGAACCGAGCGTTTCGCCAGCTCGATAAATCGTCATTAGAGCGTTGGTTCTAATTTAAATTGTTTGAAATGGAGTGTGCACTGGCTGCTCCATTTTTGATCCTGCCTCTATTACCTACTTTGACGGTCGTTGATGAAGCGAGCGAAGCTTTGTTTACCAAAGATTCTTTCCGGATGAAGAAGTCCCCCCGATCACAAATGTTGCTTTAGTGTTAAATCTTTCTTTTCTTTACTAAGACTTAGTAGTAATAATAAAAACAAGATGCGCAAGAAGTGCACAGTTATATGAACACAACAATACCGCCTTCAAACATTTGAATTCACGAGTCGATACACATATTGAAAGCTCGTGAAACAAGGACGAAGTCACATCAAGGAGTTATGATGAAAACGAAACGTTTATTAGCCACTGCCGTTCTATCAGCTACTGCTATTTTCTCTTCTACCAATGTACTGGCCGCCACTGCAACTGTCGCAGTTTCACAGATTGTCGAACACCCGGCGTTAGACGCGACGCGCCAAGGGTTACTTGATGGTTTGAAAGCGAAAGGCTACGAAGAAGGCAAAAATCTAGAATTTGATTATAAGACCGCACAGGGTAATCCAGCGATTGCGGTGCAAATTGCCCGTCAGTACGTCGGCGAAAATCCTGATGTGTTAGTTGGCATCGCGACACCTTCGGCACAAGCTTTGGTGTCGGCTACTCGCTCTATTCCTGTTGTCTTTACTGCGGTAACAGATCCGGTTGGTGCGAAATTGGTTAAGTCGATGGAACAACCAGGTAAAAACGTAACTGGCCTGTCTGATCTTTCACCCGTTGCTCAGCATGTCGATCTCATCCAAGAAATTCTTCCTCAGGTGAAAAGCATCGGGATTGTATTTAATCCCGGTGAAGCTAATGCCGTGACTTTAGTTGAATTACTAAAAGAAAGCGCAAAAGCAAAAGGCATACAAGTGGTTGAAGCGACCGCACTAAAAAGTGCTGATGTTCAGTCTGCGACTCAAGCGATTGCAGCGAAATCAGACATTCTTTACGCCCCAACAGACAATACAGTTGCAAGTGCGATTGAAGGGATGATTGTGGCAGCGAATCAAGCGAAGAAACCTGTATTTGGTGGCGCGACGTCGTATGTCGAAAAGGGTGCAATTGCAGGCTTAGGTTTTGACTACTACCAGGTTGGTGTACAAACCGCGGATTATGTGGCGGCGATTCTTGATGGTCAAGAACCAGGCAAGCTGGATGTAAAAGTCGCGACGGGTTCTGACCTTGTAATTAATGAAAGCGCAGCATCTAAGCTCGGTATCAAGCTGCCAAGTTCTGTGGTTGAACGTGCGACAAGCATGCAATAAGTAACGTTCTTTTGGGGTAAAGACCGTCACGCTGGTTGGTAGAGGCTTGCCCCAAAATTGATACTCGCCAGACTTCTCGTGTAGAGCATTCTGCTAGAGAAGAAGGGGAGTATACGTTAGAAGTCTTACGTTCAGGTTGGTATTAGCCAGCCTGAGCATGCAGAAAGGAGCAGTTATGTCTGCATTTGCTTTTTTTGGTGCACTCGAAATTGGCTTGATTTATGGCCTAGTCGCTCTGGGTGTGTATCTTACGTTCCGTGTTCTCGACTTCCCCGATTTGAGTGTGGATGGCAGCTTTCCAATGGGAGCTGCGGTGGCTGCAACGGCGATTGTCGCAGGTATTAATCCTTGGCTTGCGACAATAATGGCGATGATAGCTGGTAGTATGACGGGGTGGGTAACCGCTTTTCTGGCTGTTCGGTGTGGTATTTTACACCTGTTAGCTTCCATTCTTACCATGATCGCTGCATTTTCAATTAATATTCGTATTATGGGCAAACCTAATATGGCGTTGCTTGGAGAGGATACGATTCTCACTCCGTTTGAAGCATTGGGCGATGCGATGTTTATTCGCCCTCTGGTTGTTGGGGTCTTAGTTCTTCTTTCCGCTTTCTTTGTCATTCGCCTGCTGAACAGCGACTTTGGTCTTGGTTTACGAGCCACGGGTGTGAATGCGCGTATGGTTTCTGCGCAAGGGGCGAGCACTGGCTTTTATACCTACTTTGGCTTGGCTTTATCTAACGGTTTTGTCGGATTCGCAGGCGCGTTGTTTGCACAAACGAACAGCTTTGCAGATGTGACCTCTGGCGTGGGCACCATTGTGGTTGGTTTGGCTGCTGTGATTTTGGGCCAGACCCTCATTCCGGGGCGAAAAATTTGGGTTGCGGTATTTGCTGTCATCATCGGTTCGGTACTTTATCGCCTTGCAGTGGCTTTCGCTTTGAGCTCTGGCATGTTTGGTTTACAAGCTTCAGACCTCAACCTGGTTACCGCAGTATTGGTGGCTGTGGCGCTTATTGCTCCAAAGCTAAAACAGAGCATGAGAGCGAAACAACGCGTTACTGATGCTAAACAAGCGGCATCAAAAAATGGTTCTGGGGAGGCATTATGATCGAACTAAATAATATTCAGGTCACGTTCAACCCTGGGACGATTTTGGAAAATCGTGCATTGAAAGGCGTCTCTTTAGAGGTTCCAGAGCATCAATTTCTTACCGTGATTGGTTCTAATGGCGCAGGAAAATCGACGTTGCTTGGTGCGGTGACAGGTGAGACGCCGATGATAGGTGGTCAGGTGATCATTGATGGCAAAGACGTCACCAAGCAGACGGTTGCCCAACGTGCAACGCAATGCGCCCGAGTGTTTCAAGATCCATTGGCCGGGACTTGTGGTGAACTGACGATAGAAGAGAACATGGCTCTCGCGCACATGCGTGGTAAAAAACGCAGCTGGGGGCTGGCGCTCTCTACCAAACGTCGCAAGCTGTTCCAAGAGCGAATTAGCATCCTCGGTCTTGGTTTAGAAGACCGCTTGGGCGATAGCATTGGGTTACTGTCTGGTGGACAACGACAAGCCGTTAGCCTTGTGATGGCGACGTTATCGGAGAGTAAGTTGTTATTGCTTGATGAACACACGGCTGCGCTTGATCCTCGTATGGCGGCGTTTGTTATCGACTTAACTAAACGTATTGTCGATGAGTTCAATTTAACAGTGATGATGGTGACGCATTCGATGAAAGACGCATTAGCATGTGGCGATAGGACCGTAATGCTTCACCAAGGTGAAATTGTGCTTGATGTGGCTGGAGAGCAGCGCACTAACATGCAAGTACCAGACTTGTTGGATATGTTCTCCAAAGTGCGTGGTGAAGAGCTGGCAGATGACAGTCTCTTGTTGAACTAAGCGGTATCCGACAAGTCACTACGCCTACTAAGTGTGATCCTCCTTGAGAAAATTGGCTGATATGTCAACTCGCAAGGAGGATTTCTTGTCTCTAATTCTTCAATAACATAGTGGCATATCCGATGACGAGGAGTGCCCATAATGAACCTGCCATTTATTTTTCATAGTCAAACTATTGATGGTTTAGCTTTTAATGACGAGCAAATTACAGTCAGACTGAAAACCGAGACATTGGATTTTGATTCCGTCTATGTGCGTATTGAGCCGGACAATGAAGAATATCTGGTCGACATGGCTCAAGTAGGAACGGCTGGTGAATTATTACTATGGGAGGCATCGTTTCGACCAAATCAAGATCGAGATGTCACACATTATGTGTTTAAGCTCCTCAAAGACGGACAACAATACTGGCTCGATGCACGAGGCGTACAAAAGCGTATTCCACCCAAAGAGTTCCACTTTAAGTTGAATGTGGAGCATCAACCACCAAGCTGGGTCCAAGAGCAAGTTTTCTATCAAATCTTTCCTGACCGTTTTTCTGCTAGTAAAAGTGAGTCCGATATTCGCCACGCTTATGCTCAGTATGATTCTGCATCGATCGTCAAGGCGTGGGGAGACGCGGTAGGCTCTCACCAAAATACCGGGGCGCGTGAATTCTTTGGCGGCGACCTCAAAGGTGTGGAGCAAAAGTTGGACTATCTTGAACAGCTCGGCGTTACTGCGCTTTATTTTAATCCGATCTTTTCTTCACCAAGTAATCATAAATACGACACCACCGATTACTTCACTGTTGACCCTATGTTCGGCACCAATGATCAGTTTGCTGAACTGTGTGAGAAAATCCGCGGTAAGAATATGAAGATTGTCTTAGACGCGGTGTTTAACCACACATCAGTGCATCATCCTTGGTTTGATATAGAACAAAAAGGAGAAGGAGCGTATGGCAATCCGCAGTCAAAGTTCCGTGATTACTACTTTTTCGAAGGCGAAACCAATCACTACATTGGTTGGAAAGGCATTGGTAACTTACCGGTTCTGAACTTTGAAAATGAACAGGTGCGCGACTACATCTACCAAAGTGAAGATTCTGTCATCAAGTATTGGCTGAAGCCACCGTACTTGGTTGATGGCTGGCGGTTTGATGTAATCCATATGCTTGGCGAAGGAGACGGCGCGAAAAACAATGCTCATTATGTGGCAGCGTTTCGTAATGCGACTAAGTCAGTAAACCCGAATGCTTATGTGTTAGGTGAGCACTTTTTTGAAGCAACGCAGTGGTTGCAAGGTGATCAAGAGGATGGGGCGATGAACTACTACGGTTTTGCTCATCCAGTTCGAGCTTTTATCGCACGACAAGACATTATGTACGATCCAATCAACATTGATGGTTTGGAGTTTAAAGCATGGTTGGACGAAGCCAGAGCAAAAATCCCATTTTCTAATCAGCTATCGCAGCTAAATCAACTCGATAGTCACGATACTGCTCGGTTTATCACACTGGTTGATGGTGATAAGCGTAAAATGAACATCGCGCTAGCAATGCTTATGACTTACGTTGGCACGCCTTGTCTTTACTACGGGAGTGAAGTCGGTCTAGAAGGAGGTCTAGACCCGGATAATCGTCGCTGTTTTCCTTGGAATGAAATCGAAAGTTCACAATGGCTATCGCTTTACCAACAATGGATCAAGATACGTAAACAATGTAAGCCTTTACAGTCGGGCTGTATTCAATGGCTGCATTGCACTGACAACCAGTTGGCGTACGCACGTGTACTAGGTCGTGAAGCAGTCGTTGTTATGATTAATCTCAGTGGTAATGAATGTTCAATCGATTTACCTATGTGGCAACTGGGCTTGGAGGTTAGCCAAGTTATATCGTTGTTAGATGACACAGAACAGCTTGATTATAAAGGTCATATCTCTGTCAATATGTCGGCACAGAGCTGCAAATTATGGCGACTAAAGTGACACCACACTCTATATTGATTAAACTCCTTTAATATATAAACGGTCTCAAACAGCGCGCACACATTTGTTTGGTCTCTTGTTATCTGGTGCTGCATTGCATGCGTCACCAGATAACGAGTATCAATTTAATAGCAGTCATAAGAGACTATTGACCTTTCATATGCATGGTACTCAATGGTAAACCAAAGGCGATTTAGCCTCTCATTTGTCATCTTTTTTCCTCTGGCGTTATTTGTAGTGGTTTTACTCGTGACAACGAAAAATTACTATGATGCGGTTAACCGCTATATCGATTCTGAGTATTCGCGTATCGAGCGTGCAATGTCTCGCGGTATTAAAGTACTCACGGCTTTAGATTACAGCTTCACCAACTATACCAATTACGCTAACCCACTGTTTGAAGAACATAATTCTTTAGTCAAAGAAGGGCTTTGTTATCTTTGGCCTATAGATGTGTTATTACTCGAAAGTGTTTATAGTGAAGGGTTACCTGCGGTTGACCTTGATTATATGATCGTAGGGGACGAAAGCTTATGTCAGCAAGGTTCAACGATTAACCAGTTAGCTGAACAAAAGGCGGGTTTTGCGCCGTCATTGTCATTTCTGCACGATATTGAATCGCACATTGTTGGAATCCATTACATTGACAAGCGCGGTTACGTTATCTCCTCACCCGATACCTACGCAAAAAATTTCACAAGAGAGCTTTTGTCAACGCTAAAAGCCCGACCTTTTTGGCAAAAAACCGCGCAAGATAAAGTGAACATTACCTTGGCTGGACCAGGGCCTGTGTTGGACTCGATGGAAGGTCAAGTCATTAGTATGACGGTACCCGTCTATGAGAAAGGAGAACATCAAGGTGTTTTGTCTATTGATTTTGACATCAATACGCTCATGGCTTCGTCGCTAGGTCTTGTTGGTCAGTTTCATTTGGTTTCCAATTTACAATCCATTCCTTCAAACAGTACACGAATCAAACCAGTCGAATTAGAGCGATTGAGTGCGAATCACAGCATGTACTACGAGTACAACCTTTGGGATGAAGCTAAGAACCTAGCGGTTTTTGAAAAATACAGCCTTATTGTCGCACTATTTATTTACGTGCTGAGTACCGTCGTCTTGTTCTATGTGAATATGCATAGCGAGCGACGTTACTTTAAAGAACTGGCAGCAAGAGACCCAATGACCAGCTTATTGAATCGTCGAGGTATGCAAACCGTGTGGCGTAATAAGATGACAAAAAAACAGGTTGCTTTGGCAGTGTTCGATATTGATAACTTCAAGAAGATCAACGACACCTATGGTCATGATGTCGGTGATTCTGCAATTCAGCTTGTTGCAAAATGTATACGTGAAAATATTCGCCATACCGATGTTGCCTCAAGGTTTGGTGGCGAAGAGTTCGTTTTAGCTATTTATGACGAAGATTCAGAAGGCATTAAACTCATTTTAGACAGAGTAAAAAAAGCCATAGATGAGCGCTCGATACGCGTAACGAAAGAAGGCTTTACGATCTCTGGCGGTGTGGTGTTTAGTAAAGAGAGCCGAGTAGAAAACTTTGATGAGTTGTTTAAAGCGGCGGATGAAAAGTTATATCAAGCCAAAAGTACCGGAAAAAATAAGATTTGTTACTAGGATTTAGGTACTAAAAAGGACGAGATATTCGTCCTTTTTGTGTTCGGGAATTATGCAACCTGAGAGTTTAAGTCATCGCGGTAGCGTTGAATATGCTCAACAATTGGTGCGGCTTTGTTGAACGTTCTGATTTCTCTAAATAGGTCTTTTGCTTCAGGATAAGCCTGACGTAAGTAAGAGAACCATTGTTTTACGCGGTTTGGGTAATACAAGCCTTTATCGCCTTTCATCTCAAACTTGGAATAATAGATGAGCAACTCAACCACCTCGGGCCATGACATTGGCTGGTGGTTATGTTTTACCATATTGCCTAAGTTAGGGATATTGAAAGCGCCTCGGCACACCATCAAAGAGTTAACGCCAGTCGTTTCAATGCAACGTTGACCGTCTTCATAATTCCAAATTTCACCATTCGCTATCAGTGGGATATCGAAACGTTCGCGAATTTGGTTGATGTAATCCCATTTTATCTCAGAAGCTTTATAACCACCTTGTTTAGTACGTGCGTGTACGGTCAATTCATTTGCGCCAGCAGACTGAATGGCATCGACAATTTCAAAGCAATCTTCAGGGTTCTCCCAGCCAAGACGAATTTTTGCAGTTACGGGAATGGCTTCTGGAACGGCTTCTCGACAAGCTTTAACAACACGGTGAATGAGCTCTGGATGTTGGAGTAGCGCTGCTCCACCTTTACTTTTGTTGACCATTTTGGCTGGGCAACCAAAGTTTATATCAATACCTCTGGCGCCAAGGTTTGCCGCTTTAATTGCGTTCTCAGTCATCCAGTTCGGTTCTTGTCCCAACAATTGCACATGTACTGGCACACCAGATGCAGTCTGAGAACCTTGCAACAGCTCTGGGCATAAACGGTGAAACACATGATCGGGTAATAGCTGGTCGATTACGCGAACAAACTCCGTAACACACAGGTCATAGTCGTTTATCTCGGTCAGGATTTGGCGCATCAAATGATCTAAAACGCCTTCCATTGGGCCTAGTACAACTCGCATAGCTTGCCTAATACAGTTTGGTGGTAAAAAGGAGGGCGATTGTAGCGATGTAAGTTAAGTTTGTCATTAAAAGAGTCGAAGCGCCCAATGCAGTCAAACACACAACGTTAGGTTACGTGCTTTTGAGCTCTGAGGTATAATGCCGCCAAATTTATGGGAAACCAGATGTCATGCAATACACATTGATTGAAAAAGGTGAAGTTCACGTCGATGAATCTTGCCTATTTATCGAAGGCGCAGTGTTAGCTGCGAATCTGACGACAAAACCACTCGCTCCTGAAAAGTGGTTAGAGCCGCTATTAGGTGAGGGATTCAAAGCGATTCAACCAGCTGTGGAAGAGCAAATTCACAAGCAGCATAACCGAATTCAACGAAACGAATATTCCGTGCTAGAGCTAACAGGCAAAGAACCTGAACAACTTGCTGATTTTGCCGAAGGCTTTATGTCTGTTTGGCCAATGATTGAAGAACAGTGGCAAGACGTTGAGCTCAATGATGGATTACAGCGTATGCTGCAAGCATTACTGACCACTTTGATGCTGGCGATCGATGAGCCAGCAACGCAGCAACAGATGCGTGACGCAGGTATTGAAACGCCACCGGCCCTGACAGATTTAGTCGACCAGCTTGATTTAATGGTCGGTGAAGTCGCGCTGGGCGCGGATGAGTTGATGGTAGGCAATAAAGCTCAAAGCCTAAACCCATTCAAAGGTATCGGGCGCAATGATCCCTGTCCTTGTGAGAGCGGAAAAAAATTCAAGCAGTGCTGTGGTCAATCACGCGGCTAAGTCGAATCGCCGCGCTATCCACTTAACAAAAAGCCGACCAGATGGTCGGCTTTTTGTTAATTTTTACGCGTCAGTAGGATTAACGAATTGGATTAACGCGTTTTGCAGGGAAGAATTGTGCAATTACAATTAATGCCAAAGCGATTAAATTGCCTGCAAAAATTACGACTAACCATTGTGGCATTGATAAATCAAGGAACTGCCATACAACCTTAGAGCAATCACCATATGCTTCAAACATCCAAGGAACCCACTGATTGAGCTGAGCCCAGCTAGGGAATGTGACGAATAAATCGCAAGTCGCGAATGGTGATGGATTAAACTGGTAGTCAACGTGCTGCATCGCAAGTAACAAACCCTTGTAAGCACTTAATCCCCAGCCTATCAAACCTAGCCAGCGGAAAATTGGGTTCTTGGGTGCCAATATACCAACCATTGCAGCGACGCCCACTCCCATCATCGCGACTCTTTCATAAATACACATGACACATGGTGCAAGCATCATGACGTGCTGAAAATAGAGGGCACATGCTTCAAAGAAAACGACGAATAGCAGAAGCAGTAGCCACGATAAACGTCCCTTTGAAAACTGGTTAAGTGAATTTAAAATAGTCACGTTTTTGTTCCTGTCTGAAATAGAAAAAGCTCTGAATACTCAGAGCTTTTTATCGTGGATAAGTTTCCTAATCAACTCAAATTTTAGTGACCACCGGATACTACGGGAGTCAGATCACCACTATGAGGTAAAATCCAACCAGCTTCGTAGAAAGAAGCTGTTGCAGGCTCTAGGAAGAACATGATTCCCATCAGACCGACAATCGCAAGAACGACGGTGTAAGGCAGCGCCATGATAACCATTCGACCGTAAGACAGACGAATTAATGGAGCGAGAGCCGATGTGAGTAAGAATAGGAATGCCGCTTGACCGTTTGGCGTTGCAACAGAAGGCAGGTTAGTACCAGTATTGATTGCCACCGCCAGTAAGTCGAACTGATCACGAGTAATGAGGCCCTCAATGAGTGCAGTTTTTACTTCATTGATGTAAACCGTACCAACGAACACGTTATCCGACACCATAGATAATAAGCCATTCGCCACATAGAACAGAGCTAGCTGAGTACCTTTATCTTCAACGGCAAGCACCGCATCGATGACTGGTTTAAACAGCTCTTGATCAATGATTACAGCAACGATCGAGAAAAATACAGCAAGCAGTGCAGTGAAGGGCAGGGCCTCTTCAAACGCTTTCCCCATGGAGTGCTCTTCAATGACACCAGTAAATGCGGTCGCTAAAATGATCACAGAAAGGCCAATTAAGCCGACAGCCGCTAAGTGCAAAGCGAGTGCAACGATCAACCAAACCGCAATAAGACCTTGAACCCAGAGTTTTGCGACATCTTGATTTGTTCGCGTTTTACGCTCTTCACGGTCAAAATCGACGAGGATCTGACGAACGTTATTAGGAAGCTTCGCGCCGTAGCCAAACACTTTAAGCTTTTCAACTAAAGCACAAGTGATGAGACCACAGAAAAATACAGGTAGTGTCACTGGAGACATACGGATTAGGAATTCACCAAATAACCAACCCGCTTGGTCTGCAATAATTAAGTTTTGAGGTTCACCAACCATCGTGGTTACGCCACCTAAGGCAGTACCTACACCAGCATGCATCAACAAAGAGCGCAAAAAGGCACGATAGTTTTCTAAGTCATCACGCGTTAGTTCAGTGATCGTGTCATCTTGTGTATGGTCATGGTCACCGATAGGGTTACCAGACGCTACTTTGTGATAGATAGAGTAAAAGCCGATCGCCACGCTGATAACAACGGCGATAACCGTCAAGGCATCCAAAAATGCAGACAAAAATGCCGCAGCAAAGCAGAACGCGAGTGATAGTAGGGTTTTAGAGCGAATGCCAAGTAAAATTTTGGTAAAAATGAACAGCAATAGCTGCTTCATGAAGTAGATGCCCGCAACCATAAACACCAGAAGTAGCAGTACTTCGATATTTGCTACTAATTCGTGCTTAACTTGCGCAGGGCTAGTCATGCCGATAGCAATGGCTTCAATAGCAAGTAAACCGCCAGGTTGTAATGGGTAGCATTTTAATGCCATTGCTAGCGTGAAAATAAATTCAGCGACCAACAACCATCCAGCTACAAATGGGTTTATTAGGAAGAATACAATCGGGTTAATTATTAAGAAGGCTATAATGGCAACTTTGTACCAATCAGGCGCTTTACCAAGGAAGTTCTTGATAAAAGCGTTTCCGAGCGATATCGGCATGATAATTCTCTTTATAACAAAATTATGAATAGACACTACAATAGTGCTTAAGTATCTGTTTGTTAGACTTATTAACTAGTCTTTAAAAACAATAACTTAGTAAAACAACAATCCTTTGTTTATTGTAGTCTTGCCAAGTTACTTCCCCTGAACTCAAGCACCGCTCACTTTCGACCGCAAACTCTACACTCAGGCATTTATTAGTCAATAACAAAACGTGATGCTACCGACTAAAATGACTTTTTAAATGTAATAACGCGATCAAAACGGCGTTACTATACCATGAAAGTCTTAAAAAAATCCTCTTGGATTTTAAATGACGGTCAGTGACGAGAAAAGGCAAATTAAGAAAGAATATTAACTGTGATATACAAAGTAATTTTTCATATTTTGAATATAAAAATGTGACACGGTTGTCTTTGTTTCTCCGAGATTTGTGAGCTGTTTAATTAAATGAAAATTCATATTTTACTGCTTTCGCTCGCATGTTAGAGCCTCTTAAATTGACACAACATATAGAGTATTAACTCTATGTTATGGAGTCGTTTTCACTATTGATCGTAAATTTTCTCAAACCGCTAAGTAGTGGTATGATGAGTAGTATCGACCCTCAGAAATCAATATTGGATAAAAAGTAGAATGGTCATAAAGGCGAAAAGCCCTGCGGGATTCGCAGAAAAATATATTATCGAGAGCATTTGGAACGGCCGTTTTCCTCCAGGCTCAATTTTACCTGCTGAGCGCGAGCTGTCCGAACTGATTGGTGTTACTCGAACGACTTTAAGAGAGGTTCTTCAACGACTAGCCCGTGATGGATGGCTGACTATCCAGCACGGCAAACCTACGAAAGTTAACCAATTTATGGAGACCTCTGGTCTGCATATTTTGGATACTTTAATGACGCTAGACGTTGATAATGCGACAAACATTGTAGAAGATCTGCTTGCGGCACGTACTAACATCAGTCCTATCTTTATGCGCTATGCATTTAAAGCGAACAAAGAGAGCTCTGAGCGTACAATTAAGAACGTAATCGAATCTTGTGAAGCTTTAATGAATGCGGCTTCCTGGGACGAATTCATCGCTTCCTCGCCGTATGCCGAAAAAGTTCTGCAGAATGTGAAAGAAGATAACGAGAAAGATGAAGCGAAGCGTCAAGAAATCTTGATTGCTAAAACGTTCAACTTTTACGATTATATGCTTTTCCAGCGCCTAGCATTCCATTCAGGAAATCAAATTTACGGTTTGATCTTTAATGGTTTGAAGAAGCTCTACGATCGTGTCGGTAGCTACTACTTCTCAAATCCAGCTTCTCGTGAGCTAGCTCTGAAGTTTTACCATCAATTGCTCGAAACTTGTGAAAGTGGCCAGCGTGAGCAACTACCAGTAGTGATTCGTCATTATGGTATGGAAAGTGCGTTGATCTGGAACGAAATGAAAAAGCAATTACCAACGAACTTCACGGAAGACGACAGCTAAGCGCTGACAAGTTGAATAAACGAAAACCGCAGTGCCTTAGGCCTGCGGTTTTTTTGTTTTTATTTATAAGTCGGCGACGGACCTAGCACCAATAATAAGGCATGGAACGTTTATCCTGCTAGCGAGAGTCTGGGTAACGGTAGATATAATGACTCTACGACATCTAAAAGGACATGGTCGTAAGTATTGAAGATGGTCAATGACAAGTCCGATGTGACGCCATAAAGCTCTGCTTCTGTTAAGTCGACATGACTCCCTGTCACGTATTCATTTAGCGTCTGTATTGAGCGCGTGGAAGCAGGAGAGGTAATGCTAAGTGGAGCGATAACCGCTAGTTGGTTTAGCTTACGCATCATGACCGATGCATAGTTTTTGAAACGCTCATTTCCGCCTTGTTCTCCTAAATCTTGAATGCTGATTCGTAACTGAGTCAGGGTCTCCAAGCTATCCATAATGTTTTGCCAGTTCATGTGATACTCATTATGCAAGTCATCTCTTTGCTCAACCGCTAGCCATGCGATGGTTACTTCATCCATCAAAAACAAGCAATGACGAATTAACTTACCATGCTCCATCTGGTTTCTTGCAACACTATGGTCATTCCATTGTTCAAGTAGTTTCCCTACTTTAATCTGTAATACGCGATACATGGGTTTGTTTTCAAACCGTGATGTTTCGACTAAAAGATGCAGCTTGTTAGTCAGAGCATCATGAAGAGCGTCCAATTTTTGTTGATCGTTTTGTTGGAATTGAAGCGAGTAGTGAGTAGCAGCTCGGTGGTGTCTCAGAAGGTGAACAACATCTCGCAACAATGTTAACAGCTGATATTTGCGCGCATGTTGCTGCTCTCGTTTAGAAGATAAGTGATATATTCCAGCTAAAATAGCGATGGACAATAGTGTGGAAATCAAAACAAACATAACCAACTCCTTGTTAGTGTTTGGACCTAACAAGGAAGATTGCAGTTTTGATGCCACTAATTAAATTCTATTAAAACAGTAATTTAGGATTGTGATGGGAGAGGTGCTGTACAAGTTTGGTGCACAAATTCCCCAAAAGTGTGAATTCAGTCAAAAAAAGTCCCCGCTGAACTGGCGAGGACTTTTTAAATTTGATTGTAAAGCTACAACTTACATTACGCGCATACCAGGTTGAGCGCCTTCATGTGGCTCAAGGATCCACAGGTCACTACCACCAGGGCCTGCCGCTAGGATCATACCTTCAGACATACCAAACTTCATCTTACGAGGTTTTAGGTTTGCAACCATTACAGTTAGTTTGCCTTCTAGCTCTTCAGGTTTGTACGCTGACTTGATGCCAGAGAACACTTGACGAGTTTCACCACCGATGTCCAGTTGGAACTTAAGCAGTTTGTTTGCTTTTGGCACTTCTTCACAAGAGATGATACGAGCAATACGCATATCTACTGCTGCAAAAGCGTCGAACTCAATCTCTTCAGCGATTGGCTCTTTGTCTAGCTCAGTTTCGCTAGCCTTGTTCTTTTCCGCTTCTGCTTTCTCTTTCGCCGCCATTTCTGCCGCCGCATCTTCTTTAGATGCTTCGATCATTGCTTCAACATTCTTCGGATCGATACGGTTGAACAGTGCTTTGAACTTAGTGATCTCGTGGCCTGTTAGTGGAGCAGCGATGTTTTCCCAAGTTAGCTCTTGGTTTAGAAACGCTTCAGTACGCGCAGCTAGCGATGGCATTACTGGTTTCAGGTAAGTCATCAGTACGCGGAACAGGTTGATACCGACAGAACAGATGTCTTGTAGTTCCTGATC
Source organism: Vibrio sp. YT-19(2023) (assembly GCF_033337395.1). NCBI lineage: Bacteria > Pseudomonadati > Pseudomonadota > Gammaproteobacteria > Vibrionales > Vibrionaceae > Vibrio > Vibrio sp. YT-19(2023). The sequence goes on along the minus strand of NZ_JAWOQN010000001.1, from coordinate 79,285 downwards.
TTTGCCTTCTTCTTTTGCTACAACCCACGGTGCTTTTTCATCAACGTATTGGTTAGCTTTGTCTGCCAATGCCGTGATTTCACGGATTGCACGACCAAACTCACGCGTTTCGTAAAGCTCAGCGATACGGTCAGCAGCAGCAACAAATTCGTTGTAAAGTTCAGGCTCTGCAAAGTTGTCAGACAGTTTGCCTTCAAAACGTTTCGCGATGAAACCTGCGTTACGAGATGCCAGGTTAACGATCTTGTTAACAACGTCAGCGTTTACGCGCTGAGTGAAGTCTTCAAGGTTAAGATCTAGATCGTCGATACGGCTGTTTAGCTTCGCAGCGTAGTAGTAACGTAGACACTCAGGGTCTAGGTGCTCTAGGTAAGTGCTTGCTTTTACGAACGTACCTTTAGACTTCGACATTTTCGCGCCGTTTACGGTTACGTAACCGTGTACGAATACGTTGTTAGGCTTGCGGAAGCCAGAACCTTCTAGCATTGCTGGCCAAAATAGGCTGTGGAAGTAAACGATGTCTTTACCGATGAAGTGGTACAGCTCTGCTGAGCTGTCTTTTTTCCAATACTCGTCGAAATCTAGGTCGTCGCGCTTGTCACATAGATTTTTGAAAGAGCCCATGTAGCCGATAGGCGCGTCTAGCCATACGTAGAAGAATTTGTTCTTCTCACCAGGGATCTCGAAGCCAAAGTATGGTGCATCACGTGAGATATCCCATTGCTGCAAACCAGACTCGAACCATTCTTGCATTTTGTTCGCTGTTTCAGCTTGTAGCGAGCCAGAGCGAGTCCACTCTTTTAGCATGCTTTCAAACTGAGGCAGGTCGAAGAAGAAGTGCTCTGAATCTTTCATTACTGGCGTCGCACCAGAAACCGCAGATTTAGGATTGATCAGTTCTGTTGGGCTGTAAGTCTCACCACAGTTGTCACAGTTGTCACCGTACTGGTCTTCAGACTTACATTTTGGACAGGTACCTTTTACGAAACGGTCCGGTAAGAACATCTCTTTTTCTGGATCGAACAGCTGAGAGATAGTGCGGCTAGAGATAAAGCCATTTTTCTTCAACTCAAGATAAATGTGTGACGCTAGCTCACGGTTCTCATCTGAGTGTGTGCTGTGGTAGTTATCAAAGCTGATATCAAATCCAGCGAAGTCTTTTTGGTGCTCTTCGCTAACTGCGGCAATCATTTCTTCAGGAGTAATACCCATCTGTTGCGCTTTAAGCATGATTGGCGTGCCGTGAGCATCGTCAGCACAGATGAAGTTTACAGTGTTGCCGCGTAGGCGTTGGTAACGAACCCAAATGTCCGCTTGGATATGCTCAAGCATATGACCAAGGTGGATCGAACCGTTAGCGTACGGAAGGGCACAAGTTACCAGCATTTTCCTTGACGGAAAGTTTTTTGGATCGTTTGCCATACTTAATATTCGCTTTTCTTGATAGGTATAAATAAATTTTGATGGATAATACTACCCCATGAACTGACTAACTCCAAGGTGTCAAACTGCGGAATGCCTTAGTTTTTTTGGGGTTCTGGTTGAGCCTGGACGGTGGTAGCATGACATCTAAAAGGAGGGCTTATGCATCAGTTCACTTCAAAACAAGATTTTTGTCACTGGTTTAACCAATTCCAACATCCACAGTTGGTGGAAAACTGGGCAGATATTCATGGCGCAATTTCGATTACGACACAGGGTTCTATTGATATAACGTTGCCATTCGCAAGTAATGAGCTTCAAACCGTACTGCATGACTGGATCAAACAGCAGCAAGCCTCGGGTAAAGTGGCTGAATTCCCATTTAATATTCGCCTTGGAGTTAAAGCTTTAGAAACTCAAGTGGCTAACTCGGTTAAGGGTGTTAAGAACATCATTGCCGTCAGTTCTGCGAAAGGTGGCGTTGGTAAATCTACTACCGCAGTTAACTTAGCGTTGGCGATTGCTCAATCTGGGGCGAAAGTGGGATTGTTGGATGCAGATATCTATGGTCCGTCTGTACCTATGATGTTGGGGCAAGAAGATGCTAAACCAGAAGTTCGTGATGGCAAGTGGATGGAACCCATTTTTGCTCACGGCATCTATACTCATTCTATCGGTTATTTGGTGGATAAATCAGAAGCGGCGATATGGCGCGGTCCAATGGCTTCAAAAGCATTGTCGCAGTTATTAACTGAAACAGATTGGCCAGATTTGGATTATTTGGTGATTGATATGCCGCCAGGTACGGGGGATATTCAATTGACTCTGTCACAACAAATTCCGGTAACAGGTAGCGTGCTAGTCACAACGCCGCAAGATTTAGCCCTTGCCGATGCAAGGAAGGGAGCGGCAATGTTTAACAAAGTCCATGTCCCGGTTATTGGTGTTGTGGAAAACATGAGTTATCACATTTGTAGTCAATGTGGCGCGAAAGAGCATATTTTTGGTATGGGCGGAGCTGAAAAAATGTCGCAAGAATTTGGCTTAGCATTGTTAGGACAAATTCCGCTTCATATCTCTATGAGAGAAGATATTGACGCTGGCGTGCCAACGGTAGCAAGACGCCCAGAAAGTGAGCATGCAGGGTATTATAAGCAACTTGCCGATCGCGTATGTAGCACGATGTTTTGGCAAGGCAAAGCAAAACCAGATGCGATTAGCTTTACAATGGTGAACTAAGTTTACTATGCCTGTTGGTTGATAATTGCACATTTTAACGTTTGCTCGGAGGTTAATCCTCTGAGCAGGCAGAAACTTATGACTAAACCCTAATTCCAACTAGTAACTATGGGGTGAACTCCCTATAATCAGGCAGTTTATCTTTTTATGTGACTAGAAATCATCATCGGGTGCAAACTAATGTCTGATAATAATCAATGCGTCATCGTAGGTATTGCTGGCGCTTCTGCTTCTGGAAAAAGTCTGATCGCGAGCACTATTTATAATGAGCTTCGCGCGAAAGTAGGCGATCATCAAATCGGTGTCATCACGGAAGATTGCTACTACAACGACCAAAGCCACCTAAGCATGGAAGAGCGAGTAAAGACGAACTACGATCACCCGAGTGCGTTGGACCACGACCTACTGTGTGAGCACCTAGAAAAATTGGTACGTGGTGAAGCAGTAGAAGTGCCTGAGTACAGCTACACTGAGCACACAAGAACAATTAACACCACCACAATGACACCTAAAAAGGTGATCATTCTAGAAGGTATCCTTCTTCTTACAGACCCTCGTCTTCGTGATTTGATGCATGCGACAGTATTTATGGACACACCGTTAGATATTTGCTTGCTTCGCCGTGTTAAGCGTGATGTGGAAGAACGAGGCCGAACTATGGAGTCTGTTCTTAAGCAATACCAACAAACAGTACGTCCGATGTTCATGCAGTTTATCGAACCTTCTAAGCAATATGCGGACATTATTGTTCCTCGCGGTGGTAAAAACCGTATCGCAATTGATGTATTAAAAGCTCACATTGCAAGACTTTTGAAAGCTTAAGCCTATAGACGGCTATATCGCTTTATTTTTAGGAGAAGAAGTGGCACCTTAAGTGCCACTTCTTTTTTTTGTTTTTAAATTAGTCAGTTGCAGGTTAAAACCAGACACTTTTCACGCTTTTGTGGAACTGTCAGCGGCAAATGGAGTCTGCGCTTATAATTGTAAAAACACTCGAGCAAGGAAAAACAAATGAAGAAACTGCTCTTAATTCTAGCAATACCGATTGTGGTCATTTTGGTCGCAATTTTAGCGTTAACCATCTTCGTCAATCCGAATCAGTTTAAACCCCTTATTGTTGAGCAAGCGCAAAAGCAAACGGGATTAGAGTTGGTGATTGAAGGGGATATCAGTTGGCAATTTTTCCCATCAATTGGCTTTGAGTTGGGACATACAGAATTGCGAAACCCACAAGGCTTTAGTAAACCCAATTTATTCAAAGTTGATACCGTTGGTGTAGACATCTCTGTTATGCCACTTTTTAGTCAACAGCTTGAAATTGGAAACGTCACGCTTGATGGTGCTGAGTTCTACATTGAAACCAAGAAAGATGGCAGCAAGAATATTGATGCATTGACGAAAGCCCAAACACAACAAGCAGAACAAGAGAGCAATGCTGCGCCTACGCAAAATGGTGAAACGCAAACTTCTGGTTCTGATTGGAGTATTAATCTTGCTGGCGTTACGGTTTCTAACGGTTCATTAGAAATGCAGGATAAGCAAGCCGGTAGTTACACCAAACTTTATGATATTTCATTAAACCTTTCCGAATTCGCTTTTGACAACTGGACAACGGCTGATTTTGGCGTGAAGGGCGAAATGAACGACCAAAAGTTCACCGCGAAAGGTCAGGCAGACTTTAAGCTAGAAAAAGGTTTGGCAAACTACGCGCTAAAGAACATCAACTTTGATGCGACATACTCTGACCCTGCCAATAAAATTGAATCGGCAACGATCGGTTTAGACACGTTTGAATTCGATAAAGTAAATAACCTGACTTATGCCATTAAGGGTGTCGCTGGTGGTATGAAGTTAGATATGCAGGGTGCTGGTCAACTTAGCGTGGACAAGGCTATCAGCAAAGTACAGTTGGATAAGTTAACTCTTAAATCGACTTTTGAGGGTGATGCTTTACCTCAGTCCCCGATGAAAGTCGACATGGTGTCTGATCTGTCTTTCGACCTAACGAAAAACCATCTGAGTTTTGTTCTAGAGAAGTTAACAGCGAATGCTATCGCCCTAGATGGTAAGGCAGATGTGACACTCGGTGATATTCCTAAAGTACGCTTTGCTCTCCATAGCCCCAATATCGATCTTGATGAGTTTTTAGGGTTAGATAAGCAAGCTGCCGAAGGTAATAAGCCTGCTTCTGGTGGCGAGAGTGCTCCTGCCGGACCTGAGGTTGAGCCTGATTTGTCTGCGTTGAAAACGTTAGATGTAAAGGGTGACATTACCATCGACAAATTCAAAGCGGCAAATGCGAAGATGGAAGCGGTAAAAACGAGCTTCACTGTAAATCGTGGCGTGTTTGAGCTTACATCTTTTAGTTCGAAGTTGTACCAAGGCTCAATCTCAGCGACAGCGAAGTTAGATGCACGCCAATCACCAGCGACTTACAGTGTTAAAAAGTCAATCAAAGGCGTGAAAGTTCAACCGCTACTTATAGACGTTGCTGAAAACGACAAACTTGAAGGGACAGGTAACATTGATGTGAATGTTACAGGTAAGAGTCTCACGCCTACCGGTATCAAGAAGAATCTATCTGGTACGGTTGTTATCAATTTTGCTGACGGTGCGGTGAATGGCATCAACGTTGCTCAGTTGATTCGTGAAAACTATGCGAAATTTAAAGGGCAAAAAGTTGAAGGCACCAATGAAGCTAAGAAAACAGACTTCAGTGCGATGACGGCGACATTGAAACTCAACAAAGGTGTTGTATCAACGGATAATATGCAAGCTCAGTCTCCATTGTTACGTGTTCGTGGTAAAGGTACCGCAAACTACATCAATGAAACAGTCGACTTTACTATCAGCACGTCAGTTGTAGGTAGCCTAGAAGGCCAGGGCGGTAAAGATATAGATGAGCTGAAAGACATCACGATTCCAATCAATGTGTCTGGTAAGTGGGCAGAACCTAAATTCAAGCTCGTATTCGATGATGTTCTGAAGCAGAAAGCTCAGAAAGAAATCGATCGTGGCGTAGAGAAGCTAACGGACAAAATCAAAGACGAGAAAACCAAAGATGCGGTCGATGGTTTATTGAAGAATCTTTTCAACTAACCGTGCGTGAAAATCAAAAGGGTTGGCATTTTGCCAACCCTTTTTAAATTACTCTGCGAGTGTTACCAATCGACGCCTTTGAGGGCTTTTACGCCAGATTCAAATGCGTGCTTTACATTTTTCACTTCAGAAACGGTATCGGCCATTTCAATCAGGGTTCGATGTGCGCCACGCCCAGTAATAATAACCGACTGCATTTTAGGTCTGTTGCTCAGTGCTTCGACCACTTCGTCTAAGTCGATGTAGCCGTAGCTCACCATATAAGTTAGCTCGTCAAACAAGATGACATCGATAGAGTCGTCTTGCAGCATGCGCTTACATTCTTGCCATACGCCTTGCGCAGCTTCGGTATCAGCGGCTTTGTTTTGAGTTTCCCACGTAAAGCCGGTTGCCATTACTTGGAATTCAACGCCGAGTTTCTCAAGTAGGTTGCGCTCACCGTTGTCCCAAGTACCTTTAATAAACTGCGCGACAGCACAATTCAAACCATGACCCACTGCGCGTGCGATCGTACCGAATCCTGATGTCGATTTACCTTTACCATTTCCGGTAATGATCAGTAGCAGACCTTTTTCCTCTTGAGCAGCAGCGATTTTTGCGTCTACCTGTTCTTTGACTTTTTGTTGGCGAGCTTTATGGCGTGCTTCTTTATTTTCTTCGATAGACATAATACTTCCTCAATTCCTTTTCGTGCTGTGTCCAAGCTAATTTGGGTTCATTGATTTATCTCGCTATGATAGACCAACATATCGTGAAGAAAAACCACCGATAATTCAGGGAATAAAATGAAGAAAATACTTGTTGTTTGTATGGGAAACATTTGTCGGTCACCAACTGGAGAGGCAGTGTTAAGAGCGAAAGCTCAAAAGCTAGGCGTTGAAGTAGAGGTTGATTCGGCAGGTACAATTGGCTACCACGCAGGAAACCGACCGGATTCAAGAGCGATGGCAGCAGGAAAGCAGCGAGGTTATTCTTTTAAAGGAATGCAAGCGCGCCAAGTCACCATTGATGACTTTGAAAAGTTTGACCTTATATTAGCCGCAGATAAAGCAAATTTGGCCGATTTATTGGATATCTGTCCGTTGAAGTATCGACACAAAGTATCGTTATTTTTAAGTCATTCTGGGTCAGGTTACGACGAAGTCCCTGACCCATATTATGGTGGGGAAGATGGCTTTGAACTGGTGCTTGATTTAATCGAAGAGGCATCAGACGCAATTTTGAAGAAGCTATAATCGCCGTGCTTGAAGACAATAGAAAAAGGGATGAGCTCAGCTCATCCCTTTTTATTCGTGTTAACCCGCTAGTATGTCGGTTGCTACTTTGTAGCTTGGGTCTTCCTTCACGTTAATTTCAACCAAGCTGCCAGCTTTGTCCAAAAGTTTACGACAATCTGGGCTTAGGTGACGAAGGTGTAGCGTTTTACCTTGAGCATTGTAACGCTCAGCCAGTGTTTCAATGGCTTCAATTGCAGAGTGATCAGTCACGCGAGAGTCTGCAAAATCGACAATCACATCTTTTGGATCTTCAGGCGCGTTAAACAACTCCAGGAAGTTAGCCGCAGAGCCAAAGAAAATAGGGCCGTGAATCTTGTACTCTTTTGAACCTTCCTCGTTTAAGCACGTGTCGGCATAGATGTGCTTAGCGTGTTGCCATGCAAACATTAATGCAGAAACGATAACACCAACCGCTACGGCAACAGCAAGGTCAGTAAGAACAGTAACAACGGTCACAAGAACAATAACGAAGAAGTCTTGCTTCGGTACGCGGCGTGCTAGCTTAAATGTTGCCCATTCGAATGTACCAATGACAACCATGAACATCACACCAACCAGAGCAGCGAGTGGGATCATTTCAATTAGCGAAGAAGCGAATAAGATAAACATCAATAGAGCGATAGCCGCAACGATACCAGATAGACGACCACGACCACCTGAGTTTACGTTGATCATCGACTGACCAATCATCGCACAACCACCCATCGCGCCAAACACAGAACACGTCATGTTTGCCATACCTTGACCGATACATTCGCGGTTAGATTGACCACGAGTATTCGTCATCTCATCTAAAACTGTCAGTGTTAGTAGAGATTCAATTAGACCAATGGCCGCGAGAATGATCGCGTATGGAAGAATGATTTGTAGTGTCTCTAGTGTAAATGGTACCGCAGGAATAGAGAAGGTTGGTAGTGAACCTGCGAGTGTTGCAGCTTCATCACCAGACATTGTACGCAGGAAGTCAACAACAGTGCGAGTTTCCAGATCCAAGCCAACCACTAAAGCCGTCACCGTTACGATCGCAACAAGTGAAGAGGGTACAGCTGTTGTGATTTTTGGTAGAAAGTGAATGATTGCCATAGTCAGCGCAACCAAACCAAGCATTAGCAGCATCTGGTCTTGTGGTAGCCAAGTAAGCATGCCGTTGATATCTGGCGCTTTAAACTGACCCAACTGAGCTAGGAAGATAACAATAGCCAGACCGTTCACAAAACCGATCATCACAGGGTGAGGTACGATACGGATGAACTTACCCAATTTAAACATACCAGCGGCAATTTGAAGAATACCAGCGAGCATGATGGCTGCGAATAGGTACTGGACACCGTGAGTCGCGACAAGCGAAACCATTACGACTGCCATGGCACCTGTTGCACCAGAAATCATGCCAGGACGACCACCGAAAATGGAAGTAATAAGACCAACGATGAATGCAGCGTAAAGACCGACCATCGGATCTACGCCTGCGACGAACGCAAATGCGACAGCTTCAGGAACCAATGCTAGCGCAACGGTTAAGCCTGATAGCACATCATTTTTTACGGAGTGCTTAGAAAATTGGGGAAATTCGAACATGTTTGTTTTTAAGTTCTCTTTGCAATGAGTTAAACCCGACACATATTCGTATTTGCACAAGCCACTGAGTGGTTGATTTCTAATCAAACATTGCAGTGTAAACCGTAGTATTAAAAGAGCAGCATCAGAATGGTGTCGAAAACTTGAGTCGGCGCATGCTACCGAAAAGTGTGATTAAGTTCAAGAATGATACGAATAATGGCGTACAAATGTGATCACGAATTGGTATTTATATGAACAATTTATTGGGCAAATATGAAGATAAAAAAGGCTACCAGATGGTAGCCTTTAATTTATTTATGCCGTTAAGCCGTTGAACGTAATGATTTAGCCTAGTTAAAGTTAGGCTTTGTCATCTCTGCTGATGCGCGGTTTTTAGCCACTTGGCTACCCGCACCTTTAGCTTGGTAACGTTCGGTTTTGAACGGTGCTGCTGCAACCGTGATTTCGCGTAGCTCTTGAGGGCCAGGTGCTTTCGTCATCGGTGCGCTAGCGTTTAGCTTAGCCGCAACTTTAATGGCTTCGACTTTAGGCTCTGATTTAGCTACTGGCGCTTCGGCTGCAATCTCTTTTGCTGCTTCAACCACAGGCTCTTCAGCAGGTGCCGTTTCTACAATGGCATCAACCGGTTCAGTCGCAGGAGTTTCAACGATAGGCTCTACCGAAGCTGTTTCTACTACTGCCGATTCAGTTTTTTCTGCGATTACTGCTTCCACAACAGGTGCTTCTACTACTGGAGCTTCCACTTTCGCTTCAACTGTTTCTTGAATCTTTGATTCAACAACAGGCGCTTCCGTTACAACAGGTTGCTCGCGGCGAATAATCACTTTACCCATAGCCATCTCTGGACAAGCAAAACCACCTTGCATTGTAGGTACTGCTGCTACTGTTTCTTCCTTAACTTGCTCTTCTTTCTTAGGTGCTGGTTTCGGAATGTAGCGTGGCATTACTTTACCCATAGCCATCTCAGGAGAAGCTACACCACCTTTACGCAGGCGGAACGGGTTAGGACGGCGATCGCGGCCACGGCGACGGCGTTGGCCGCTTGCACGCAGGTGACGTGGCGAACGACGGTTACGACGTTGCTTAGACTCTGCTTGCTTGTTGTCTTGTTGTGCTTCTACCGCTGCTTCTGTTGGCTTCTCAACTTTGGTTTCAACCGTTTCTTGAGTCTTAACCGCCGTTTCTTCTGCTTTCTTCTCAACCGCTTCTTGGTCTTTAACGCGTACAGACTTGTTCAGTTTGCGACGTTGGCGACGCTCCTTCACTTTTTCTGCTTTCGCGTTTTGTTGCTTTGGTTTGCTCTCTTCTGGTTTTGTTTCAGTACGAGCTTCCGCTGCTAGCTGCAGACCTTTTTCCGCTACTTTTGCGTTTGCTTTTTGCTCTTGGGCTTTATCTGCCTGTTGAGCTTTAGGTTTACGCTTTTGGTTACGGTTTTGCGGTTTATTTGTTTGTTGTTGAGCTTCGTTTTGCTCATTAGCCTGTTCATCACGAGGCTTACGACGACGTCGGTTATCGCGATTGTCGCGGTTATCACGATTATCGCGCTGGTTGTTATTGCGACGACGATCGTTGCGATCACGCTTGTTACGTCGATTATCGCGATTTGGTTTTTTCTCTTCCTGAGGTTTCTGTTCTTCTTTTGTTTCTTCAGAACCACCTAATAGGAAGCTACCAAGAGCTTTAAACAGACGGCTGAACAATCCAGGTTTCTCTTCTTGTTCAACTTTTTGTTCTTTCTTCTTCGCCTCAGGAGCTGGTTTAGCTGCTGGTGCAGGTGCGGTTTGAGACGGAGCAGCAAAGCCTTTAAGAACTGGCTCTTCAATTCGTTTTGGTTTTACGTCAACTTCCGCTGGCTCTTTACCTTCTGCTTCTTTCATCGCTTCCAGTTTCTTAGGAAGTAAGTAAGAAATCAGATCGAACTCTTCGCCTTCACGAACACGGATAACTTCAAAGTGCGGTGTTTCCATATCAGAGTTTGGAACTACCGTAATTTTCACTTCTTGAATGCGTTCGATATGGTTTACTGAACGACGTTTTTCGTTCAATAAGTAAGAGGCGATTGGCACAGGTACGACTGCAAGTACTTGTGCTGTGTTGTCTTTTAGCGCTTCCTCTTCAATTAAACGAAGTACAGAAAGTGCTAGAGATTCGTTGTCGCGAACGACACCAGTTCCGCTACAGCGAGGACAGATGTGGTGGCTTGCTTCTGCTAGAGAAGGGCTCAAGCGCTGGCGTGACATCTCCAACAAACCAAAGCGAGAAATACGACCGATTTGTACACGAGCGCGGTCAAGGCGAACGGCTTCACGTAGACGGTTTTCTACTTCTCGCTGGTGACGAACCGGGGTCATATCGATAAAGTCGATAACCACTAAGCCACCCAAGTCACGTAGACGTAATTGGCGAGCAATTTCGTCGGCTGCTTCTAGGTTCGTGTTTAGAGCTGTTTCTTCAATATCGCCGCCCTTGGTTGCACGAGCAGAGTTGATATCGATAGAGGTTAGTGCTTCAGTTGGGTCAATAACAATAGAACCACCAGATGGCAGACGCACTTCACGTTGGAAAGCCGATTCAATTTGGCTTTCGATTTGGTAGTGGCTGAATAGTGGAACTTCGCCTTCATATTTCTTAACGCGGTTAAGGAAATCAGGGCGGACCAATTGAATGTGCTCTTTTGCACGTTCGTAGATGGTGTTGCTATCAATTAAAATTTCGCCAATATCACGACGCAAATAGTCACGGATTGCACGAACGATAACGTTACTTTCTTGGTGGATTAAGAATGGAGCAGGGTTAGAGTCCGCTGCACCTTTGATTGCACCCCAGTGGTTAAGTAGTACATTCAAATCCCACTCAAGCTCTTCAGCACTCTTGCCAACGCCAGCAGTACGTACGATTAGGCCCATGCCCTGAGGCAGTTCCAAAGTACTTAATGCGGCTTTTAGTTGAGTTCGCTCGTCACCTTCGATTCGACGAGAAATACCGCCAGCACGAGGGTTGTTAGGCATCAGAACAAGGTAACTACCAGCAAGAGAAATGAAAGTAGTAAGAGCAGCGCCCTTGCTTCCACGTTCTTCTTTTTCCACTTGAACAATTACTTCTTGGCCTTCCGTTAGCACTTCTTTGATGCTTGGACGACCTTGGTAGGTGTAACCTTCAGGGAAATATTCGCGGGCAATTTCTTTGAGAGGGAGGAAACCGTGACGCTCGGCGCCGTAATCAACAAATGCGGCTTCTAAGCTTGGTTCGATACGTGTGATACGTCCTTTGTAGATATTCGCTTTTTTAGATTCATGCCCTGGACTCTCGATATCAAGATCGAAAAGTCGCTGGCCATCAACCAGAGCGACACGCAACTCTTCTTTTTGAGTTGCGTTAATTAACATTCTTTTCATTGAAAATTCTCGTTGTCTTTTCTTTTATATCTTTCTTGTCGACTTGCCACTGTTTTTTCGCTCTTTCACGGTGCCTGATCCCATGGCTTGTATTTTGCAGCCTCCCGGCTGGAAGGGGATGCTCTCGGGCACTTCAGTCATCACAAGCCTCTTGTGGTTTCTGTTGGAAACGTAGACTTGTGACCCGCTATTTGGGCGGTAGGTACTCAACGTGAATATGCGAGGAGTAGGGTGGCAAGAGTGTTGAATTCGATGTGTCTCACGCCAATGCTGCACTCGACCTTCAACGATCTACTCACATTGCTTGAGGATAAATGATTGGTAATGAATAAAATGTAACCAAACCTTCCTTAGCAGCTGTGAACTATAGCAGTGCGCGTGGCTATCAGCAATCTGCTTTCACGCAAACGATAGAAAATTTGCCGCCAAACTCAAAATTTCTATTTTATAACTGGCTGTTTCATAAGCAATTGAGATGTGCAAACTGTTCAAGACAGAAAACAAATTGAGAACTTGATTGAGAGTTTTAATAATTTAAACAAAAGCTTGGCGAAATTTAGACCAGTATGTGCCACCGAGTGTTTCTTTTACGACAAGAATAATGTGAAGTCGCACGAAATTGAGTTTACAATACGGCTCATGAACGAAATAAGAACAAAAGTCCAGTTCGTCGACATTGACGAAGATATGGCGGGTCAGCGCATTGATAATTTTTTGCGCAACCAATTAAAAGACATTCCTAAAAGCATGATTTACAGAATTGTGCGTAAGGGCGAAGTGCGCGTAAATAAAAAGCGTATAAAAGCAGAGTACAAGTTAAAAGCAGGCGATCTCGTTCGTATTCCACCGGTTACCGTCGAGAAAAAAGATGACGATGTCGCACCAAGTACGAAACTTAACAAAGTCGCTGAGTTGGAAAATATGATTATCTTCGAAGATGATCATATGTTGATTCTAAACAAACCATCTGGCACCGCAGTGCATGGTGGCAGTGGTTTAAAGTTTGGTGCGATTGAAGCGCTTAGGGCTCTGCGACCTCAAGCTCGCTTTCTTGAACTTGTGCATCGTATTGACCGTGATACTTCAGGGATTTTGCTGGTTGCGAAGAAGCGTTCTGCACTTCGTCACTTGCAAGCCCAGTTTCGTGAAAAGACAGTAAAGAAGTTTTACTTAGCTCTTGTCATGGGGCAATGGAAAAGCAGTTGTAAGGTTGTGAACGCGCCACTGCTCAAAAACGAAGTGAACAGTATTGTTCGTGTTAACCCTAATGGTAAGCCGTCAGAAACGCGTTTTAAGATTTTGGAAAAGTTCGAACAAGCTACATTGATTCAGGCGAGTCCGATTACTGGTCGAACTCACCAAATCCGAGTTCATACGCAATACACTGGTCACCCAATCGCTTGGGATGATCGCTACGGTGATCGTCGCTTTGATGCTTATACAGGTCAAGTTGGTTTAGATCGTTTGTTCCTACACGCGGCAAACATCAAGTTCCAACACCCATCAAATGATGAGTGGATGGAAATCAACGCACCGATGGAACCGAAACTAGAAAAAGTGTTGGCGGGTTTAAGAAACGCGTAACCATGTTTTCCTCGCGGATGCAAAAGGGAGCCACAGGCTCCCTTTTATCGTATTTGGGTTAAAGGACATCGAGTCCTTGAGCATGCAACATATCAATCAAATCAATCAATGGTAGTCCGACAAGTGTGTTCGGGTCTTTACCAACTAATTTCGTAAACAAACAAATTCCCATGCCTTCGCTTTTAAAGCTGCCTGCGCAGTAAAAAGGTTCTTCCCTGTCGACGTAGCGTTCGATTTGTTCAAGCGTTAAATCTCTAAAGTGCACCTCGAAAGAATCAAAGCCGACTTCTGTATGGCTTGTGAAGGTGTTATGTACCGCAAGACCAGTATAGAAAGTGATGACTTTTCCACTTTGAGCCAAAAGTTGATTTATCGCGTTATCTCTATTTAAAGGCTTGCCAACGATTTCACCATTAATGACACAAACTTGGTCACTGCCGATAACTAAACTTGCTTTATCCGTCTGGCAAGATATTGCTTTCTCTTGGGCCAGTCTCTGCACAAGTTCAGTTGGCGTTTCCTGGTCAAAAGGTGTTTCATCGCAATCAGGTGATAAACAAACGAATGGTAGTGAGAGCTTTTCAAGCAGTTGTTTACGAAAAGGGGAGGTTGAGGCTAAAACCAGTTGGTAATTTTTCATTTTGAATTACAATTCGTGGGAGCATTTCCAATAGGATAATCGATCAAAAATGATTCTGGCTAATGCTCTGTATGTTAAGCGTAAAAAAGTACAACTTTTTTGCCTTTTTCTTTGACTAATTTTGATTTGGAAGATAATATTCGCGCCCTATGCAAAAGGTAAAAATACCGCGAACGGTTGACCCAGCTAAAGCTGCACAGAAACGATTGGATTACGATGGCATCATCCAAGCTAGTCTTTTCAAGCGCTTAGTGGAAACAACTGAAGGCGTAAAACGCGACGCAGAAGTCTCATTGTCATTTGGGATGGATGAACAGCGACTCGTTGTTATCTCTGGTAAAGCTAACATCGAAGTCGATTTAGAGTGTCAGCGTTGTAATGAGGTATTCGCACATGAGTGCGAAGTTGAATTCCTTTCTACTCCTTACTACGGTGAGAAAACAGAACAGGAAGCACCAGAAATTTATGATTTGGTAGATCTAAATGAATATGGTGAATTAGACCTCATACAACTTGTTGAAGACGAGTTCATCTTAGCATTACCTCAAATTGCGATGCACGATGAAGCGGATTGTAGCGTTGATTCAAATAACATGGTTTTTGGTGAGATTCCTGAAGAAATTGAGGAAGAAAAGCCGAATCCATTCGACGTTTTGAAAAGTCTGAAAAAGTAATAGGTGTGGTAGCCGATTCTTCTTCAGGTTTTTAACCCAATAGTATAGGAGTAGGGTCAATGGCCGTACAGAAAAACCGTAAAACTCGTTCTAAGCGCGGTATGCGTCGTTCACACGATGCGCTAACTACAGCTGCTCTATCTGTAGACGCGACTTCTGGTGAAACTCACCTACGCCACAACGTAACTGCTGAAGGTTACTACCGTGGTCAAAAGGTTATCAACAAGTAAGGTTGAACCTTTGCAAAGTATTACCGTTGCACTTGATGCAATGGGCGGGGATTTCGGTCCACGCGTAACAGTGCCTGCCGCCGTGCAGGCACTGTCTCATTTCCCAGAGCTAAAAGTGATTCTTATTGGTGATCAATCTCTGATCACGTCTCAATTATCTCAACTCGGTACCTCGACCAGTTCCCGCTTGACTATTCTTCACAGCGAGAAAGTTATCTCGAACTCAGAAAAACCTTCATTGGCGTTGCGTAATAGCCAAAATAGTTCTATGCGTATGGCTATCGATTTGGTTTCTGAGCAGAAAGCGGATGCTTGTGTTAGTGGTGGCAACACCGGTGCATTAATGGCACTATCGCGTTTCATTCTTAAGTTACTTCCTGGCATTGAACGTCCTGCTTTAGTTTCCGCTTTACCGACGATTACCGGAAAGCGCACTTGGATGCTAGATCTGGGGGCGAATGTATCGTGCGATGCTGATAGCTTGTTCCAATTTGCTGTAATGGGCAGTGCATTAGCTGAAGAACACTTGGGTCGTCCTCCTCGCGTTGCTGTACTCAATATTGGCGCAGAAGAGATTAAAGGTAACGATTTAGTCAAACGTTGCGCAGAAATGCTTTCTCAGACCGATGCGATTAACTTTGTCGGTTATATTGAAGGTAATCAAATTTTGCATGATGTTGCGGACGTCATTGTTTGTGATGGATTTGTCGGCAACGTATGCTTAAAAGCCAGTGAGGGAACAGCTCAACTTTTTATCGAAAAAATTAAAACCAGCATAATGGCATCAACGATAAGGGGTTGGATAGCTAGAAAGTTGTTTTCTAGGCTGTTTAATGAACTAAAAACACTGAACCCCGACCAGTATAACGGCGCAAGTTTGCTAGGATTGCGCGGCATTGTCATAAAAAGCCATGGAAGTGCGGATGTATCTGCGATTGTCAATGCACTTGGCGAGGCAGTACACGAGGTCAAACGACAAGTACCAAGCCGTATTAGCGATCGTTTGGAAGCGGTTTTACTCGAGAGGCATTATTAGTCTTCATGTATAGCAAAATTTTAGGTACTGGCAGCTACCTGCCATCTCAGGTGCGTACAAACGCAGATCTAGAGAAAATGGTAGATACAAGTGATGAGTGGATCGTTGCTCGCACGGGTATTAAAGAGCGTCGAATTGCTGCAGAAAACGAAACTGTAGCAGACATGGCATTCTACGCAGCTGAAAACGCTATCGATATGGCGGGTATTGATAAAAACGATATCGACCTGATTATCGTAGCCACAACGAGCAGTAGCCATACTTTCCCTTCATCTGCGTGTCAGGTGCAGGCAAAGCTTGGCATTAAAGGTTGTCCAGCTTTTGACTTAGCCGCTGCTTGTTCTGGTTTTGTGTACGCATTATCTGTTGCAGACCAACATATCAAATCTGGTATGTGCAAAAACGTACTTGTGATTGGTTCAGATGCTTTGTCTAAAACGTGTGATCCGACAGACCGTTCAACCATTATCCTATTTGGTGATGGTGCCGGAGCCGTTGTCGTAGGCGCTAGCCAAGAGCCTGGCATTATCTCTACCCACATATACTCGGATGGTCAATTCGGAGAGCTTCTAAGCCTACCAGTACCTGTGCGGGGGCAAGATGCGGATAAATGGCTTCATATGGCTGGGAACGAAGTATTCAAAGTCGCTGTCACTCAGCTATCGAAACTAGTAAAAGATACGCTTGAAGCCAACAACATGCATAAGTCTGAACTAGACTGGCTAGTGCCGCACCAAGCGAACTATCGCATTATTTCAGCGACAGCGAAGAAACTTTCGATGTCACTAGACCAAGTCGTGATTACACTTGATAAACACGGCAACACATCAGCTGCGACGGTGCCAACAGCACTAGATGAAGCGGTACGTGATGGTCGTATTAAACGCGGTCAAACTCTGCTTCTTGAAGCGTTTGGCGGCGGATTCACTTGGGGCTCGGCCCTTGTGAAGTTCTAAGTTTCACAAGAATTCAAAATTTAAGGTGCACTTGGTGCATCTTATTTCTTTTTACTTTGCTTAAAGGAAAACAACATGAGCAAGTTTGCTATCGTATTTCCAGGTCAAGGTTCTCAAGCTGTAGGTATGCTTGCAGAACTAGGCGAACAATATGACGTAGTAAAACAAACATTTGCAGAAGCATCTGACGCACTAGGTTACGATCTATGGGCGCTTGTTCAAAATGGACCTGCAGAAGATTTAAACGAGACTTTCCGTACTCAACCAGCTTTGCTAGCTTCATCTGTTGCAATCTGGCGTGTATGGCAGGAACTTGGCTTAGAGCAACCAGCAAACCTAGCCGGTCACAGCCTAGGTGAGTACTCAGCACTTGTATGCGCGGGTGTTATTGACTTTAAAGAAGCCATCAAGCTGGTTGAATTACGTGGTCAACTTATGCAAGAAGCAGTACCAGCTGGTACTGGCGCAATGTACGCGATTATCGGTTTGGCTGATGATGCGATTGCAAAAGCGTGTGAAGACGCAGCGCAAGGCGAAGTGGTCTCTCCAGTAAACTTTAACTCGCCTGGTCAAGTCGTTATCGCTGGTAGCAAAGACGCAGTAGAGCGAGCTGGTGCGCTATGTAAAGAAGCTGGTGCGAAGCGTGCGCTTCCTCTTCCTGTTTCAGTACCTTCACACTGTGCACTTATGAAGCCAGCAGCGGAAAAACTTGCTGTAGCTCTTGAGTCTATCGAATTTAACTCACCACAGCTGCCAGTTATCAACAACGTTGATGTGGTTGCTGAGACAGATCCTGCAAAAATCAAAGATGCGCTTGTTCGTCAGCTACATAGCCCAGTTCGTTGGACTGAAACAGTTGAACTGATGCACGAACAAGGCGTAGAAAATCTTCTTGAGCTTGGTCCTGGTAAAGTTTTAACAGGTCTAACAAAACGTATCGTGAAAACGCTAACTGCAGCAGCAGTGAATGATATCGCATCGCTAGACGCTGCGAAGTAATCCATCAAGCGATAAATTTGCGATAAGAAAAGGAAACACAACATGATGAATCTAGAAGGTAAGATCGCGCTAGTTACCGGCGCAAGCCGTGGTATTGGCCGCGCGATCGCGGAACTTCTTGTCGAGCGAGGTGCTACGGTTATCGGTACTGCTACTTCTGAAAGTGGTGCGGCTGCTATCAGCGAGTATCTTGGTGATAACGGTAAAGGCTTAGCGCTTAACGTGACTGATGTCGAGTCTATCGAAGCGACATTAAAAACGATCAACGAAGAATTTGGTGTGATCGATATTCTGGTGAATAACGCTGGTATTACTCGTGACAACCTATTGATGCGCATGAAAGATGATGAGTGGAACGACATCATCGATACCAACCTAACGCCTATCTACCGCATGTCTAAAGCGGTTTTACGCGGTATGATGAAAAAACGTGCGGGTCGTATCATCAACGTAGGCTCTGTTGTTGGTACCATGGGTAATGCTGGTCAAACTAACTACGCAGCAGCGAAAGCGGGCGTGATTGGTTTTACTAAATCAATGGCTCGTGAAGTTGCGTCTCGTGGTGTAACAGTGAACACTGTTGCTCCTGGTTTCATCGAAACTGACATGACTAAGGCGCTAAGTGATGACCAACGTGCGGCAACTTTGTCGAACGTGCCAGCAGGTCGTTTAGGTGACCCACGTGAAATTGCATCAGCAGTAGTTTTCCTTGCTTCTCCTGAAGCAGCGTACATTACTGGTGAAACTTTGCATGTAAATGGTGGCATGTACATGGTTTAATGCGACAGTTTATGCAAAATAAGCTATTTTACATTGTGAAAAATAGCCTATAGTTGCAGTTAACTGTCATGAACTTGTCATGCTTATGCGCAAGATTTGTGCATGATTTAAGTCAAAAATGTATTGAAATTCGGTTAAATTCGCTAATTTTGTGGTTTGACCAGCAAGGACCCCCTTGCAACTTTCAATAGTTCGAATAAACTACGGAATCATCGCATTAGGCGAAATCTGTAAAGGAAAAGAAAAATGAGCAACATCGAAGAACGCGTAAAGAAAATCATTGTTGAACAGCTAGGTGTAGACGAAGCAGAAGTTAAAAACGAAGCTTCTTTCGTTGATGATCTAGGTGCTGATTCTCTAGACACTGTAGAACTAGTTATGGCTCTAGAAGAGGAATTCGACACTGAGATTCCTGACGAAGAAGCTGAGAAGATCACTACTGTTCAAGCTGCAATCGACTACGTAAACAGCGCTCAGTAATTAGCTCTCCCAGGCGGTCTCCTAGACCGCCTGTGTTCTTTCTAACTTCTTCTATCCTCTCATAGAAATATTCAATTCCCGGAGAATTATATCGTGTCCAAGCGTCGTGTAGTTGTCACTGGCATGGGTATGTTGTCACCGGTAGGCAACACAGTAGAATCATCTTGGAAAGCCCTGCTAGAAGGTCAAAGTGGTATCGTAAATATCGAGCACTTTGATACTACGAACTTCTCAACTCGTTTTGCAGGTCTTGTTAAAGATTTCGATTGCACAGAGTACATGTCTAAAAAAGATGCTCGTAAGATGGACCTTTTCATCCAGTACGGCATTGCAGCGGGTATTCAAGCTCTTGATAACTCTGGCTTACAAATTACCGAAGAAAATGCGGCTCGAGTTGGTGTTGCTATCGGCTCAGGCATTGGCGGTCTTGACCTTATCGAAACTGGCCATACTGCATTAGTAGACAAAGGCCCTCGCAAAGTTAGCCCATTTTTTGTTCCTTCGACCATTGTAAACATGGTTGCAGGTAACCTATCTATCATGCGTGGTCTCCGTGGTCCAAATATCGCGATTTCTACCGCATGTACTACTGGCCTGCATAATATCGGCCATGCAGCACGTATGATTGCCTACGGCGATGCAGATGCGATGGTTGCTGGTGGTGCAGAAAAAGCTTCTACGCCTCTTGGCATGGCTGGCTTCGGTGCAGCTAAAGCACTATCTACTCGTAATGAAGAGCCTCAAAAAGCGTCTCGCCCATGGGATAAAGGCCGTGATGGTTTTGTTCTAGGTGATGGTGCTGGCATGATGGTGCTTGAAGAGTACGAACACGCAAAAGCACGTGGCGCGAAGATTTACGCAGAACTGGTTGGTTTTGGTATGTCTGGTGATGCTTACCACATGACTTCTCCAAGCGAAGATGGCTCTGGTGGTGCACTTGCGATGGAAGCGGCAATGCGTGACGCGAACATCACAGGTACCCAAGTAGGTTATGTGAATGCTCACGGTACATCTACTCCAGCTGGTGATGTTGCAGAAATCAAAGGCGTGAAACGTGCTCTTGGTGAAGAAGGTGCGAAGCAAGTTCTTGTATCTTCAACTAAGTCGATGACGGGTCACCTATTAGGTGCAGCAGGCTCTGTTGAAGCAATTATCACGGTTATGTCTTTGGTTGACCAAATCGTTCCACCAACGATTAACCTTGATGATCCAGAAGAAGGTCTAGACATCGACCTTGTGCCGCACACTGCGCGCAAAGTTGAAGGTATGGAATACGCTATCTGTAACTCGTTTGGCTTTGGTGGTACAAACGGTTCTTTGATCTTCAAAAAGTTCGCTGAGTAACACTATCTAACCTTATTTAGATAAGCGAAACTTGTATTCTAACGGCTCGATGCTTAGCATTGAGCCGTTTTGTTTTATTTGTTGTCTGCTAATTTGAAGGTACGTGAATGTTTTGGGTAAATGGAGTTCCGCAAACGCATGTAGAGCTAGGTGATCGCTCATTCCAATACGGTGATGGAGGCTTTACCACCATCCTGACCCAAAATGGAGAGTTGGTTTACTGGCAGGAGCATACTGAGCGCATGAGTGCTTGCCTTGACGCTTTGAAGATCTCTTCACCTGACTGGAAAGTTGTGCATGGTTGGGCAAGCAAAGCGGTTTTATCTGACGCACGAGCGGGGGTGAAGATTCACGTTAGCCGCGGTATTGGCGGGCGAGGGTATAGCCCTAATGGGATTAAAGGCCCTATCGTGACGATTTCCAATTTTGCATTTCCTTCTCATTATTCATCTTGGCAAGAACAAGGTGTGGACTTGGGCGTTTGTAATACTCGTCTAGGGATTCAACCTTTACTTGCGGGACATAAGCACAACAACCGTTTAGAGCAGATTCTCGCCAAGGCTGAAATCGACAATACAGAGTTTGCAGATGCAATAACGTTAAATGTGCAAAACCATGTCATTGAAACTACAATGGCCAACCTTTTTTGGGTTAAAGGTAATAAAGTATTTACGCCGGAGCTGACCTTATCAGGCGTTACGGGCGTAATGCGTCGTAAGGTGCTTGAGTTACTTAAAGTAAGTCATATTGAAGTCATCGAGGGGCGTTTTATACTTCCAGATTTGCTGAGTGCTGACGAGGCTTTCATGTGTAACTCAATATTAGGTGTCGCACCTATTCGCAGCATAGTGACATCGAACTCTAAGACTATATTTCCGATAGGAAAATTGACTCAACGACTGCAAGGGAATTTAACTACGTGATTAAAAAACTGTTGGCTTTTGTTGTGCTGATCGCAGTGATAGGCGCAGCAGCTGTTTTTTATATAATTTCACAGGCTAAACAATACGTTGAAAAGCCTATTCTATTGGAACAACCTCAGCTGTTTACTGTAGAAAGTGGTACAAGCTTTCATCATGTCATGCGCGCCTTAGTTGAAGATGAGGTGATTGAAACATCGGAGTACATCCGTTTAATTCCTCACTTATATCCAGAATTGTTGCAAGTGCGAGCGGGTACTTACCAACTTGAGCCTGGTATGTCACTTTCGCAAACATTGGAGCATCTGAATACTGGAAAAGAATACCAGTTTGCGATCACTTTTGTTGAAGGCAGCCGCTTTTCTGAATGGGTAGATCAACTAAAAAGTGCTCCTTATTTAAAGCATGATTTAACCGATCTTTCAGAAAAAGAAATGGCTGCGAAGCTCGGAATTGAGAGAGAAAAGCTAGAAGGGTTGTTTTTAGCAGAAACCTACCATTACACAGCGGGTGCGAGTGAAAGCCAGTTATTAAAACGAGCGCATCGAAAACTCAATAAAATACTGGATGCTAACTGGGAAGCGCGTCAAGAAAAGCTGCCATTACAGGACAAATATGAAGCCTTGATTCTCGCGTCTATCATCGAGAAAGAGACGGCTATTGATTCTGAGCGTGAGCGCGTCGCTTCTGTGTTTATCAACCGATTGAACAAACGCATGCGGTTACAAACTGATCCGACAGTTATTTATGGTATGGGTGACGCCTACGATGGCAACATTCGTAAGAAAGATTTGCGTACGCCGACACCATATAACACCTATACCATCAATGGTTTGCCACCAACACCGATTGCGATGGCTGGTGAAGCTTCCATTGAAGCGGCTTTGAATCCAGAAAGCAGCAACTATTTATATTTTGTAGCAAGTGGAAAGGGCGGACATGTATTTTCGAAATCCCTTGCTGAGCACAACCGTGCTGTTCGTGCCTATTTAAGAGAACTAAGAAAGAACAAATGATGAAAGCAAACTTTATTGTCGTTGAAGGCCTAGAAGGCGCGGGTAAAAGCACTGCGATTAAAACCGTTTTAGATACGCTAAAAGCGGCCGGTATTGAGGATATCGTAAATACCCGTGAGCCAGGAGGCACACCGCTAGCAGAAAAAATGCGCGCTCTGGTGAAAGAAGAGCACGAAGGCGAAGAACTTAAGGACATGACGGAGTTGCTTCTTCTGTACGCTGCACGTGTTCAGTTGGTTGAGAACGTGATCAAACCAGCTTTGGAAAACGGTCAGTGGGTGGTTGGTGACCGACACGATATGTCGTCGCAAGCTTATCAAGGTGGTGGCCGTCAGATTGACGCATCGTTAATGAAAAATCTCCGGGATACAACGCTTGGTGATTTTAAACCTGCTCTCACTCTCTATATGGATATTGACCCTCGTGTTGGGCTTGAGCGTGCACGTGGGCGTGGTGAGTTAGATCGTATAGAGAAGATGGATATTAGTTTCTTCGAGCGTACACGTGAGCGTTATTTGGAGATTGCTCATGCCGATCCTTCCATCGTTATCATTAACGCAGAACAGACGATTGAAGGCGTGTCGCGTGATATTCGGGACGCTCTAAACGAGTGGCTAGCTCGTCAATAAGTGAAACGTAAATTTAGGTGACTCATGTTAAATGATTATCCATGGCTACAGCCAATATGGGATAACCTCAAAGTAGGGTTAGAGTCGGACAGAATACCAGGTGCGCTTTTATTACAAAGCGAGCAGGGCTTGGGCATCGAAAAACTTATCGAGTTTTTTAGCCAAGCACTTCTTTGCCAAAATTACGCGAGTGAAGCATGCGGTTTTTGTCATAGCTGCCAGCTAAATCAATCTCAAAACCACCCTGATTTACACTGGATCAAGCCAGAGAAAGAAGGAAAGGCGATAACGGTGGACCAAATTCGCGCTTGTAACCGTCTTGCTCAGGAATCATCTCAGCTTAATGGTTACCGCCTATTTGTAATAGAACCGGCGGACTCTATGAACGAGTCGGCATCGAATGCGCTGTTAAAGACGCTAGAAGAGCCTGGGGCAAAGTGCTTGTTTTTGCTCGTTACCCACAATCAGGAGCGTCTGCTCCCAACGATTCGTAGCCGTTGCCAACACTGGGTTGTTGCGCCTCCGTCAGCGGAACAAGCGATGAAATGGATGCACGAACAAGGGGCGAAGCAAGTTCCTGCTTATGCCTTAAAACTGAATATGGGCTCTCCAATAAAAACATTGGATGCGTTAAATAATGGTGAGCTCGAAGCTTACTTGGCTTTTGAACGCAGTTTTATTAAGGCAATGTCTTCGCCTGTTTCAGACGTTTCTGAGTGTGCTTCTTTAATCGCTAAACACTCAGAGCAATCACTAGACTGGGCATGGTATTTACTGACAGATGCTCAGAAAGCGCAGTTTGGTGTATCAGAAGCTCAAATGCTTCCGGGCGCGACAAAGTTTCAACCGGACAACTATAACGGTTTGTACTCATCAGCGAAGGCGCTGATGAACCTAAAAGCTCAGGTGCAAGCCTTTCCTGGCCTGAACCTTGAGCTACTATCAATGAATTGGTTAATTGAATCACGAGAGGCATTATGTTCGTAGATTCTCATTGTCATTTAGACAAATTGAATTACGACGATCTCCACATCAATGTGGAAGACGTTATTAACAAAGCTAAACAAGCAAACGTAACTGAACTACTTTCTGTTGGAGTAACGCTGGATTCTTTCCCGAAAATGATGGAAATGATCGAGCCTTATGACAATGTTTATGCTTCGTGCGGTGTGCACCCACTTGATGTTGAAAGCGACTTTTCGATGGACGTATTGCGCCACCATGCGTCGAATGCAAAAGTCGTCGCTATTGGCGAAACGGGTTTAGATTATCATTACAAGCCCGAAACGGCCGCGTTACAGAAAGAGCGCTTTGAGCAACACGTTGATCTTGCAGTGGAGCTCAACAAACCTTTAATTATCCATACCAGAAACGCACGTGCGGATACTCTAGATATTTTGCGTAAGGGTGGGGCAGAGAAATGTGGTGGTGTTATCCACTGTTTTACAGAAGATCTTCCATTTGCTGAAGCTGCACTGGAGCTGGGGTTTTATATTTCTATCTCGGGGATTGTTACTTTCCGTCAAGCTACAGAGTTAAAAGAAGTGGTGAAGACTCTACCTTTAGAGAAGCTTCTTATTGAGACAGATTCTCCTTACTTGGCTCCTGTCCCTCATCGTGGCAAAGAGAATCAACCCGCTTACGTTGTCGAAGTCGCTTCTTATATTGCGCAACTCAAATCGTGCTCTCTTTCTGAAGTGGCACAAAAAACCACCGAAAACTTCCGAAATCTTTTTTTGCGATGAAAAAATAATAAGAGCATAAAAAAGGAGCTTAGGCTCCTTTTTTGTTGATAAAAACAACAGATACGCTCACGAGTTTAATGTTTACTAAAAATGTTGATTTAATAACATTCAAAAATCACAAATGTAATTTTGTTACTAAAAATAACATTGAGGCGTATTTTATTTACGCCTTAAAATTAATTATATAAATAATTAATTTCTTATAAAACAGTAACATAAATGCAATGCAAACCTTTTCATCGGCTGTTTTTGGGTGTGATCCAAGACTTGTTTTGAAACTAAATTTCGTAACTGTGTGGAAAGTTTGAGGGTCATCAATATATATTTAGAGCCGGAAAATATAATGCAGTTGTGGTTACATTTTCATTGGGTGCTAACCTTTAGGCTACGGGGGTGTGCCGTTAGTGCCCAAATAATACTTATAAATTTATCAGGAGCATAAACATGTTTAAGAACCTTTTTGCTAACCTGCAAAAAGTTGGTAAGGCTCTGATGCTTCCAGTATCAGTTTTACCAGTTGCAGGTATTTTATTAGGTGTGGGTGCTGCCCATCTAAGCTTTATTCCAGAAATCGTTTCTAATCTTATGGAACAAGCTGGTGGTTCAGTATTCGGCCAAATGGCACTTCTATTTGCAGTAGGTGTAGCTCTAGGCTTCACTAACAACGACGGTGTTGCAGGTCTTGCAGCTATCGTTGGTTACGGCATCATGACGGCAACGCTAGGTGTAATGGCGGGCGTTATGGGTGTTGAGAAAATCGATACAGGTGTACTAGGTGGTATCCTTGTCGGTGGTGTGGCTGCTTGGGCATTCAACCGTTTCTTCAAAATCCAACTTCCAGAGTACCTTGGCTTCTTCGCTGGTAAGCGCGCAGTGCCAATCATCACTGGTTTTGCTGCGATCATCCTAGGTGTTATCCTTTCTGTTATCTGGCCACCAATTGGCGGTGCAATTTCTGCATTCTCTGATTGGGCTGCACACCAAAACCCACAGCTAGCATTCGGTATCTACGGTGTTGTTGAGCGTTCTCTAATCCCATTCGGTCTACACCACGTATGGAACGTACCGTTCTTCTTCGAAGCAGGTTCTTGTGTTAACGCTGCCGGTGAAGCTCAAAATGGTGTACTAACTTGTTACCTAGTTGCTGATGAAGCATCTCGTGCTGCTGGTAATGGCTTCGGTCAGCTAGCGGGTGGTTACATGTTCAAGATGTTCGGTCTACCAGCTGCAGCAATCGCAATTGCTCATTGTGCTAAACCAGAAAACCGTGCAAAAGTAATGGGTATCATGGCGTCAGCTGCACTGACTTCATTCCTAACTGGTATTACTGAGCCAATCGAATTCTCATTCCTATTCGTTGCTCCACTACTATACGGTATCCACGCTCTACTAGCTGGTTCTGCATACATCGTTTCGAACACTCTAGGCTTTGTACACGGTACTTCTTTCTCTCACGGTCTGATCGACTTCCTAGTTCTATCTGGTAACGCTCAGAAGATGGTGCTAATGATTGCCGTTGGTCTAGTTTACGCAGTAATTTACTACGTAGTGTTCCGTGGTGTAATCACAGCGCTTGACCTAAAAACACCTGGCCGTGAAGATGAAACGGAAAGTGCAGCTGTAACTTCTGGCTCTGATATGGGCGGTGAACTGGTTGCAGCGTTTGGCGGTAAAGCTAACATTACTGGTCTAGATGCATGTATCACACGTCTACGTGTAGCAGTTGCAGATACAGCAGCTGTTGACCAAGACAAGCTAAAACAACTAGGCGCTGCTGGTGTTGTAGTTGTAGCTGGTGGTGTACAGGCTATCTTCGGTACTAAGTCTGATAACCTAAAAACTGAAATGGATGAGTGGATTCGTAACCACGGTTAATCGCAGTCATTCATAGTAATGCATAAAAGGAGGCTTCGGCCTCCTTTTTTAGTTCCTATTTTATTAACTGACAGTTCCTTTTTAGTGTGATCCTAAACTCATCTTTACTTTTGTCAGCTTTTTCATACATCGAGCTTACCCATCGTTGACATATTGATATGCCATTATGTTTGAATAGCGAATAATGTTTTTTTGAATAATTGATAACGTGTATGAAGAACAAATTCATTTTAGTTTTGGGACTAGTTTCTAGTACGGCAATGGCGGCAAGCGAACCAACGGATCTATCAGTTGGTATGGCTGTCGATCAACAATTAAGTGTTGTTGTAGAGTTAGATAACAAATATCGTGGCATTATCGGAAACGATGGTATGGCGTTTGATTACATCGCTAAGCGTGGAACATTCGATCAAAACATGCCTGTGACTTGGTATGTCGGCGTTGGTGGCTGGTATGAATGGGATGACGAGTTTGGTGTGAGAGTACCACTTGGTGTGAACTGGGATTTATCACGCGGCTGGGACCTTTATGGTCAAATACACCCAGAGCTAGATCTTTACAAAGGTGCTGACTTGCAACTTGGCGGCGCCGTTGGCATCAAGTACAGTTTCTAGAATAAAAGAAACATAAAAAAACGCCGGTAAATACCGGCGTTTTTTGTTTGGAATGCAATACTGTTATTGTTTATCCATGGCTCGATTGATGCAAACGGCAGCGCCGCCCCAAGTGATACCTAAACCAATAACCATCATAATAATTGCGCTGATTGTCATTTTGCTGTCTCCTTGCGGTTCACTGCGTTGATCACTAGACCAAAGATAAAGAGTGCGGCGATAAGTGCCCAGCCTAAAGTTAGATCATAGCCACCGTAGCCTTCAGTAATTAGGGCGTATAGCTTGGTCGCTAAGATAATGGCGAGCATGATTGGTGTAACGAAGCGTAAGCAGATCTCGAACCATTGACCAACAGAGAAATCAGAGCGCTCGTTAACGTAATTACGTACTTCTGGCACGCGCTTCAATAGCCACGCCATCAAGACAATCTCAACCAGACCACCAACCATGATGCCAACGTTGTTTGCAAAGTGGTCTACTAGATCGAGTAGCAGCAGACCGCCATTGGTAGCAAACGCCATAGAGACAACGAAGCCAATACCAATCACAACATTTGCAGCTTTTTTACGGCTCCACTTCAGCTTGTCGATAATGGCTGAAGTTACGGCTTCCATAATTGAAATATGCGAACTTAGACCAGCAACCACCAGTGCAAAGAAGAACAGTGGACCAAGAATATATGGGGCAGGTAGTAGGTTAATTGCCGCAGGTAAAGTAACAAAAGCCAAGCCAACGCCTGCAGATACCACCTCTGTTAACGGCTTACCTTGCTCTTGAGCCATGTAACCCAATACTGAGAAGATCATGATGCCGGCTAGGATCGAGAAGCCACAGTTGATCAACACGGTCATAAACGCGTTATTCGTTATGTCCGACTTTTCTGGTAGGTAGCTAGAGTAAGCTAGCATGATGGCGAAGCCGATACTTAACGTAAAGAAGATCTGACCATATGCCGCTGCCCATACTTTCACATCCCAAATTTTGCTGAAATCGGGTTCGAACATGTAGTTCACGCCATCTAGAGCTCCTGGCAAGAAAATCATACGTCCGATTAAGAAAATCACCATCAAGAATAGGATTGGCATCATAATTTTAGATGCTCGTTCAATTCCTGATTTCACGCCTTTGGCAATAGCGGTGTAAGTAATTGCCCAAGCAATTACCATGGATAAAGCAATCTTCCATTGAATACTGCCTAAGTCTGTTGGTGAGTTGTCACCTAGCTTTAGGTATTCACTAAAGAAAAATGCGTTGGTATCGGTTCCCCAACCTTGAGTGAACGACAACCCAAAGTAAGAAATCGACCAACCGATAACAGCCACATAGTAAACGGCAATAACTGCAGCCACACCAACTTGGAACCAGCCAAGCCATTCAAATTTAGAATGAATTTTCGCTAGTGTTTTTGGTGCCGAGCCTCGGTATTTTTGTCCCATACTGAACTCAAGGATCATAAATGGAATACCGGCAGTGATCATGGCAAAAATGTAAGGAATAAAAAATGCGCCGCCACCGTTTTCATAGGCCATGTATGGGAAACGCCAAATGTTTCCCAAACCGATAGCAGACCCAACTGCTGCTAAGATGAATCCCGCCCGGGATCCCCATTGTTCTCGCTTCATATTTGACTCCTATAAGACTCCCTGAGGAATGAAGCTCTCTACGTAACACAGTAATAATTGCGCAAACAGTTGGAAGAAAGGACCGCTGTTATCCATCAGCTTTTCTATCCTTAATTCTAACTTTTTATAATTTTATAGAGCTATATTCTGGCTACTGTAAGAGAAAGTAGATTATTAATCTTAAAATTTTGATGTGTGTTTGATAAAACTGAAATATTTATCTGTTTTCACTGATCAGACTAACTTCTAATAATACTTAGCGCAATAGAATCTAAATGTTAATTCAGATGCGTTGTCTGGTTTTAATCTTGTTAAATTTGAGTTTGATTGTGGTTTTGTGTGGGTGGTTGGTTGTTTGTCTGGAATAAATAACTGGGATCTAATAATTGCTTTGGTGTTTAAGACTATTTTGATGAATTAGGGCGTACGGCTATCTTTTGTGCACCTATCTAGATGATGCTTCGTTACTTTGCCAAACAATGGTGTTTAGACGATATCCTTTATCGGCTCTGTGCAGGACTCGTTCAGCGTTCTTTGTGACGAGTCCTACAAAGGAACATGCATAAAAATTAGAAGCGGAAACTAAAACCGACATTTGATTGGAATTGGTTCATCCAATCAGTATCGAACTTAATGATACAGTTTGAGCCGTCATTAGGTAGAGTACAGGCGCCAGATGTATCGTTATCAACGACCGTTCCTAACCATCTCAGTTGGGCCGTTAATGCAAAGTTCTTTGAAAATTCATATTCCAGCCCTGCAAAAGCGCTAGCCGAAAATCCGTATTTTTTGTCTACCCAATCCACATCGGCATAAGAAGCGCCCAAACCTACACCGATATAGGTTTGCCAATTTTCTGCGACAGGATAGTACATGCTGCTTTGGAAGTGCAGATAATGTATATCTGCCGAGTTGGACAGCTTTTCAAGTTCCGTCGATTGATTGGAGTAAAACAATCCGATCCTTCCTTTTTCTAAGGGAGTCTCGACTGAAAGAGCGTAATTCACTGCGGGGTCGAGAGCGTATGTATTACCACTTTCATCCTCTACTTGGCCGCCTCCTGTATAGCCTATGTATGGCGTAACGATGATATTCGCTTGTGCATTGATAGCAGTACTCATCATCATGATTCCTACTAGCCAGCTGAGTTTTTGGTTCATGCCCTATCTCCTTATTATGACTAAGCTAATTGTGATGGGTTAGTCAAAATTGCGCGACTAAATTAAGCAAATCTTGAACATATTTCACACCGGTGTTATTAATTTGTTACATATTAAGGAGGTGTTTATGGAACACGATCTAAAATCCGCATTAATCATTGTGGTGACTGTTTTTGCAGTGCTTTTGTCATTTGGCATCATTGCTATTACAACAGCTTAAGATAACCACTTTTACCAAACGTTTTAACAAAATGGCGTGAGCCTATGATACGTAACAGCGGTATAATCACAGAAAGCCATGCAGAGCTTGATGTAAAAGTTTATGAGCACTTTAGGCATGGTAAAACTGCTTTAGTCACGCAAGGTGGAGGGCAGAGAGGGATTTTTACCGCTGGCGTTTTAGACGCCTTTTTACTTTCCAACTTCGATCCTTTCGATGAATTCTATGGCACCTCTGCCGGAGCACTCAACTTATGTTCTTACTTGTGTCGTCAACATGGCATGGGCAAAGCTTTTATTACCGAGCTGACAACGTCTCCTGAATTTTTTAATCTGTTTCGCTATATCCGAAAGCAGCAGTACTTAGGTTTAGAGTGGGCATTAGAACGGATTCAAGATTTCCCATACAAGCTTGACCTTGATTTAGGTCGCAGTGCATTGGGAAAACGAGGAGCGTTTGCTGCGGTAACGAATATAGAGACGCTATCAGATCAATATCTACCAATCTTGGATGACTCGTGGTTTAACACTATGCTAGCGACATGTGCGATTCCCAAGTTGTACCACGGACCTGTCGACGTAAATGGCAATAAGTTTGTGGATGGCGGCGTGTCTGCCTCTATCCCTGTACAAGAAGCGTGGCGTCAGAATGCTCGCAACATTATTGTCATTCGCACAGAGCCGTTTTCAGAGATTGAAGCGAGAGCCCAAAGTGAAGTGGGGGATGTGCCTGTCGAATGGTATCGGGAGTATATCAACTCAGTACAGCAATCATGGCAGCAAAAAGTGAATCAGTGGAAGCTGGATTGGGCGTCGTTCTTCCAACAAAAAATTAATGCAGCACATCAATCGAAGCTTGCAGGGAAAATGCTGTTAAATGGAGGTCGTTGGTTGTTCGGTGCCGATAACTTGTATCGTTTAAGTCATCTGATTGGTGAGAATTTTGATTCAGGTTTAGCCGACATGCTGATGATTCATTATCAAACATTTGAGCTCACTCAGGCCTTTATATCTGCTCCACCTGACGACACTTTTATTTTACAAGTTGCGCCTAAAGAGGGACTTCGTTCTTCTTCTTTGTTAAGTGACCAAGAGTCACTAGAGCATGACTATCAACTTGGGCTTCAAGCTGGGTTTAACCTAGTTCAACTCTATGACCAGCTGGATGTTGAAATTGATGGTAGAGAGAGTGCATAAACCTTCTTACGTTCACGATGTGCGCAATATACAAAGCATATAAATAAGGCTCCATTTTCGGAGCCTTATTTGCGGGTTCTTGTGGTTAACTCCGGTTAGGTATAACGACTACGCTTGTAGAATGCGCATGCAGTTGGTTGAGCCCACAACATCCATTACATCGCCTTGAGTAATAATGACTAAATCACCTTTGTGCAAGAACCCTTGCTCTTTAAGGCTAGTAATCGCTGCTTGAGCCGTTGGTAAACCCGCATCACTTTTTGACTCGAAATATACAGGTGTCACGCCTCGGTATAATGCTGCTCGATTTAGTGTCGATTCATTCCGTGATAAGGCAAATATTGGCAAGCCAGAGCTTAAGCGAGACATCATCAACGCAGTCCTGCCGGACTCAGTTAACGAGATCATCGCTTTAATTCCTTCCATGTGATTCGCAGAGTACATGGTTGCCATTGCGATGGTTTCTTCAGCGGTTTCGAAGGTTCTATCTAAGCGATAGGTTGATAGACTTGCCTCCGACATTTTTTCTGCCCCCACACATACTTCGGCCATGGATTTGACCGTTTCTACAGGATATTTACCTGCAGCGGTCTCTCCAGAAAGCATCACCGCGTCAGTGCCGTCTAGAACCGCATTGGCCACATCCATCACTTCAGCACGCGTTGGCATTGGGCTAGTAATCATGGACTCCATCATTTGTGTCGCAGTAATCACGATACGGTTTAAACTGCGTGCGCGGCGAATCAGTTTTTTCTGGACACCTATGAGCTCAGGGTCACCGATTTCTACACCAAGGTCACCACGTGCAACCATCACCACATCGGATGCGAGAATAATGTCGTCAATAGACTCATTGGTCGCGACGGTTTCTGCTCGTTCGACTTTAGCCACTAACATGGCTTCAAGGCCTGCATCTCTGGCTAAGCGTCGAGCGTAATGCATGTCTTCGCCGTTACGCGGGAATGAAATAGCAAGGTAGTCTACTTGAATTGCTGCGGCGGTAAGAATGTCGGCTTTATCTTTCTCTGTGAGCGCATCGGCTGACAATCCGCCGCCTTTTTTGTTGATCCCTTTATTGTTGGACAGTGGACCACCGACAATCACACGGGTATGAACTTTATTACCCTCTACTTTGGTAACTTGCAGCTGAACGCGTCCATCATCGAGTAATAAAATGTCATTTGGTGAAACATCTTGCGGTAGTTCTTTATAATCTAACCCTACAGATTCTTGATTGCCTTCACCTTTTGGTAAATCACTATCTAATGTGAATTTATCGCCCACATTCAAAATGACTTGGCCGTCTTTAAACGTTGATACACGGATTTTAGGGCCTTGTAAGTCACCAAGAATTGCAACCTGACGCCCAAGTCTTGCTGCAATGGTACGGACTTTGTTCGCACGTTGAATGTGGTCTTCACTGGTTCCATGTGAAAAATTCATACGGACAACGTTTGCACCGGCTTTGATGATCTCCTCAAGTATATTGTCCTTATCCGTTGAAGGACCCAGCGTAGTGACAATTTTTGTTCGTCTTAATTTGGAAGTCATAGATTCTCCGATGAATGTGTGTGTAAAGGTAACTTGAACTCTATCCTTACTTTACGCAATCGCTCTCAAGGTTAGCCTCGTTGCTGAGCCCACACCTTAAAGCTATTTGAATATAAGTATATGCACAGAATGTTTACATTAAGAGTAACCCCGGTAAAACAGACAGATATTCGACAGGCAATGGCCTTATTGATAAAAATGCGCTGCTTTAAAGGCACTACTTCATAATTTAGTGAATAAAAATAAGTTATTTTTCAAACAATTTAACAGGAGTAGATTCTTCGTTATTTGATTGAATACACAAACAAACAGGTTTATACGTGATGCTTGTCACGGGGATTTATTAATTCACTTCACAATTAGTTCGCAAAGTAAAAAAATTGTCCCGTTATAGAATTTCGGAGTGCAAGATGTACATGGCTCAACCGGGCCATATTGATCATATCAAACAGGTCAATGCTGGTCGTGTATATAAACTAATTGACCTAAAAGGTCCTATTTCTCGAATTGATTTGTCCAAGCAGAGTGAGCTTGCTCCTGCTAGTATCACCAAAATCACTCGAGAATTAATTGAAGCGCACTTGATTCATGAAACGACAGTACAAGAAGCGACGAGTCGTGGTCGACCTGCTGTCGGTTTGCAGGTCAATAATGAAGGCTGGCAATTTTTGTCAATGCGTTTGGGGCGGGGTTATTTAACCATTGCTTTGCATGAGTTAGGCGGTGATGTACTGATCGATACTAAAATCGAGATACACGAGCTTGACCAAGACGATGTCCTTGAGCGCCTGCTTTACGAAATTGATGAATTTTTTCAGACTTACGCGGATCAACTGGATCGGGTTACCAGTATTGCCCTTACACTGCCTGGTCTCGTGAACTCAGAGCAAGGTGTCGTTTTGCAGATGCCTCATTACAATGTCGAAAATCTTGCTCTTGGACCAGAGATATACAAAGCAACAGGCTTGCCAGTTTTCATTGCCAATGACACGCGAGCTTGGGCTTTAGCAGAAAAGCTTTTTGGTCATTCTCAAGATAATGACAACTCCGTTCTTATCTCTATCCACCACGGTTTAGGTGCGGGCATCATTCTGGATGGGCGCGTTTTGCAAGGCCGTCACGGTAACATTGGTGAACTCGGGCATATTCAAATTGACCCAAATGGAAAACGTTGTCATTGCGGCAATATTGGTTGTTTGGAAACCGTTGCCAGTTCTCAAGCAATTCGTGAAGAAGTCGTAAGACGAATCGCTGATGGCGAAGACTCTATTCTTGCTAAACAAGAAGAAATGAGTATTGAGAGCATTTGTGAAGCCGCTGCAAACGGTGATCCTTTGGCCGTCGATGTGATTGAAAAACTTGGACGCTACTTAGGCTCTGCAATTGCTATTGTGATCAACTTATTTAACCCTGAGAAAATCTTGATCGGTGGTGTGATTAACCAAGCAAAAGATGTGCTTTATCCTGCGGTTCGTCGCTGTATCGAAGAGCAGAGTTTACCTGTTTATCACCAAGATCTTGAGCTGGTGGAGTCTCGTTTCTATAAGCAAGCCACAATGCCTGGTGCCGCGTTGATTAAGCAAGCGTTGTACGATGGTCAACTATTGATGAAGGTTGTGGAAGGTTAAGTACTTTTTAACATGATGATGTGCCTGGCTGTTGAGACTGCATTTGTAGGTGATTTAGGGTGAGACTTAACGGCTCACCCTTTTTGATCGCCTATTACTAGAAAGGGAATTTGAGTTATGTTGCATTGCTATATCTGCGCCATTCATGTAATTTCCTAAAAAGCTCAAGTAAATAAACAAAATGGCTTTCAATGTGCTGCGTGACTTTGCGTCTGATGCAAAGAGAAGTAATACGCTAAAACTGTTGTACTTTAAAGCTGTGCTCGAAAAGCCAAATATTTTAAGGTTATTTGGTTATATAACCTTGCTGTGTCTGTACTGATTTCGAGTAAAATAAGAATTATCCATAATTTAGGTAGTAGTATGTCCGGAGTGTTAAATACGGTTGACCAGCGTACAAACTTGGTTGGTGAAAATCGACTAGAGCTTCTGCTGTTCACTTTAAATAGTCGCCAATTATTTGCGATTAATGTGTTCAAAGTGAAAGAGGTCATCAAGCTTCCACCGTTAACCAAGCTCCCTGGCTCGCACTACAATATTCGTGGGGTTGCTTCTCTACGAGGTGAAGCGGTACCAGTGATTGATTTACGAGGCGCAATTGGTTTTCCTGCTTTGCGTGGCGAAGCGGAAGAAGAAAATTTGATCGTGACAGAGTACAACCGCACGGTGCAGGGCTTCTTAGTCGGTCCGGTTAAAAACATTATTAATACGGCATGGACTGAAATTCAGCCGCCTCCTTCCACGTCTGGTCGCTCGAATTACCTCACGGCTATCACGCAAATCAAAGAGGGGGATGCCTCTCAAATTGTCGAAATTATTGACGTTGAAAAAGTTTTAGCAGAGATTGTACATTACGACGTGACTATCTCGGAGGACATTCTCGATCAAGAATTGGCCCAAGCAATGGTCGGGCGTAATGTTCTGATTGTAGATGATTCCTCTACAGCTCGTAATCAAGTTCGCGATACGCTTTCTCAATTGGGTATGAATATCATCGAGTGTCGTGACGGGCTAGAAGCGTTAACGGTTTTAAAACGTTGGTGTGATGAAGGTAAAGATGTAGAAAAAGAGCTGTTGATGATGATTACGGATGCTGAAATGCCTGAAATGGACGGTTATAAACTGACCCATGAAGTGCGCCAAGATCCACGTATGTCTAAGTTGTTTATCACATTGAACACTTCTCTGAGCGGTAGTTTTAATGAAGCCATGGTACAAAAAGTAGGCTGTGATCGCTTTATATCTAAATTCCAACCGGATCTGCTGGTTGAAGTTGCTCAAGACCGATTACGCCAGATGCTTTCTAAAAGTGCATGATTAGATCTAGTGAAATCAGAGGGAGCGCACCTCTCTCTGATTTTTAACATCTCTCTCCTTAATTCCTCTGTACTAATGGAAATCCCGAGATTTACTTTGTAGATTGTTCAAGTAGTGCGTGCAATCAATCAACTTGCCAGCAATAACGTGCGTGACTTCTCCCTCTCTTTCAAGAATGCCTTTCACCATTAATACTTTAGCGCCTAAATACGCTTGCTTTTGGGCTCGTGCTGTCGCTTGCCAAACGACCACATTAATGTTGCCCGTGTCATCTTCTAGCGTAAAAAATGTCACGCCAGCGGCGGTGCCTGGAGATTGTCTTCCTGTTACCACGCCTACCACTGTGACCAGTGACTTATGCGGCTTCTCTGCCAGTTGCATCATGCGAGTAAAGTGAGGGAGTTTGCCCGTTTCTTCTAATAATTTAATTGGATGGCGGCTAAGAGATAGTCCCGTGCTTGCGTAATCCTCAATTAAATTTTCATATTCAGAGGGTTGAGTCTGGTAGCTAACATTGGGTTCTTCGACCTTGTGAAACAATGGTAGGTCAGATAAGGAATCCATTGCTGCCCAGCGAGCGTTATAACGATTCCCCGATAAGGCCTGAAATGCATTGGCTGAAGCCAATAATTCAATGTCACTTCGGCTTCTTAATATCTGCTTTACTTCTTGAATCGTTCGGTAACCATTAAGTGGTTTGCGCTCAATAAGCCTTTGTGCGCTTTCTGCGTTAAAGCCTTTCACCAAGCGAAAACCAAGTTGCACGCCGAGCCTGCCATTCGGACGTGAGACGAGATGATGCTGATATTTTGAATGATTGACGCACACCGGCAATACTTCGATGCCATGTCGGCGAGCATCTTGTACTAATTGCGATGGGCTATAAAATCCCATTGGTTGGCTGTTCAACAATGCAGTGTAAAATTCGGCTGGGTAATAATATTTTAACCATGCAGAACAATATGCCAGCACTGCGAAAGACGCTGAATGACTTTCAGGGAAGCCGTACTCACCAAAGCCGCAAATCTGATCGAAAATGCGCTCAGCAAACGCTAAGTCATAGCCTCTCTCTTGCATACCATTGATCAGTTTTGGTCTGAATTTAGCGAGATCGCCATTCTTTTTCCATGATGCCATCGCTCGACGGAGTTGATCGGCCTCGCCGCCGCTAAACCCTGCGGCTACCATGGCTAGCTTGATGACTTGCTCTTGGAAAATAGGGACGCCCATAGTCCGCTCAAGAACGCTTTTTACTTCTTCCGATGGATAACTGACAGGCTCTTTGTGATCTCGTCGTTTTAAAAAAGGATGCACCATATCACCCTGAATAGGGCCTGGACGAACAATTGCAATTTGAATCACTAAGTCGTAATAACAAGCAGGCTTTAGGCGAGGAAGCATGCTCATTTGTGCACGAGATTCAATTTGGAATACGCCTATCGTGTCAGCTTTTTGGATCATGCGGTACACGTGTGGATCATCTTGTCGGCGAGTGATCTCGGAAATCGAGAGGGATCGCTGGTGATGTTTCTCGACCAGTTGAAAGCACTTTTTGATGGCGTTTAACATGCCGAGTGCGAGTACATCGACTTTTAGTAGCTTCAAGCTTTCTAAATCGTCTTTATCCCATTGAATGATAGTGCGATCTTCCATCGAGGCATTTTCAACAGGTACCAACTCATATAAAGGGCCAGATGAAATTACAAAGCCACCTACGTGCTGAGATAAATGGCGTGGGAAGCCAATGATCTCGTTGACCAATTGGATAAACTGCTGCCCTTTGAGAGATTCTGGTTGTAAGCCAAGTTCAATAATTTGAGCTTGCCAGCCTTGGCTGCGATCTCGGCGATTAACGTTCTTAATGAAAAAATCTAATTGGGTCTCTTCAATCCCTAGTGCTTTACCGACTTCACGCACGGCACTTTTAAAGCGATAGCTGATCACTGTTGCAGCAAGTGCTGCACGCTCACGACCATATTTTTTGTAAATATACTGGATAACTTCTTCACGGCGCTCGTGTTCAAAGTCCACATCAATATCCGGCGGTTCCTTACGTTCTTTACTGATAAATCGTTCGAATAAGACAGCGATTTGTCGAGGATCGACGGCGGTAATTTCCAGGCAATAACACACTACAGAGTTTGCAGCGGAACCTCGCCCTTGGTAAAGAATACCTTGCTGTTTCGCAAACATTACGAT
This sequence comes from Vibrio sp. YT-19(2023), assembly GCF_033337395.1. NCBI lineage: Bacteria > Pseudomonadati > Pseudomonadota > Gammaproteobacteria > Vibrionales > Vibrionaceae > Vibrio > Vibrio sp. YT-19(2023). The sequence goes on along the minus strand of NZ_JAWOQN010000001.1, from coordinate 40,857 downwards.
GTCGTGAATAGTAAGGAAGTAGTAGTGGTACTTAAGCTCTTGAATAAGCGCCAGTTCATTCTCGATGGTTTGATTGACTTCTGCGGGCACGCCTTCAGGAAAACGCAGCTTTTTACCACGTTCGACCAACATACGTAAGTAAGAGTCGGGTGTATAACCATCTGGGATCAGCTCGGTAGGATATTCGTATTTTAAATCTGAGAGCTTAAACTCGCATAAATCGGCGATGTAAGTGCTTTCTTCCAGCCATTCTGGTTTGTAAATCCGAATCAACTTTTTAAAAGGACGAAGCGCTCGCTCTGTATTCGAAATACGATCAAAACCGAGTTTATCGACGCTACACCCATGCTTTATAGCAGTAAGTACATGCTGTAATGGCAAGCGTTCAACATCATGCATGAGAACGCCTCCGCAGGCAGTTATAGGTAATTGAAATTCATGTGCTAACTGCTCGCAGTGCGCAATGTACTCAGTATCGTTGTTACTCAAATGGCGCTGAATCGCTACCCACAAACGATTAGCGTGGTGTTGATTGAGCCAGCGCCCCCAATAGTGATCACTCTCTTGATGTGTGGGCAGCCACAATACCAAACAATGTCGAACCGACATCAAATCCCATTCGAACAGTTGATAGTTGCCTTTTTCACTGCGTCTCCTTGCGTTTGTGATGATACGACACAACTCGGCATAAGCCTTGCGACAAGGGCAAAGCAGTACGATTTGGCATTCATCATTTAACCAAAACATACTTCCAACGATTTGTTTGATATCGAGTTTATGTTGTTCGATGGTCGCATGGGCTTTGACAACGCCCGCGACTGAACATTCATCCGTTATAGCTAGAGCTTGATAGCGATAGAAAGCAGCTTGGAGTACCAGCTCTTCTGCATGAGAAGCCCCAGTCAAAAAAGAGAAGTTAGACTGACAAAATAGTTCCGCGTAACTCATAATGACCCAACAAAAATAACTGTCGATTTAACAAAAATAGCCATGAAGAAACCAGTGCTTGTGCTGATCGCGAAATATCCATAACCAGCGGCCTTGCTTGGTGTGTGCAATGTAGTAATCACGCATGATCTCATCACCATCCCACCACCCAGAAACTATTCGCTCAGGTCCGTGGACCAAAGAAACTTGCTCTTGCAATACAATGGGAGTCGGTAATTGCATTGCGGGGCGTAGTATGGATGGTATGGCGTGCCCCTTTTCATCCGGAGCATCAGCAGGGCGATACTGACTGGCCTTTTCTGGTCTAGGATCGCAAGCAATATTGGGTTTTAAAACGGCACTTTTTCCCAATTTAGCTTGCAGTAAAGAAAGCAACTCTAAAGCATTCATGTTTCCTTTCTGCCCAGCAAAGAGATCGCGTGATGCACTAAGAGGCTCACCTTGACGGATGACTTTTAACGTTAGCCCTGTGACTGGGCCATTAAGCGAGAGTGACTCTAAGCTCAAACTCGCTAACTGTTGCCAACGCTGACATAGGTAATCACCTTGCGCAGAAGTGAGTTGAAGGTGTTGCTCTTGTTTCTCACGCTGGTGGAGTGTTAAACACAGTTCAAAAGCGACCTTATCTCTTAATTTAAGAAAGATTTCGAGTTGACGAAGTAATTTGGCCAACGGCTTTTCAATCCACTGAACGTTTTCGATCTCAAACAACAGCTCTAAATAAACTTGGAAGGATTCGGTAGGGTGATAAAAGTCGACAGGGTGTTTAAACTGCCCAGTCAGTCGACCAACGTAGTTCACCAAATCGATATCAAAGCGTCGTGCGATGTCTTGCAATGGCAGTTCAAGCAGGTTTTGCAATGTGGTGACACCTACACGTTGTAACTTCTCTACGGTAGCGTTTGATAAATCTGTCAGTGTTAACGGTATTGGTGATAAGGCTTTTTGTATGGCAGATTTGTCTTCGCTGATGACGTTCGCTCCTGATAATGCCATCAATTTGGCAGCAAAAGGCGAAAAACCACATCCGAATTGAAAACTCAGTTTCAGCTCCGATAAGTGAGCTCTGACTTTGTTCCAATAGTTTTCAAACCCTTCATACAGAGCGAGCATTGGAGTAGCACGCAGCAAAATACCTTGGTTTGGCATCAACACAACGTCAGATGTGATCAAATACAGCCATTGAGCAATTTCTTGTAACTTGCTCAATTCGGTGTGCGGATGATAAGGATGCACTTGTAAATCTCGACACAAGGACGCAGCACTGCCTAGGCCCATACCAGGCTTAATGCCTTGTTGTTCGGCAATCTCGTTGTATTGAAGAATCTGGCAACGTTGGCTTTCGACAATCACCACGGGTTGTTCTTGGTTATCACCAAAGAGTGCGTCTAGCTGCAGGCGAGGGAAGTGCAAGTAAATCCACAGAGCCATATCACTAACCTTGGTTCGCCAGTGGGAAATTGACCACAGTCGAGTGCACAGTTTCAGATGATGGTTTCACCAGTTGCGGGTAATGGTGTTGGAAGCCGATACTAACGCTACCTCTATTCCAGCCTCCTTTCCTTTTCAGCACTTCAACATTAATCCCTTGCTCGTCGCCTTTCAGTTTTAAACTGAGTGACACAGGCAAAGACAAGCGGTTGATAGTATCTGTTTTAAGCATAAAGAGAGGGCAACTCCCTTGTTCACTTGCTACCTGTAAGCGTTTCACTTGATGTATTTCAAGCTCTTCTTGCCATAACAAAACATTACTGCATACCCCACTTTTCAGACATTGCTCTGCAGCCCAAAGAGCATCTTTGGGGTGAGTTGGAGTAACGACCCACACTTGGTTTATATCCAACCCGATGTAGTGTAAAAACAGAGAATTCACTAGCGCAGGTGGTTGAATAAATGCGGTCATACCATTGGTCTGAGTGGCTTTTAAATAGGGAGCGAGCAAACGCAATTCACCAATACTACCAATAGATTCCATCTCCACTACGCCATGAGGTGGAAAGCCTCCGCCGAGCAAATCATCTAATTCAGAAAAACCGGAACTAGTCTGCAACTGCTGAGGATCTGCTTTCGTTAAATTTGTTTGCCAAACAAGGTGTTGGCTTTTTAAGTTCTGAATAATATCTTGCATAATAAATACCTGTATATATGTACAGTATATTTCTGTGGGAGAAAGTCGCAAGATTTTTATGAAGAGAGAAATGAAAAAAGGCAGCGTTTGCTGCCTTTTCAATCGATTATGTGAGGTAACCTGAATGAGTTATTTACGCTTCGGTTGAGCGTCGATGCACTGACCGTTCACATCGGTAACCGCAGGATCCATTAAGTGCAAATATAGCGGCATGATATCCAGTGGCGTTTTGAGAGTATTCGCATCTTCACCCGGATATGCTTTTTCACGCATGCGAGTACGAGTGGCACCAGGGTTAATTGCGTTAACGCGAATCGGTGTATCACTCAGCTCGTCAGCTAAAACTTGCATCATGCCTTCTACGGCAAATTTAGAGATAGCGTATGGCCCCCAGAATGCGCGGCCAGAGTGGCCGACGGTTGAAGAGGTAAAGATAATACGCCCAGCTTCTGATTTACGCATCACAGGCAGTAGTGCTTGAGTCATTAGCACTTCGGCTTTCACGTTGATCTGCATGATATCGTCGAAGTCTTCCTCTTTGATTTGATCAAATGGACACAGCGAACTCAAGACACCTGCGTTGTGTAATAGACCATCCAAGCGACCAAACTGTCCTTCGATTGTCTCTGCCATATCAATGTAATTCTGCTGAGTTGCTCCCTTGAGATCCAATGGAATGATAGCTGCTTGTGGATAGCCAGAAGCTTCAATCTCATCATAGATAGATTCAAGGTTTTGCACATTTCTACCCAAGAGAATAACAGTTGCACCGTGCTCGGCATAAGAAAGCGCGGCTTGACGGCCGATGCCATTACCAGCGCCAGTAACAAGAATGACTTTACCTTTTAGAGCATCAGCTGAAACGGAGTAGTTCACGGCGATAAATCCTTATTATTGTAAGAGGGTCCATGATAGTTAATTGACGCTAAAAAACGCCTGTTTCTCAATGGAAAATCTTGGTAATCGTGACAAGATGGTTACAATACACCAATTCATGTGTTATACCAATTCCAGAACTTTCGTTAGGTATGCTATCAATCAGAACAAGTGGTTACAAACCGCGCTGCCTTCTCGCTGATGTTTCTGCGTAACATACTAACGTCATCTGAAATGAGATAAAGGAGCTCTCGTTGGAATTTTTATTAGATTATGGTCTGTTTCTGGCCAAAATTATCACGGTGGTTGCTGCGATAATTGTTCTGCTCATTATTGCAAAATCGGCTGGTGGCAAATCGGGTGCGGCGAAAGGGGAGTTAGAGATTACCAACCTTTCAGAGCAACACAAACAATCTGTTGAGCAGTTAGATCATCATTTGCATGACGATGCTTTCATCAAGGCTCGAGATAAAGCCGTCAAGAAAGAAGAAAAAGAGAAGAGCAAATCTCGCGAGAAAGAAATCAAACAAGCGAGCAAAGACGGTTCATTAGATAGCAAGCGTGAACCACACCTATTTGTTCTTGATTTCAACGGTAGCATAGACGCAAAAGAAGTCGCGTCTCTACGTGAAGAAATCACCGCTATTTTGGCTGTCGCACGTGAAGGTGATGAAGTGTTACTTCGCTTAGAGTCTGGCGGTGGTATGGTTCATGGTTACGGCCTTGCCTCTTCTCAACTGGACCGAATCAAAGCTGCGGGTCTTCCTCTGACCATCTCTGTTGACAAAGTTGCGGCAAGTGGCGGTTACATGATGGCATGTGTAGCAGATAAAATTGTTTCTGCACCATTTGCAATTGTGGGTTCTATTGGCGTTATCGCACAGATTCCTAACTTCAACAAACTGTTGAAGAAACATGACATTGAGTACGAACAACTAACAGCGGGTGAATATAAACGCACGCTAACGATGTTCGGTGAGAATACCGATAAAGCGCGCGATAAGTTTAAGCAAGAACTTGAAGAAACACATGTCTTGTTTAAAGACTTCATCCGTGAGCGTCGTCCTAGTTTGGACCTAGACAAAGTAGCCACTGGTGAGCACTGGTTCGGCACACAAGCGAAAGAGCTTGGTTTGGTGGATGACATTAGTACATCTGATGATATCGTTGTTGCGGCATGCAAAGATAAAACTGTACTTTCTGTGCATTATGTACAAAAGAAAAAACTGGCCGACAAGCTAGCAGGTGTGGCGGGTAAAGTCGCTGATAGTGTGATTTTAAAGTTAGCTGAGCGTGGTCAAAAGCCGATTGTTTAATCGAGCTTAAGTTCATGACATTTAAAACGGCGAGGGCGGAAGCTCTCGCCGTTTTTGTTGAACTTTATGTTTATTGATGAATCCAATTACGCATTAGGTGTAATGCTTTACACGACATTTTTCCTCGCTCCAAAGACTGATTACCCGTATAATGTGCGCCTCGAAAACCGAGCAAATTGCTGAAAAGAAACTATTGGTGGAGAAAAACATGTCCTCTCAAACTCCGGTTGTTACCGTAGATGGACCTAGTGGTGCAGGTAAAGGCACTTTATGTATGTTGCTAGCGAAGAAGTTAGGCTTTCAACTTCTTGATTCTGGCGCTATTTACCGTGTTCTTGCACTCGCAGCGATTCACCACGGCGTAGACACTGAGTCAGAAGATGCGCTTGTTCCACTGGCTACTCACCTAGACGTTCAGTTTGTTGCTGAAGGTGACCTAGTAAAAGTGATTCTAGAAGGCGAAGATGTCTCTGGTGAACTTCGTAAAGAAGAAACGGGGATGGCAGCATCTAAAGTGGCTGCACTGCCACGCGTTCGTGAAGCATTATTGCGTCGTCAGCGCGCATTTGAGACCGCTCCGGGTCTGGTTGCTGATGGTCGTGACATGGGTACGGTTGTATTCCAAAATGCACAAGCGAAAATTTTCCTTGATGCGAGCGCAGAAGAGCGTGCAAATCGACGCCTTAAACAGTTGCAAGATAAAGGGTTAGATGTTAGATTTGCTGACCTTTTGAGCGAGATCCAAGAGCGTGACGATCGAGATCGTAACCGCCCAGTGGCGCCACTACGCCCTGCAGAGGATGCGCTTGTGCTAGATTCTACGTCGATGACTATCGACGAAGTAGTAGAAAAGGCACTACAATATATCGAATCGAAGCTAGCTGAGTAATTACGCTCGGCTAGGCTAAGAGCGTTGGTCGCAAGGATGATGACTGGCGAATTTAATAACCCCATGCGGTAGGATACCCGTGGACGTTTAATTTATTGAAGATTAAATAAATGACTGAATCTTTTGCTCAACTCTTTGAAGAGTTTCTAAACGAAACAGAATTCCAACAAGGCAGCATCGTTAAAGGTACTGTAGTAGCTATCGAGAACGGTTTCGTTCTTGTTGACGCTGGTCTTAAGTCTGAATCTGCTATCCCTGCTGAACAGTTCAAGAACGCTGCTGGCGAACTTGAAGTTGAAGTTGGCGCTGAAGTAGACGTAGCTCTAGACGCTGTTGAAGATGGTTTCGGTGAAACTCAACTTTCTCGTGAGAAAGCTAAGCGTCACGAAGCTTGGATCGTACTTGAGAAAGCTTACGAAGAAGCTGAAACTGTTGTTGGTATCATCAACGGTAAAGTTAAAGGCGGTTTCACTGTTGAACTAAACGGTATCCGTGCTTTCCTTCCTGGCTCTCTAGTAGACGTACGTCCAATCCGCGACACTGCTCACCTAGAAAACAAAGAGCTAGAGTTCAAAGTTATCAAACTTGACCAAAAACGTAACAACGTAGTTGTTTCACGTCGTGCAGTTATCGAATCAGAGAACAGCGTTGAGCGTGACGAGCTTCTAGAAACTCTACAAGAAGGTTCTGAAGTTAAAGGTATCGTTAAGAACCTTACTGACTACGGTGCGTTCGTTGACCTAGGTGGCGTTGACGGTCTTCTACATATCACTGATATGGCTTGGAAGCGCGTTAAGCACCCATCTGAAATCGTTAACGTTGGTGACGAGATCCAAGTTAAAGTTCTTAAGTTCGACCGTGAGCGTACTCGCGTATCACTAGGTCTTAAGCAACTAGGCGAAGATCCATGGGTAGCAATCGCTAAGCGTTACCCAGAAGGTCACAAACTAACTGGTCGCGTAACTAACCTAACTGACTACGGCTGCTTCGTTGAAATCGAAGAAGGCGTTGAAGGTCTAGTTCACGTTTCAGAAATGGATTGGACTAACAAGAACATCCACCCTTCTAAAGTTGTTAATGTTGGCGACGAAGTTGAGGTTATGGTTCTTGAAATCGACGAAGAACGTCGTCGTATCTCTCTAGGTCTGAAACAGTGTAAAGCTAACCCATGGCAGTCATTCGCTGAAGCACAAGCTAAAGGCGACAAAGTTACTGGTAAGATCAAGTCTATCACTGACTTCGGTATCTTCATCGGTCTAGAAGGCGGCATCGATGGTCTAGTTCACCTATCTGACATTTCTTGGAATGTTGCTGGCGAAGAAGCTGTACGTGAGTACAAGAAAGGCGACGAGATCTCTGCAGTTGTTCTAGCAGTAGACGCTGAGCGTGAGCGCATCTCTCTAGGCATCAAGCAAATGGAAAATGACCCATTCAATGCTTACGTTGCTGACAACAAGAAAGGTGTTCTAGTTAACGCTACTGTAACTGCTGTTGACGCTAAAGGCGCTACTGTTGAAATCGCAGAAGGCGTTGAAGGTTACATCCGTGCTTCTGAAGTATCACGCGATCGCGTAGAAGATGCTTCTCTAATCCTAAGCGCTGGTGATGTTGTTGAAGCGAAGTTCACAGGTGTAGACCGTAAGAACCGCGTAATCAACCTATCTATCAAAGCTAAAGACGAAGCTGACGAGCAAGAAGCAATGGCATCTATCAACAAGCAAGATGACAATGCATTCGGTAACGCAATGGCTGACGCTTTCAAAGCTGCTAAAGGCGAATAATATACTCGCTTAAGCAAAAAAGGAGCCGCAAGGCTCCTTTTTTATATTTGGTCATATTTAAGTAGTAATACTAATGACAGTAAACTATCTTAATAAAAGGCATTTCTTCATTGCGCATTTTGCATAAAATTTGTCTAGAATTGTCAGCAAGTGTTTGTTGGAATTAGTATTACTTACTATAATAAGTGATAAAGATACTCAAAGAGGGCAACTATGACTAAGTCTGAACTGATTGAAAGACTCTGCGCTGAGCAAACACACTTATCAGCGAAAGAGGTAGAGGATGCTGTAAAAGATATTTTAGAGCACATGGCCTCTACACTAGAGAGCGGTGACCGTATCGAGATCCGTGGCTTTGGTAGTTTTTCTCTTCATTACCGCGAGCCTCGCGTAGGTCGTAACCCTAAAACGGGCGATAAAGTGGAATTGGAAGGTAAATACGTTCCACATTTCAAACCTGGTAAAGAACTTCGTGAGCGTGTAAATATTGGTTAATGCACTCTTATTAGTTTGAAAAAAGCGGCATACGTTTGTGTATGCCGCTTTTTTGTAATGTATCCAAGTTAGTCATACATCCAAGATCGTTTACTAATCTAATTGTGGATTCAGCTGTTTTCTTTGCTGCTTTCTATACCCAAATAACTTTAACTTCTAAGCATGTCTACAAACTAAGCATCTTGAGGTTACTTGGGTATAGATTATTGCTAATATACGTAGTCTGAAGAAGCATTTTCCTGCATAATCTTACCGACTTACTCCTAGAAGGGTGATGTAACATGAAAATTATAAAAATCGTTGCTGTTTTAGCTCTCTTTTTAATTGCATTGGCGTTAGGTTCCCAAAACCAAGAGCTCGTGACTTTTAACTATCTTCTAGCAAAAGGAGAGTTCCACTTATCTACGCTATTAGGTGTAGTATTTGTGGTTGGCTTTGCTTTAGCGTGGGTTATCTTTGGTAGCATCCAACTGAAAACTCAGCTACAGGTCCGTCGTTTAAAGAAAAAACTGAAAAAGTACGAACCAACTGAATCAAACAACGCTGCTGATAAGCCAGCCATTGAAAAACAGGCATAAGGATAAGGCTTAACTTTAATGCTTGAACTACTCTTCTTGTTGTTGCCTATAGCTGCTGCGTATGGCTGGTATATGGGGCATCGCAGCGCTCAGCAAGACAAGCAGAAGCAATCTCATCAAATCTCTCGTCAGTATATGACGGGTCTTAATCTGCTGCTCTCTGACCAATCAGATAAGGCTGTCGATCACTTTATTGAATTGCTCCAAGTTGATAACGAGACCATCGATACTCACCTTGCGTTGGGTAACCTGTTCCGGTCTCGTGGTGAAGTCGACCGCGCAATCAGAATTCACCAAAATCTTATTTCTCGTTCAGGCTTAACACTGGACCAAAAGAACCTCGCCCTTCAACAGTTAGCGAAAGACTACATGGTCTCAGGTTTTCTTGATCGTGCAGAGAAAATCTTCGAACAGTTAGTCGAAGAGCCAGATTACAAAGAGGCGGCTCTTCAACAATTAGTGACCATTTATCAGCAAACACGAGAATGGGAAAAGGCGATTTATTACGCGAACCAATTGGCTAAGTTAGGTAATAAACGCTCAAGGATGCGTGCAAATATTGCCCATTTTTGGTGTGAAATAGCCATGCTCGACCAAGCTGATGGGAATACTAATAAGGCAATACAGCATTTTAAAAAAGCGTTAGCGGAAGACCCGAAGTGTGTTCGAGCAAGTATTGCTTTGGGACGAATTTATCTAGAGTCTGAAGACTATAAGCACACCATCAAATATCTGACAGGGGTACTTGAGCAAGATAAAGACTTTATCAGTGATGTCTTGCCAACTATTGCAGAATGCTATCATCATCTGGGTCAGGAAGATGAACTTGTCGAGTTTCTGCGAGCTTGTATTGATAAGAAAGCAGGCGTATCAGCCGAGTTGATGTTGGCTCAATTAGTTGCTCATCACGAGAACGTTGGGGCTGCTCAAGAGTTACTGACGAAACAATTGCTGAAAAACCCAACCATGAAGGGCTTCTACCGTTTAATTGACTACCACATTGCAGAAGCAGAAGATGGTCGAGCGAAAGACAGCCTATCAACACTACAAGCGATGGTGGGTGAACAGTTAAAAGTGAAACCACATTACCGATGCCGGAAGTGTGGATTTTCTACCCATTCCCTTTATTGGCATTGTCCGTCCTGTAAAGGATGGGGGACGATCAAGCCAATCCGCGGATTGGATGGTGAATAATTCTTAATGCAGCTGGCAGAGTTTCTGTCCGCTGCATTTTTTTAACTTTTTATTTAATAAGAACCAAAACAGTTAGGAGATGAAATGATCGACCAAAAAGTTATTGTCGCACTGGATTATGATAACCAAGCAGATGCACTTGCGTTTGTAGATAGAATTGATCCTGCGTCATGCCGACTAAAAGTTGGCAAGGAGATGTTTACGCTATTTGGTCCTGATTTTGTACGTGAACTCCATAAACGTGGTTTCTCGGTATTCCTAGATTTAAAATTTCACGATATTCCAAACACCTGTTCGAAAGCAGTTCGCGCTGCGGCTGAAATGGGTGTATGGATGGTGAACGTACACGCGAGCGGTGGTGAGCGTATGATGACGGCATCACGTGAAATTCTTGAGCCATATGGTAAAGATCGTCCACTTCTTATCGGTGTAACGGTACTAACCAGTATGGAACAAAGTGATTTAGCTGGTATTGGTTTGAATGTTGCGCCTCAGGAGCAAGTGATTCGTCTAGCAACCTTGACCAAAAACGCGGGCTTAGATGGTGTCGTATGTTCAGCGCAAGAGTCCTCACTACTGAAGAGCGAACTAGGCCAAGAATTTAAATTAGTGACCCCTGGTATTCGACCTGCTGGCTCAGAACAAGGTGACCAACGCCGTATCATGACGCCAGTAGACGCTATCCAATCAGGTTCAGATTATCTTGTGATTGGTCGCCCTATCACTCAAGCGTCAAATCCTGCAGAAGTGCTGAAGTCGGTCAATGAGAGCTTATCTAACATGTAAGCACTGTCTCGATTGTATGGAGAAAAGTGAGGCTAAGATGCCTCACTTTTTACATCGAATGAAAATACTAATCGCGGTAAACAACCATTCCTTTTAACCAGCTATGTCTGATCATTTACTCGCTTTAACTGGTATATCGGGGCCAATTGAGATAAAGGTTCTGCGGTTTATTCTGAGTAAAGTAGGGCTTGGTACTATGCCGATCACACTTTTGTAACATAACTCATTGTGATGCCTCGAAAATGCAACCATGTGTTATTGATGGCTTGCGTTACAAATGTCTAAAGAATACTATGGCGAAGATGCATTCACTGCGTTGTAAGGTCTAGGATGACCTAGTGAAACTCTTTGAAATTAATATAGAAGCTGGCAGGACGTCACTTCATATTACGTTCCTATTATTTCCTATCTGCGTATTTTAAATCGCAGCTTTCTGTGAGCTTTCACACGCTGTCTTCCTTGTTACGACCTTAGTGCGCAAACACAACAAGGAAGAAACATGACTAAAAAACTGCCATTTTCAGTACTAGCAACACTGACCGCTGCCAGTTTTCAACTGAGTGCGGCAGAATTGCCAGCTGATATCGAATGGATTTCAAACAACAACGAACCTCTATTTGCCTCTGAAGAGGCGGTACGAGGGGGCACCTATCGCACTTACATTCAGAGCTTTCCGCAAACATTACGAAGTGTTGGTCCAGATGCGAACTCAGGTTTGCGCCAATACTTAATGGATGGTTCACCAAAACTGGCTCAGCGTCATCCAAATACTGGCAAATGGATCCCTCAACTTGCTAAGTCATGGGCATTTGGAGAAGACAACAAAACCGTATTCTTTAAACTCGACGAAACGGCCGAGTGGTCAGATGGTGAAAAAATTACAGCAGATGATTACGTCTTTATGATGAAGTACTACACGTCAAAAGACATTATCGACCCGTGGTACAACGACTTCTTCACAAACAGTATTGTGAGTGTTGAAAAAATTGATGACTACACGATCAAAGTCAATCTTGCTGTAGCTCAAAGTCATGACTCACTTATGGTTATGATTAACATGCCAAGTAATGGTTTTCAGCCTCGTCCTGAACACTTCTTTGAAGGAGAAAAGGACGCAAATAACGATGGCATGCCTGATAACTTCGTCAGAAAGTTTAACTTTAAATCTGAGCCAACCGCAGCGCCTTACTACATTGATCAAGTGAAGAAAGGTAAGAGCGTAACATTCAAACATGTCGGTGAAGATTGGTGGGGATACAACAACCGCTACTATAAAAACCGTTATAACGTTGAAAAGGTTCGCATTAAGGTGATTCGCGATCCTGATATTGCCATGAAGCACTTTGAGAAAGGCAACTTAGACTACTTTGAGATGGTGCTACCAAGCTTTTGGCATGACAAGACCAATAGTGATGTGTACAAAAAAGGCTATATCCAAAAGTACTGGGGCTTTAACGAAGCACCGCAAGGAGCTGGTGGTCTTTGGATGAACACAGCGATGCCGATGTTGGATAACCTAGAAGTGCGTAAAGGTGTTATGGCAGCCACTGACTATGACGGCATGATTGAAAACATCATGCGTGGAGATTATTCACGTAAACCGCATGGACTCGGCTTTGGTCATGGCGAATACGATGATCCTAACAATACACCGCCAAAGTTTGATGCTGATGCGGCGGTTAAACACTTCGAAAAAGCGGGCTTTGACAAAGTGGGCGCAGATGGTATTCGTGTTAACGACAAGGGCCAACGCTTGAGCTTTGCTATCACCTACGGATACAACTCTTGGACACCGCGTATTGCATACCTGAAAGAGCAAGCGAAACTTGCTGGTCTTGAGTTCACGTTAAACTTGGTGGATGGCTCATCTGCGTTTAAATACATTCTTGAGAAAAAGCATCAGCTAGCGTTTTTGAATATGGGCTCTGGTGAGATCCCTGCGTATTGGGAATACCTACACTCGGATAATGCAAATCGACCACAAACGAATGCTCACACCAACTACAGCAGCCCTGAGCTAGACAAGTTAATTGAAGCGTATGATTCTGAGTTTGATCAGGAGAAGCGTTACGACTTGTCGCATCAAATCCAAAACTATGTCAGCAAAGCGAATATCATCGTTCCTGGCTACATGGTGCCTTATTCTCGAGTTGCTCATTGGCGCTGGGTTAAAATTCCTAAAAACGGCATGACAAAAGCGACAGAATGGGTGCTTCATCCAATGGATATCGGTAATTTCTGGATTGATAACCAAGTAAAAGAAGAGACAGAAGAAGCGATGGACGAGGGTAAAACCTTCCCAGAATTAACGGTAATTGATGATCGTTACAAATTGTAAATCAGTAGTTTAGATAGAAAATGATAGCCCCGGTAATGAATTTTATCGGGGCTTTCTTTTTTACTTAACAAGGTAAGACACTTCTAAAAGGTAGGTTTTTGCATCACCAAGCAAAGAGAACGCTTTATCGATGGTTTTAAATCGATCATCAAGCGAGTCGCTGGATATCAGCTGGCTGAATGTTTGCAACGAGAAAGCTTCGTTTGCTTTGAAGAACTGATGTACGTTTTCAAGCTGCACTTTATGAATATGCTCCACCTTATTTAGGGCGGTGGTTAAATCGGAAATGTTAATCGACATTGCTACTCGGGAACCTTATCAACAAGACCTATATGAGGTCATAGAGTGGGGTTTTACATTTTGCGACAGAGAGTAGCACCGAAGAGCAATTTATAGTCTGATGAAGATCAATTTGCCTGATTTAAGCATCTGTAACGCGGCACTAGACGTGTACCTAGAGCTAGTACACGTTACAACGCTTGAATATAGGCTAGGGTTTCACCTGATCAAAAGTAAAAGCCAAGTCCGACTAAAAGCCCTTGAGAAGCCGTATCATATTCAAATACTCCCTCATTTTTGTAATCAACCCAGGTCGACTTGTAAGCTAAGTTGAGATCAGACCATTCGTTAAAGCGATAACGAACACCAGTTTGAATGGCATAAGTGAAGTGAGTATCGTTGCCAAGTCCGGCGTCGATACTGGCATGAAATCGCCAGTTTTCGCTCAATTCATCAATGAGTCGCAAGCCAACTAAAAAATCGACCCAATCTTCTTGTAATGACAGTCTATCTTCTAGTACCCGGTTATCATTGCGATACAGTTTGCCGGTGATGCCATTGTCCCACCAACGTAATCCAAACATATAATCCAGTTTACCAAATGAATATTGTTCGCGTTGGAATGCCTTTGCTTCTAGAACACCTTGCCGTATTTCGATGTCCGCACGATAACGAGCGTTAGGCAGAGCGCCCTTGATATTATTAACATCACCACTTAAGTTCATGAAACTATAATCTATGTAGTAGCCCCACTTACTTTGGTAAATACTCTCGAATCGCAACATCGCCCCAATATCGAGGTGGTCTACGATGAACTTAGGATCGACATCCACCTCTGATGAAAAGCGACCAATACTGGTATCCCCGTGGATATTCAGTCCTAGCATGTACACTTCTATGCTATTTCGCCAACGAGATTCTTGTGTCTCGGCTGAGAGCGCTACTGATGTAGGTAATACAAGAATGAGTGAGGAGAGTGATAGCAGGTTACATGGTTTCATCCAATTTCCTTTTCGGCTTTTCGGCTTTTCGGCTTTTCGTCAGCTTTCAGCTTAGTAGAAGTCGCTACACTCTGCATAAAAAAGGGAAGCAACTTGCTTCCCTGTAATTAACATTGACTTAGAGTTGTTTGGCAATGTCTGAGGTTAGGCTTTCTAAGCCTATGGATAAAGCGTTGACGAGCGCTTCATAGCCTTCATCTTGAAGCGGCTTTGAGATTTGTATTGGCGCACTGTTTTCGACCTTACCTTCGGCATTAATGAGTAACCATTCTCCCTCAATTTCGATATTACCTTTGTAGCTGCCATTAAATTTATTTAACGTAAGCTGTAGTTTGGCTTCACCGCTTTGATCCAACAGATTATTCATTTCAGTCGGCCAGTAATGACTTTGCTTTTGACGTAGTTCCGCGACAACTCTCTGAGTGATTTGCTCAGAAATACTGTGCGCCCATTGATTGTGTTTTGCCTGAATAACTTGGGTCTCAGAGGTTCGATAAACAATGCCATTATCATTCAAATAACTCGCCAATGTCACTGGACGAACAACTAAAGTTGGGCGCTGAGCGATATCAGAAGAGCTCAGCGTCACTGGTTCCGCCTTAGGTAGAAGGTACATAGCTCCTTTAGTTTGCGGAGCGCTACTGCAACCCGTTAGACCGACAAATAGCGCGATAGACAGAAAGAATACTCGTTTCATTAGTTTTGGCCTTTAACTGGTATTGGGTCACTGATTTCATCTTCTCCAAACACGAGAGAGTTTGGCTTTTCGTTTAGCTGTTTAAGTACGGGTTTAAACTCTGTCATCACGCTTTCTAATTCTTTTAGCGTGGCTTCCATTTCGCTGTACATGGTTGAGTTGGGCCCATAACCATCGAGTGTTTTTTGTAATTGCTGTAAGCTTTGGCGAATATCTGTTGGGATCTCTTGCGTTTCTTTTTGATTCAAAAGTTTATCAATACTGTCCGCCACGCGTTCTGCTGAAGCTAACGTTTTTTCGGACGTTTTTAACGTTGAATTGAGAGAATCTAGCGTTTCTTCCATCGGTAAGTTATTAATCTTATTTAGGAAGTCGTTCACTTGGCGCTGAACCTGCGCAAAACCACCACGCATGGTTGGGAAAACATCTAAATCAGCAAACTTACTCGGTACGTAAGGCTCGTCGTTTGGATAGAAGTCGGCGTCAACATACAGTGCGCCTGTTAATAAGTTACCTGTTTTTAAAGTACCACGTAGTCCTTTAGCAAACTCACTCTTCAATTTATCTTTTAACATTGGTAAAGATTGGGATTGGAAATCGCCATAAACACGGCCGAGCTCGATACGTACCAATACAGGGATTTTTTTCGCAGAAAAGTTCTCTTCTGGGGTTGGAAGTCGCATTGGTACACGCATCACAGTACCAATTCTCAAGCCTCGATATTCGACAGGTGCCTTACGTTTAAGTCCTCGTACCGATTCATCAAAAAGCATAACGAATTCAATATAATCATCGTACATGCCTTCTCGAAGTTGTTTAATATCATCGTACAAGCGGAAGTTGACCATATTTTCAGTGAGCTGTTCACCGGATTCAAGACCTGGAACGGTATCGAAGGTAACACCACCCGTTAGCATGCTCTCTAATGAGCCAAACTTGACTTCGAACCCTTCAGCATTGAGCTGTAAATCTACGCCAGAATTCAGCCAGAACTTGGTACGAGTGCGCACTAAACTGTCATAAGGCTTGAAAATAAAGAGTTGGTATAACGCTTTGCGAGTGTCAACATCAAAGCTGGTTTTCTCTACGCGACCAACCGTAAAGCCTTTATAAATGACGGGGTCACCAACGCCTAGCTTACCAGCCTCGCGGTGTGTTAACACAAGGCGTAACCCCTCTGCATCAGGAGAGGCCACTGGGGGAACATCTAAGACCGTAAAGCGCTCTTTCTCTATCTTAGATTTACCCGGCTGAAGTTGGATATAAGCGCCAGAGAGCAAGGTCTCTAAACCTGAAACGCCATCACGGCCAATACGAGGCTTCACCACCCAAAACATGGTGTCATCTCGCAGCATGCGTTCTGCATCCTTGTTCATTTGTGCCTTAGCGATGATGTGATCGTAATTTTCACTGAGAGTGACTTCAGTAATCAGTCCGACTTTTACATTCAATGCTCGGATTTCGGTTTTGCCAACCTCAATCCCATCTGCGGTTGGCAGTTGGAGAGTAATTTGTGGGCCTGTACTGTTGATATATTGGAACAGCATCCACGCTCCCATGGCTAGCGCAAGGATCGGGACAATCCATATCGCAGAAATCTGCTTTTGCGGTTTTATTTGAGCGGTTACGTTGTTCTCATCACTCATATTTGGCTTTCTCGTTTAAGTTGTCAGAAATCGGCTCCTGCACTTCGTTTTGTGGCAATTGCCACAACAAACGTGAGTCAAATATCATTGCAGAAAGCATAGTAAAAATGACCACTGCCGCGAAAGAGAGCGCAGCAGGACCTGGATAAATCGCCATTAAGTTTTGCAGCTGAACCAGTGCAACTAAGATCGCGACGACGAAGATATCGATCATGGACCAACGGCCAATAAACTCAGTTATGCGGTAGATCTTTAAGCGTGAAATACTCTCTTCGTGCGGAAGATATCGCGCTTTTTGCGCATTGTAATACAGCCACGCGAGTGCCAGCATTTTCGCCATTGGAATAAATACGCTAGCAAAGAAAATTACCATCGCAATAGGGTAAGAACCTAAATGCCAAAGCAATATTACCCCCTCCATGATAGTCGAACCTTCTGCATGTCCAAGGCTTACGGTGTACATCATAGGGTAGAGGTTCGCAGGGATATAGAAAATGATTGAAGCAAACAAAAGCGCCCAAGCTTTTTGTAAATTGTCTGCGGGGTTGTATTTGTGAATAGGGCTTTTACAACGAATGCAGTGTTGGTGTTTTTTAGCTTCAATAGGGTTGAGCTGGTGGCACGTATGACAACCAATATGGTTGTGGTTATGGTGCGTATCACCCTCTTTTACATCAGGTAGCTCGATAGCTGGAATAAAGTGCCCCCAGAGCCAGCTTTTGTCGACCATTGATATGCATTTGACTACCAGAACGGTATATACACAAAACGCCCAGAATGAAGTGCCCATTCCTATGTCTGCGAGGGAAGCGATTTTAATTAAGCTGACCAACACGCCAATCAAAAATACATCCACCATTAACCAAGGTTCGACTCGAAACAGAAGACGGCATAAAACTTTTGCCATTCGTTGCTGCTTTTTAGAGGGGGTATGTTTACGTGCTTTTAATGCTTCAAGATGAAGAAAGAGAATGAGACCAACATAGATTGCAGGCAAAACGATAACTGTTGCGAGTAGTAGCACACCCAAAAGCACATTTTGAAACTCAGCCAGCATTTTGGCAGCGTGCAACAAGGTGATTTCTTGCGACAACCCTTGCACGCTGAACGACATAAAAGGGAAAGAAATGCTTAGCACTAACATGATCAAACATGCCGATGATATGGCGATCACGCTTTGGTAAGGCTTGGCATTCACTTTAGTCAGCGAATGCGAACATCGAGGACATTGTGCTTTTTGCCCCTGTTCGATATCGGGAATGCGAACAACAAGGCCGCACTCTTCGCATGAAATTAACTGACGGGAATTAGGTTGAATACTCATCGGGTAGGTTTTAGATTCATTTGCTTTAAGAATACTCTTTTTTCACTAGGCACGCTTGTTTTGATTCAGGAGTTTACGAGTTTCTTACTTTTGGCATTAGAGGATATGGGAGATCTAAGACATAAACGAAGTCGCGTTTGGTACAAGATTTTACGGCGAAGATGAGTATGTTGGAAGTCGAAAATAATGTGATATTGCTTGTCTGTGGAGGGGGGTAATTACTTGTTTTTAAGGGTAAGTAACCCTGCCCAGATAATCAGAGCAGGGAAAAAGAGCATTTTATTTAAGGTACTTAGTTGTACTTTACTTGACCGTTCCGCTCTTAAAGGCATTGGAGCCGACTTGCGTACCGTTGAGCGTTTTGCCGTAATAGCCTTGGTGCTGGTGATATTTCTCCGCGTTTGCGGTGACATTGCCTTTGAATCGAGGATCTTGTGGACGCTCATGGCTGTTGACGTATGCTGCGACATCCCAAGCTTCTTGCTCTGTCAGCTGCACACTTTTCCCAAGCGGCATGTTTTCGTAAATAAAATAGGCCGCTGTGTTAATCCGGTGCATACCTGCGCCCCAGTTATACGCATATTCGCCCCAAAGTGGTGGAATGTATGAATGGTCGTTGGTGTCTTTGATGCCTGAACCGTCGGCGCGATGGCAAGTTTCACAGTTCTTTTCGTAGACCAATGCGCCTCGCTCTATTGATGGTTCTTGCTCAGGGGCGGCGATTTTTGGGTAGCCACGCCCAGAGAGATTACCCCGCTTTTCAATTGGTAATGCTTGTGCGATGGCTTCGGGCAACGGGAAGTCTTTTGCTTTTCCACCAATTTGCAACGTTTTTGCGTCTAGTTCTGGAATGGGTTCATCCGCCATACCATGTTTGTCAAGCAAGCCGCCCATCGCTAACCAGTAGGCGTAAGCACTAAGGGCAACAATTTCTGTCGAATCGTAAGCGGGCGCTTTACCGTTCATGGAATACTCGAAACAACCTTGGATACGGTCAGCATAGCTGTTTACGCGATCGTTTTTCTTACGATATGCCGGGTATGCCATGTAAGCTGCCCACAGTGGCGCAGCGTTTGCTTTTCGTCCTGCCTCCATATGGCAGTTCACACAGTTTTGTTCGTTGCCAACGTATTTTCCGCGCATTTGTTGTGAGTTAACAAAGAGCGAGTAACCGCGTTTTACTTGCTCACCAAATGCGGTGTTTGGGATTGTGCTGAGATCACGCGGTTTTAAGTATTCACCGTGCTTTTCTTTTTCTATCGCAGGTAGCTCTTTCTGGCGGTCCGGTAATGGAGCGTTAGCTAGTACGAGCGTAGAAATGAAAGGCAGTGCGAACAAAGAATAGAAACGTTTCATGACTGCTCCTAGTAACGTAATGAGGCAAAGTAGTAAGCAAGATTTTCGATCTCTTTGTCAGTGAGATTTTTTGCGATGGTCCCCATCATATTGAGCGGGTCGCCACTGCGAGTGCCGTTTTTCCATTCCATCAATTGCGTTTTTAAGTAATCAGCATGTTGGCTTGCGAGGCGAGGGAACTTGTCGACGCCCATACCGCTGGCTCCATGACAAGTTGCGCAAGCTGGAATATTTCTATCCCAATCGCCTTGGAAAATTAACTTACGATACGGGTTACGAATATCAGCTTGGTCGCCGCGTTGTTCTGGATTCGTGAACTCATAGCTCGGGAGGTTAGCAAAGTACTCCATAACTTCCTTACGGCCTGCGGGATCGCTGAGTTCCTTCGCCATGCCTTGCATGACCACATTTTGGCGTTCGCCACTAAGGAATAGTTCGATTTGAGTGTTGAGATAATTCGCGTTTAAACCAGCGATCATCGGCGCGATATTTGGCTGTCCCATGCCATCTTGGCCGTGACAACCGCTACATACGCTGGCTTTTTCCGGAATAGACGAGGCGCTTGCGCCCATAGTGGTTGCTAACAAACAGGCCACCACCACTGGAAGAATTTTTGACATGCTGACTCACTTTAATTTTTATTAATATGTCTAAGTGCTACTTGGTAGTCACTCGGACGATATTGTCGGCCTTGTCAATAATGAAAGGTATTGTGGATTTCCACATATTTAATAAGTGTAAATGGCCGTATTTGTTTTTATTGGTTGTTCTATAAGCTATAAAAACAAAGTGGTGAAGAGCTGCACAAATCGGCAGCTCTAAGTGGTAGAGACGTCTTAACGTGCGGCGTTACGCTTTGCGGATTTTGGCCGGCAAGGACTGACGTGCCGCGGCGCCCACTACCCAATCCAACAATACACCTTTACCTTCTCGGGTAGGATCAATTAAGCCAATGTCGTTAATGTTGACGCCATCTTGGCTGCGCGTTTTTACGGGTTGTTGTTTATCGCCGATCCAGTGCGAGCGTTGTCCTAGCTCGGTATGACCAAACCCATGTTCAAATCCGAGTGTGCTAGGGCGAATCCCGCTGACTATCATCGCAAGTGCTTTGGTGCTTGCAGATGGTGTCTCGATAACAAACTCATCACCCGTTTTAATACCCGCACGCTCGGCATCGATTGGATGGATGTACACTGGGTTTACGCCTTTAATCGAGTTCAACCTTGGCGATAGGTTGGATACCGCACTGTGAATGTTGGATTTAAAGTTCGTCAGGCTGAAAGGCCATTCTGAGCTTGGGAACTGGTCTTCCATTGATGTGCCATCGGCCAGTTTTTGTGGATGCCATGTTGGGCAACCCGTGTAGAAATCACCGGTCATGGTGTTTCTTGCGCTGCCGACACGTTCATTCCATATCGCGACAGGTCGTGTCCATTTGTGCTTCATTTGCTCACCTTGATACGCTTCGGTTGCATTTTCAAAACGTCCACCGCGAGCAAAAATAAACGCCACACGTTTCATCTCATCCGCTGTCAGCGTCTTCTGCATGGCTGGCATTAAACGCTCTAGGCCGGACCACGCAATGTCTTCTGCCGAAACTTCAGGCACCCCGCCTTTCACATAAGCCAAGTTTGCCGCGGAACGTAAGTAGAAATCTTCAGCGCTGTGGAGAGCGTGCCAATTCCCTTGCGCATCTTGAATCGCGTTGTCACCAAAGCCGCCTAGTTGCATTTTCTTGGCGACATCAATCAAAAAGTTTTCTAAGCAAATCGAACGACCATCGGCGGTTTTCTCTGTTCGCGCTTCCACAATCGGCCAACGAGCGGTGACGGCTTTCACCGGAACGTCGTGCCAAGGCGTTGCCATACCCCAGCTTTCGTAGGTGACCGTGTCAGGTACAATATAATCCGACAACGCGGTGGTTTCGTTAATGAACGCATCAACAGACACAATCAAACCGAGTTGTTTTGGATCTTTAAGCTTGTCTTCCAACAGCGTTTTCAAACCGGGTACACCATACATTGGGTTCGCCATGTGGTTGATCCACGCTTTTACGCGGTATGGATACCCATCAATAGCCGCAGATAGGTGCTCTGTCAGCAGTGGCGCGGCAAACGGATACCAAGGTGCGCGAGTTGGGTAAGGGGATTTTCCTGCCTCAACGCGACGCTTGTATTCGCTGGTTTTGTGGTAGGGGAATTTACTGCGCGATAGAAAGACGCCTTTCGGGCCGACCTTACCCGCAAATTTGGTGAAGTCGTAACGAGGACCCGCAGCGGAAGTTGGGTAGCCACCCGCTTTGGCCATCGCGCCGCCTTTCATGTTGATATTACCAATCAATGCATTGAGCATCATGATGGTAAACGAGTTATAGAACCCATTGGTGTGCATGTTGCCACCGTGGGTATCGACCACCGCTTTTGTGCCGTAGCTGGTGAAGCGTTTCGCTAGTTCTGCGATTTGCTCAACAGGGATCTCACATTGTTTGCTGTAGAACGCAAGGCTGTATTTGAACGCCTCTTCTTTGAGCCTTTGTAGAGACGATTTTACTCGTACTTCGCCTGATGCAAGCGAAACCGTTTTATCGACAAACAGTGCCGCTTCTTCTGTCTGGGTATGCACACCAAATTCGCCGCTTTGATCATCCACGATGACGTACGGGTCGGAGTCAGACAACGCTTCGCCCTCGAATGGCAGATTCAAGTCCGACGCGCGTAAAAACGTGCCGTTTCTCGGGTGCTGATTATCGCTTATCACAAGATGCGTAGCATTACACCAGTGCGCGGTGCCGGCTCGTTTCATCGCGTTTGCCCCCGGCTGCGCCAAGAAGGTTTTGTTGTAGCGTTGGTTTTCGATGATCCACTGGATCATGCCAAGCACGAGGGCAGAGTCGGTGCCCGGTTTGATTGGTATCCAGCGGTTGTTGTCACCGGCGGCCAAGCTCGATGAACCCGCCGGCAAACTTGGCGTGATGATGGTGTATTCCAAGCTGCCTTCTGTTCGCGCATTGGCGAGTTGGCGCGCCTGACGCTTAAAAGGGTTACCCGCTTGAGCTGGCGACATACCGATGAAGATGATGTATTCCGCATTATCAAAATCTGGCTTTAAGTGTGCGTTCTTATCTAAGTCGTTCATAAATGCGCCGCTGCCAGCACGAAATGCATAGCCGCAGTAAGAGCCATGATGCCCAAAGTTACGTGTACCATAGCTGTTGAACGCGAAGCGTTTGAATATGTCGTCTCGGCCTTCGTTACCGGCGTTGGTCATTAACAATTGGTTGGCTTTCGGTCCATATTCTGGGTTTTCAGGATCTACGGGCGTTGTTAAATCGCGGATGTCGCGTAAGCCATCAATATGGCCTTCACCAAATAAATCACCACCCTCTACGACTTCTTCTATCAATTGCTCGTAGCTGATCGGAATCCATTTTCCTTCGCCGCGTTTTCCAACTCGTTTCAGTGGCTGAGTAATGCGGTACGGGCTGTTGCGAATTTCTAGCATCCCATTGCCACGTGCGCATGCTGTTGAACGACCGTCAAGGCCCGCTTCTCCTGCCAAACTTAAATAAGCATCTTTGACTGGCGTTTCGAACGGAATGTGTTGCTGATGAGAGAGTGGGTGATATGGGTTGCCAGTAATACGCAAAATATCGTCGCTGCGGTTATCAATGCGTACACGCAATCCGCACAGTGACCAACAACCAAAGCACATCGATGGCGCAACGCGCTGATTTGGATTAGGGATTAGGTTGCCTTTGCTGTTGACCGTGTACTCTGGTTCAAGCGAGTTACCGTGGTGAATATCACGCGTTTTTTCTCCCGCAGTGCCTTCGAGCGCACCCTCGACTATGTGTTTGGTGGTGGTAGCGTAACCCGCAGCGAATGCGCCAAGCCCACCCACTGCAATGCCTGATTTCAAAAACTGACGGCGTTTGTTATCCATGATGAAATCCTCTTTGATTAGCGTTCAGTTAAGGTGAGTGATGAGGCTTTTACTTCGATCTTTTGTTTTGACTGAACCAGCTCCGAACCGAGCAGTGCCAGTGCAAGCCATAATCCGAGCATGCCGATAATGCCTATCCAGCCATTTCCATCCATAGTGAGTTGGTATGGATACAGCCCTGCATCGAACTTGGCGATGGTTTGCACTTCCATGATGGTAAACCAGCGAATCAGCCATGCACTTGCCAGTGCGGCAGCAGACACGAAACTGAGCCCTATGACGTGACGAAATCTGGCTGATGCGGACTTTTTGGTATCGCGCAAGAAGATGAAAGCGAGCAAAACACAACCTAAAACGACAAAAGTGAGCAGGGCAATGTTGTGCATCCATTGTTCGCTAGAATAGAGCGAAAATGCGGAATTGTTGGATGCCCAAATCGGTAGCAGTATCAGCGTTAATACACCGCTGGTAACCACTGATTTTTTAAGTAAATTAGTATCGCCAGATGTCAGCGTCTTTGACTGACTAGGCAGCAAGAGCCAAATCAACAGAGAAAATCCGACCGCGCTCATAAATGCAGTGACAAACCAAAGAACCGGCGACGCGGGTTGGTGCCATAAAGAGCGCGATTTAACGACTGCAATTTCAGCGCCTGTGTAGACTGCAATGGTGATGCCTGATAGCACCGTGATAACAGATACCATAAGCATGACTCTACGAGAGAGCGCCCAGTCACCCAGTGACAGCTTTGAAATTAGAGGCAGTACTTTCCCTGGCTGATTACGTAAGTTGATCAGATCCTCGCGGAGATACAGCCATGCAGTCACTACCGCTAAACCTGAGAAAACAGGCAAGAAAAGCGACCCTAAAGACATCCATGACCACGGAGTGATGTGTGCGTAAAAATGCCATGCGCGTCCCGGTTGGTGAAGGTCGCCAGTTAACGCTAATGGCCCCACGATGGCGCCGATGGCCAGCGTCAGAACAAGCGCAGCGCGCAGTCTGTGACTGGTGTGTTTTTCAAATAATAGGGCGATTAGGAATAAAACAGCAGCCGCATAAGCCGAACCGATGTAGAAGAAATATTGCACCGCCCACGGGAGCCAAGCCATCGCTTGAGGTTGGACTAACACTTCGGTGATGTTCATGCGCGCTCTCCCTGTGGGTCGTAAATAGCAGGTTGTCCGTCGATGTGGCTGGTGAAGCGTTCATCCATGCCGATGTAAAACACGTGAGGCTTGGTGCCTTCATTGGGTTTTAGCACTTTGATATCGTCTTGGTGCTTCGCAATTAAGCGGCGGACTTCGCTTGATGGATCATTCAAATCACCAATTACACGTGCACCGCCAACACAGGTTTCCACGCAGGCAGGCAATAGACCTTGTTCTAGACGGTGAGCACAGAAGGTACATTTATCTGCGGTGAGGGTGTCTTCATTGATAAAGCGAGCATCGTAAGGGCAAGCTTGTACGCAGTACGCGCAGGCGACGCAGCGGCTGTTATCCACCATGACAATGCCATCTTTGCGCTGAAAGGTTGCTTGAACCGGACACACTGCCACGCAAGGTGGGTTGTCGCAGTGGTTACACAGGCGCGGTAGCATAAAGGCTTTTGCTTCTCGCGTGGCTGTAGAGCCATCATCTAACGTAACTTCGTATTGCTTTACGGTGGTTCGGAACTGACCGATTGGCGCTTGGTTCTCGATGCTGCAACCCACAGTGCAAGCCTGGCATCCGACACATTTACGCAAATCTATCACCATGGCATAACGCTTCCCGACTTGTCCTTTTCGGTCAGCGGACTGGTTATTTCGAATAATGTTTCCCGCAGTTGCCGTGCCAATGCCAGCGACTGGAATTAACGCGGCTCCGGCTGTGACCGCGCTGAGAAAGCGACGTTTGGTGGAATCCATAACTCACCTGCTTTTTTTGTTGTATTTGAATTGACTGATTCCATTGTGAGAAATGCACTGCGAGGCTTATATTGTGGATTTCCACATACCCAGATCAAACTTGATCTAAAACAAATGTGGTTTACCAAGGGTAGCTGTTATTCTTGCTCCATTACTTTCGAAGGAACGATTCTACTCATCATGAACAAAACGCCACGGTTGCTTCAGTTTTGGGTTCTTTGCTTAGTTGCCTTTGCATCTTTGGCTCAGGGCGCAGTTTCTGAACAAGCAGATCTGCAAGGAATGCAAGAGCAAAAAGCAGAGCAGCCACAGGTCAAGAAAAAAGTCGAAGTGGGCGTGTTAGCGATACGTGGTCATCTTTATGCCGAGCAGAGATGGCAACCGACCATTGATTGGCTCAATCAGCAAATTTCCGATGTGCATTTTGTCCTTCATCCCCTTAACTTGGATGAAATGGGCGAAGCGGTGAAGTTTCAGACCATGGATTTCATCTTAACCAACCCAGGTCAGGCAGTGCGGTTGGGCAGGCAATACGCGCTGTCGTGGATGGCAACGCTAACCAGCAGAGCACCACAAAACTCGAATTACGGCATTGGTTCGGCGCTTGTGGTTCGAGCCAATTCAAGTTATCAAACGGTGCAAGATGTCTCAGGACGTCCTGTTGCGGCGGTATCAGAAAAAGCGTTTGGTGGTTATCTAACGATGCGCTATCAAATAGTCAAAATGGGGCTTAATCCAAACGATTTCTTTTCTGATGTCCGCTATCTTGGTTTTCCTATTGATGCCAACCTGTATCAATTACGTGATGGCAATGTGGAAGCGGCCGTTGTCCCTGCTTGTTTATTGGAACAGATGCTAAGTGAAGGGCTTTTACAACCGAGTAATTATCGAGTTTTAAATCAACAGCCGAACGAGCGCTCGTTATGCGCTGTTTCCACACCGCTTTATCCTAACTGGTCATTTGCCAAAACAGAGCGCGGCTCAGCTCAGATCGCCAAACAGATTGCGCAAGTATTGTTAGCGATGCCACCTGAACACCCTGCGGTTATTGCGGCAGGCGCGTCAGGTTGGACGTCCCCCGTCAGCTTGCTGAGCATCGACAAACTTTATCAGGCGTTGGATCTCCATCCGTTGCAACAACCTTGGTGGAGTGAGGCTCTACGCTGGCTGCGTAGTCATCAAGAATGGGCATGGGCGCTGTTCATGTTTGTGATTGTGTTGAACGCGTACCACTTTTGGCTTGAGTATCGATTTAGCAAGAGTAAGCAAGCTTTGGAGCAGACATCGTTGCGATTAAAAGAGAAAAGTGAACAGTTAGAACATTCACAAAGGGTCGCGATTGTCGGAGAAATCGGCACTAGTCTTGCCCATGAACTCAATCAGCCACTGGCAGCCATTCGCAACTATAGTGAAGGCGGTTTACTTCGCTTGGCCAAAAAGCGCCCTCATGAAGATATTGTCCCTGTGCTTGAGAAAATACAGGGCCAAGTTGAAAGAGCCGATGCAATTATTCAGCGATTAAGAACGTTGATTCGCAAGCGCAGTGTCGACAAAACGTCGTGCGATCTTCAAGTACTCATTGATGACACGATTGAGTTACTCCATTTTCGGATGCAGAAGCAAAACATTTCTATTGTGGCCAGTACAGAAGGGAACATTCGTCCGTTACTTGTCGATGCAGTTGGCGTACAACAGGTTTTAGTTAATGTGATCAGCAACGCGATTGATGCGTGTACTTTGTTCCAAGAGAAATATCACTCATCAGGTTATCAAGGTAAAATTGCCCTGCATTGCGATTACCAAATCAGTCAACTCTCTATTCGAGTGTTAGACAATGGTACAGGGTTGCAGCAAGAGAATCCGACTCAAGCGTTTGTGAGTAGCAAAGAAGAAGGGCTTGGGCTGGGGTTGGCCATTTGTCGCGATGTGATGGAAATGCATGGTGGCGAGTTTGTCATCAGCTCGATAGCACCACATGGTTGTTTGGTTGAGCTTGTGTTTCCATATCAAAACTAATCTGAACTAGACATAGGAGCATTCAATGAGCAGCGGTGAAAAGCAGCTACCTGTTTTTGTAGTCGATGATGATGAATCGGTGCGTGACTCGCTCGCTTTTATGCTGGAAGAGCATGAGTTCAAGGTGACGACTTTTGCTGATGGGCAATCTTTTCTCGATAAAGTGAACATTCATCAGGCCGGATGCGTGATCCTTGATAGCCGAATGCCCAACCTTCGTGGTCAGCAAGTGCACCAAGTTTTAAATAAAGCCAACAGCCCGTTAGCCGTTATTTATCTGACAGGGCATGGTGATGTCCCGATGGCGGTCGATGCATTGCAAGCTGGGGCGGTCAATTTCTTCCAAAAGCCAGTCAAAGGCGATGAACTGGCACGAGCCATTTTACAGGGACAGGCGCAGTCTGCCACAAACCTCGATATGGCAGCAGCTAAATCGGCTTATGAATCGCTCACACCTAGAGAAAAAGACATTTTACGTTTGATCATTGAAGGAAAGCGCAACATTCGTATTGCTGACGAACTTTGCATAGCAATGCGAACGGTTGAAGTACACCGAGCTAATCTATTGAAGAAGTTCTCGGCAAAAACCGTCGCAGAGTTGGCATATATTTATGGCAAGCTAGATTAAAGCTTACCGAGTGAAGCCTCTTAAGGCTATTTAGAGGATACAACTTGAGCTTTATGACGACTCGCGTATTATCTTCTTCGTTCTTACTTTATCTGAATTCTTATGAGTTTGTTGACTAAACGACATCACACGCCACATAAGCGGGCAAAATGGCTACTGGCGATTATTGGCTGGGTGGTCGTTGTGTGTCTGATGCAAAATTCAGGTTTTGCCTCGTCATGCTCTATGAAATATGAGACGGAATCGCCCGCGGTTTCACTTACTGATGAGCGTTCGAGCGTCAAGTCGATTGATACTAAAGAAACCAGCAAGTGCGAATTGTCTGAAAAGTTAATTCAGTTTTCTCAACATCAACTCGATGTATTTATTGTTGTTCTGTTTGTGGGTCTTTTTGCTTCGGCAATTTGGTTGTGCAGTGCCTATATTGGTGCGCAACATTGGACGGAACCGATAGGCCGTAAGTATCGAGTCCATCTGACTTTCTGTGTGTTCCGAGAATAAAAGCGTGCTTTCTGACCACTAGCGTCAGTTATTTAGCACCTTTGTCTTTTAACTAGGAATCACTATGAATCAAATTACTAAACTGACTCAGTTTGCGTCCATGTTTTTTATGACGCTTGCTTTGAGTTTGCTCTCTCTGAGTATTTCAGCTCAAACTACTGATACAGGTTGGCTAACCAACCCACAACATCCTCCAGTGCAAACGCGCTTTGTGCTCACTGGTCAACAAGATCCGCAAGCCAAAACAATTACTGGTTATCTGGACGTCAAGTTGGCTGGGGACTGGAAAACTTACTGGCGTTCACCTGGTGAGGGCGGCGTAGCACCATCTATTGATTGGCAAAATTCACAAAATTTATCCAAAGTGGATTGGCAATGGCCGCACCCACAAAAATTCGAACTATTAGGTATCGAGACTCTTGGGTATAAAGGCGACACTTTGTTCCCCATGACGCTGCACGTCGAAGACATGTCCAAACCTGTCACGATTGATGCGGTACTGACACTTTCTTCTTGTACGACGATTTGTGTGCTGACCGACTATCAAATTCAATTGACGTTCTTGCCTTCTGATCTAAAAGTCGATGAAGACGTGATGTTCAGTTACGCTCAAGCAGTGAGTAACGTGCCGCAGCCATCGCCGTTTATTGATGTTACTCAGGCGAGTTGGGATGCGAACCAATCGAAACTACAAATCAAGCTACAGAACAGTCAGGGTTGGCAACAACCACAAGTGCTGGTGGATGGTGTCGATGAAGCAACGCGAGACTATAGCTTCAAGCTTGAAGGAATGCATCCAGAAGGAAACATCGTCACCGCGAGCTATATCGTTGATACTTGGCTGGGCGATGTGGAGTTAGATGGTCAGTCGCTGTTTGTGACCATCAAAGACACCAATTTACTAGCAGAAGAAACCACTCAAGCAACTGCTGAGGCAATAGTTGAACCGCTGCCGAGCACGTCTCTAACGAGTGTTTTTCTATTCGCGTTGCTCGGCGGTTTAATTCTTAACATTATGCCTTGCGTTCTTCCGGTTTTGGGGATGAAGCTAAGTAGTATTGTTGCCGCTCAAGGTATCGAGCGTCGTCAAATTCGCGCTCAGTTTGTTGCCTCGTCACTTGGTATATTAACGTCGTTCTGGATTCTCGCTGGTTTTATTTTGGTGCTCAAGCTAACAGGTAATGCCATTGGTTGGGGCGTGCAATTTCAAAGCCCCTGGTTCTTAGGTTTGATGGTGTTGGTCACCACTTTGTTTGGGGCCAATATGCTGGGGCTGTTTGAAGTCCGTCTATCATCGGGTACCAATACATGGCTGGCCTCGAAAGGTGACAACTCGTTAGCTGGACACTATGTGCAAGGGATGTTTGCAACCTTGCTTGCTACGCCGTGTTCTGCGCCTTTCCTAGGAACGGCCGTGGCGTTTGCTTTGGGTGCCGATGTGGTTACGCTGTTTGCTATTTTCACCGCCTTAGCGTTGGGGATGGCGTTGCCTTGGATTATGGTGGCAATTTTCCCAAGTATTGCGCTTAAATTGCCGAAGCCGGGTCAGTGGATGAACGTGGTCAAAAACGTATTTGGTGTGATGATGTTGGCCACCAGCGTTTGGCTACTGTCTTTGATGGCCAATCACCTCCCAGTGTTTTGGGTCATTTTCGCCGGTTTAGTCGCGTTTATTGTTCTGATGATTCGCGTTAAACGCGTTCATGGCGATAAAGCACTCGTGCTATCCGGCTCTGCATCGCTTATCTTAATTGCTGGCGGGCTGCTACTTGGTAGTATCACTGCCGACCAATGGGCGACACCGCTTCCTGAGGACTTAGCGTGGCAGAAGCTTTCTAACTCGGCGATAGAACAGCACGTCAATAATGGGCGAGTGGTGTTTGTGGATGTCACTGCGGATTGGTGTGTCACGTGTAAAGCGAACAAGATCGGCGTGATCTGGCAAGATCCTGTCTACTCATTGCTGCAAAGCCCTAATGTGGCGACGTTAAAAGGGGATTGGACACATCCGGACGGCTCGGTAACGGACTTTTTACGAGCTCATGGGCGTTACGGTGTGCCGTTTAACATCGTCTATGGCCCGGCGGCGCCACAAGGTATCCCGTTACCTGTTATTCTGACTGATGATGTTGTTTTAAGCGCGGTGAAACAAGCGAGTGGGGGAACCATTCAATGAGTTCGACAAAGCAGCGTAGAACATTCCGATATTGGCTCGTTCAAATCGTACAGATGGTGCTCATTGTCACCGCGATTTCTATCGCGATGGATTGGTATCGCACCAAAGATATTCCTAAACAGGAGGCTCCACCATTGAGCTCCGTATTGAGCGATGGTGAATACTTCGATGCAATCGCGCAAAGTTATGAACAACCTGTCGTTGTTTATTTTTGGGCTACTTGGTGTCCCGCTTGTAAATTTGTAAGCCCAAGCGTGAGTTGGCTGAGTGATGACTACACCGTAGTTGGCGTTTCTGGATCGTCGGGACCGAATGAGCGTGTGGCGCAGTTTATGAGGGCAAAAGAATATCGTTTCGAAAACATAAACGATCCTTCAAGCGATATTATGCGTGAATGGAAAATTAGCGTGACCCCAACCATTTATGTTTTAAGAAATGGTGAAATTTCCTCCGTCACAACTGGCGTTACTACTCCGATAGGAATATTAGCGAGAATTTGGTTAGCTCGATAACGTAATAAAAATCCGATATTCAAAATATTGAGTATCGGATTTTTTCTTTTTATTTTCTTGCTCTAACGGGAATAATAATGTGTGCGTATGGCATACCATTCCACATCACGTATGGGCCATCATAACTTGAACCGATGGGTAGATAGTCGAGCAACACTTGGTCTAGGGTAATAATCATCATGTGTGGTCCTTCCACAATCCATTGGTTATCGTCCGTTATTCCTTCTGAAAATGGGTCGGTGTTATTGGCGCCGCCATCACCCGCTAACATGCCAAAAAGTACAATTAACTGAAATGAAATTAGTTAAATAGTCAGATTAATAAATTAAAGCTCAATTTAATAAAAATTAAAGTTTGATAAATTTAATTATAGAGTGCCTTTAAAAAGGAAGTGTTATTTAAATTTAAAATAGTAATTGATAGTTTTACTATGTTAATTTAAGTGTTCATTTATAAACATTTTTTCGTCTATTAATACGCATGGTTTAAAACATCTTGGCTGTCCTGCTTTGAAGTGTGACCAAAAGGTGATAAATAGGTGTTTTTAGTGATATGAGCTGAGTTTATTTGTAATCTATATTTTCAACACCTAATTCCCCTCGTATGGCTAATCGTATAAAACAACATTTTATCTTTATTGTTGTCACGCTAAAGCGTACTTTCTTAATTATATGATTAGTTATAAAGGTAACGAGAATGGGATTAAAAATCCGTGGCTCTGTTGGTATAAATGGCACTAATTCGAAAAATGATGTTAAAGCAGTTCAACAATTTTTAAATGATAACCAAAAGAGAATAGGTTTTACCCGACTGTTGGTTGTTGATGGCTCGTTAGGGCGGAGTCCTCATTTGTCGAAAACAGTAGAGGCAATAAAAGTGTGTCAGCGTAAGCTACTTTATATGGTAAAGCCAGATGGTCGGATCGATGTAAATGGTAGAACTCATCGTAAGCTCAATGGATTACCATCCTATAGTTCAGTGAAAAATGATCCTCATGATGCTCAAAAACTAGTAACCAAAGTGCCTTGGATGAAAACAGCGTTGGGAGAAATTGGACAAAAAGAAGTTTCAGGCACTAAGGCCAATCCAAGGATTTTAGAGTATTTTACAGCATCTAAGTTCTGGGGCACTGATGACTCTGGAGGTCAAAATGCTTGGTGTGGTTCGTTTGCCGCTTGGGTTTTTAAACAACACGGAATCACTCCAGTAAAAGAAGCTTATCGAGCAAAGGAGTGGAAGGGTTTTGGTAAAAACATCTCAGAACCTATACATGGAGCTCTAGGGATTAAATCGAGAAAAGGTGGTGGGCATGTTGCTTTTGTCGTGGGAAAGAGCCCTGATGGTAGGCATTTGTACATGTTAGGAGGAAACCAAAGCAACCAAGTCAATATAGCAAAGTACTCTATTGATGTCTGGGACAAGTTCGTAGTACCGAGTAACTACGATGAAACAAAAGGTACTTTACCTGTATATACAAAAGGCTCTGCCTTAGCAGGAACGGAAAGTTAAACATGAAGAAATTTATAAGTTTGCTAGGCTGTGTGAGCTTATCAGCTTGTGCTTCACAGGGAGTGTACTCTCAGAATGAGGTACTCAAAGATGCGATATTTCAAACGCCCTATTCTGCAGTGGTGAAAATTACAGGTTTTGAAAAGTTTGCTGAACACGAGGAAGATGTTCTCTTTAAAGTTCAAGCAGAAGTGATTCAGAAACTTCGTGGAGACGTTGGGTCTGAGATTACTTTCAGTATGTATGGCGAGCTAGGAGATGAGCCCAATATACACAATGATCCTGTCATTCTCACACTATGTCGTGATAAAGATACATATTATTGGCCTGGAACGGGGGCTGAGTTTGGGGCTAATCAAGAGAACATATTAAACGCTCAAGAAACAGCTGCTCACTTGGATACAGAACAGCGCCATTTTGCACATTGTTCAGAATGAAAAGGGTGGCGGTTGAAACGAGCGGTTACAGAGCATGTTAGTCGCCATCGTAGACAGCGTCTTTGCTGAATGATTCGTCGAGATTTTTTAGTCTTTGATTGTCAGAGGCGACTGACAAAACCATACCAACTGTGACAACCATACCGCTATTAAAGCAGGATATTATTCCTTCAACTTTGTGTTTTAGGAGTAGTCATTAGACTACCCAATAATTGTTGGAATAAATAATGACGAAACGTTGGCTTGTCTCCGCTGTGAGCATTGCGCTGCTCGGCGGTGGTACGTATTTCTATCTCCAATCTGCCGCTCAACCAGAATTGCTGCCTACATTGATTGTGGAAAAAGGCACGATTGAAAAACAAGCGGTGGCTGTTGGTAAAATTGTCCCTGCACACTCCGTGTCTATCAAGTCACAAATCGACGGTATCGTCGGTGAAATTTACGCGAAAGTTGGTGAAAAGGTGAAGCAAGGCCAGCCGCTGATCAAAGTGCGTCCAAACCCAACCCCCCAAGCATTAACGGATGCATCGGCAGAACTCATGCGTAGTGAAGCCGATCTGGAATCCGCCAAACAAAAACTGTCCAACTTAGAAAGCTTGGTCAAGCAGGACATTATTCCAAGTAACTACGACGAATACGTAAGTGCGTGCTCGGCAGTCAAATCTGCGCAAGCGGACGTATTGCAAAAGCGCCAGAATCTCGAACTCATCCGCAGTGGTGAGGCGTCTATCGGTGATGCGCGTTTAACGTCGACGATCTACGCGCCAATTGATGGCACGGTACTCAACCAGAAAGTTGAGGTCGGAGAGCCGATCATCTCGACTCAATCAAGCCAAGCCGCGACTGAAATGATGTCATTGGCCGACATGAACAGTCTGATTTTTAAAGGTAGCGTCAGTGAGCATGATGCTGCGCAGTTGTCTCCGGGAATGCCCGTTATGTTGACGGTTGCGCCTTATCCTGATGTGGCGATTTCTGGTGTGCTAACCAAAGTAGCGATTCAATCTGAGAACCTTAACTCACCAGAAGGCAACGCTTCGGCTAAAAGTTTTGATAACGGTTTTGAGGTTGAAGTGGGAGAACTCAAGATCCCACAAGATGTGTTGCTTCGTTCTGGTTTTTCATCGACGGCTCAAATCATTCTGAAGACTTCTGAAAACGTGCTCACGCTACCGGAGCGCGCTCTGCAATTTGATGGTGACGCACCGAATGTTCTGATCCCCGATAGCTCAGAACAAGGGTTTCATAAACAACCTGTGAAACTCGGTCTGTCAGATGGCATCAATGTCGAAGTGCTTGACGGCGTGGAGCTTGATGAAGAGGTTATCGACAACAGTATGATGGGAGCGGCGCATGGTTAAGCTGCAACGATCAACAATCGCCTTTGCATTGTTGGCTGCCACGCTCAGTTTGCCGACCTACGCAATTTCTATTGAACAAGCTTGGCAACAAGCAAAGCAGAACGATCCAAATTACGAAAAAGCGAAAATCGGCGTCCAGCTTGGCGAGGTTGGCGTACAGAGTAGCCGCAGTGCGTTATTGCCGGGTTTAAGTGCCAGTGCGTCAGCGGATTGGAATGAGTCCTCAAGCCATTCCAACAGTTACGGCGCTACCTTATCTCAAACTATTTGGGATAGCAGTTTGTGGTCGGAACTGGATCAAGCGAATGCCAATTATCTCAAAGCACAGTTAGAGCTATCTCAATCACATAACGAGCTTGCGCAGAAGTTGCTCACCGCTTACCTAGATGTGGCAAGCGCAAAGGGCGACCTCAAATTGGCGCAGTCCAAGCTGGAGGAGGGGAAGGAACTTCTCAACATCATCGAGAAACGCTATCGAGCAGGCAAAGTGAAGTCGGTTGATGTTGAAGAGATGCGAGCGAATCAAGTTTCTGAGCAAGCAAGTATCCTCAATGCAAAAGCCGATCTCGAAGTGAAAAAAGCAGAGCTTGCGGCGTTAATCAATCAAATGCCGGAGAGTGTCGACCAAATTCGAACGGATTCTTTGATTCAGCCGCCGATGCTGGTGGACTCTCAGGAGCAATGGCTAAAGCTGGCTAAAGACAGCAGTCCAGAGCTGTTGGTGGCGGCGCAGATGGTGAAAGCGAGCGAGTTCGCGAAAGATTCAGCTAAAGGTGGATACTACCCAACCGTCAAAGGCAGTGTGGGCTACAGCGATGGTGACAATCGTTCAAACGGCGAGTTTAACGCTGGGATTAGTTTGAGTTTGCCGATTGACCTCAATGGTGCAGTGCGAGCGAAAGTGGACGAAGCATCGTTGAACATTTTAAGCGCCAAGCAAGATATGCGTAGAGTGGAAATTGATATTCAGAAACGAGTTATTCAGCAGTTTACTCAGGTCGATATCAACTGGAATCAAGTTTTGATAGCGAACGAGCTGGTTGAGTCGCGCGCCAGAGTGTTGCAAAGCAAAGAGAAACTTTACGACGCTGGTCTGCTTGAAGTGTCGGAAGTTATCAGCGCACACAACAGCTTGTTTGAGGCGAAAAACAGTCTGCAAACCAACTTGTACAGCTACTGGCGTAAGAGAATCGGCTTACTGCAAACCGCAGGGAAACTCGATGACGATACCATGGCGTTGATCTCTCGGGCTTTTCATTCATGAGCAGCCTATTGCAACAAACTTGGCAAACGTTGATGGCGCACCGCATGAAGAGCGTTCTAGCCATTATCGCGATTGCTTGGGGCGTGATCTCTGTGGTGGTGTTAATCGCACTTGGCGAAGGCTTTTATCGCCATCAGACTCAGTCGTTTTCATTTATGATCAACAATGTGCAAGTGGTGTTTCCGTCGAGTACCAGTAAACCGTGGCAAGGGTTACCTTCAAGGCGACAAATTGATATTCCACAAGAAAAAGTCGACATGATCAAACAGTCAGGCTTTGTGCAACAGGCGTCGAGCGTTTACGCCAAATGGGATGCGAATATCACCAATCTCAAAGGACAGAATTTATCGAGAACGGTCAGCGGTATTGATACGTCTTACTTTCCTTTAATGCAACGCAAGCTGCAATCCGGTTCGAGAAACCTGTCACCAAGTGATATGGACAACCACACTCGCGTGGCAGTGTTAAGCGATCAAATTGCGCAAATGGGCGGAATCCAAATCGGGGATAGGCTCAAAGTCAACGGCATTCCGTTTTTGGTGATTGGGATAACCGTTGGTGAGGACACTGGCATTTCATTCGGCGATAGCCGCACGGTTTTCATTCCTCAAACAACGTACCGCGATTTGTGGGATGCGAAACCTTGGATGGTATTGATGAAGCCGAGAGAAGGGATGGATGCATCGTCATTTCGACAAAATATCGTGAACTTTTTCGCCAAGCAGCTTCATTTTGACCCAAGTGATAAAGATGCGGTCGAATTACCCGATTTTAGTGAAGGTGCGGCGGTCATCAGTGGAATTTTGCGTGGCATTCAGATTTTTCTCGGAGCGAGCGGTGCGATGACCATGGCGGTCGGTGCGCTTGGTGTTGCCAACATCATGTTTTTATCCGTCACTGAGCGCACGCGTGAAATCGGTGTGCGTTTGGCGATCGGGGCGACTCAAAAATCCATACTCAGTCAGTTTATTCTTGAGGGGCTTATTTTGGTAGCTGTGGGCACGGCATTAGGTCTGATGTTTTCGTATGCCGTGGTATCTGTCCTAAGCAGCATGGGATTACCGGAATGGATTGGTTTGCCTGTGATCACGCCAGATTCCATTGCTTGGTCTTTACTTGTGACGCTTATCTTGGCATTGATGGCATCGTATTTCCCAGCAAGGCGAGCATCACGTCTCACGCCAGTCATTGCTTTGAGTGCGAGGGCTTAGCCATGTTGTTACCGATGAGACAAATTTTCCAAGAAATGGCCGCAGAAAAGCTGAGACTGGGTTTGACCATTCTAGCAGTAGCGTGGGCGACCCTTTGTATCGCTGCTATGTTGGCGGTAGGTGAGGGTATTCGTCAGGGCGTATTGAAAACCGCACAAAATGGTAACGGCAACTTGATTTATTTGACCGGAGGGATGGCCACCGTCGACCACGGTGCTTTTCACCAAGGTAAGTTTCTGACACTAAAAATGGACGATTCAGAGGTTGTTCGAGCGTTACCCGATGTAAAAAGCGTTGCGCCAACGGCGAAGTGGAAAGAGCGCATCACCGTTGGTGACAGAAGCTCGTGGCAAGAGCCGTTAGCGGTCACGAGCGAGTTTCAATCCATGACCAATTTGGTGCCGATGGCGGGGGGACGATGGTTAAACCCACTCGATCAAAAAGAGACGCGCAAAGTCGTTGTACTGGGTTATGAACTGGCAGCCGACTTATTCAACCCTAATGAGGACTTTAGTTGGTTTGCGACAGTCACATTGCAAGTCAACCCTGTGGGGAAAAAGGTAAAAATCGGCAATGAGGAGTTCATTGTTGTGGGCGTATTGGAGAAAAACAGCGCCCAAATAGAACTGGGGGATCTTATCAACTATTCCAGCTTTGTGCCGTTAGCGACGTGGAAGCGATTTCATGTCAACGGTGAAATTGGTGGCATCAATGTGCAGCCACAAGCGGATGTAGACCGAGAAGCCTTAGCAAAGACGATCAGGCAAGTGATTGCCCGTAAACACGGGGCAAGTGTCAGTGATGAACAGGTCGTCCAAGTCGATGATATGTTCCTTAAGCAAAAGAGTATGCAGCAGTTTCTGATAGGTTTGCAGAGTTTCCTTGGCATTATCGGCTTCGTGACGTTAGCTGTTGCTGGTGTTGGCATCGCCAATGTGATGTATGCCACCGTAAAGCGATCTACGCGTGATATCGGTGTGCGCATGGCAGTCGGTGCAACACCAACGGCTATTCGCATGCACTATTTAGTACAGTCTTTATTGACAATGATGATGGGGGGGGCGTTTGGGTTAGCCGTTACGTACGCGCTGGTGTCTGCCATCAGTTCCATTCCTTTAGAGGGCAATGCTTTTTATGAACAACTGGGTAAACCTGTCCCTGAGTTGTCGTGGGTCGTTGTCGCGATTGTCATCCTCACCTTAGTGATCATTGGTGTGGCATCTGCATGGTTACCTGCAAACCGAGCCGCAAAAGTCAGCCCGTTGGAGGCGCTACAAAGTGAATAACAACAATAACTCTGGAAAGAACATGTCGAACAAGCCGCTTGTTGAGCTGACCAACATCTGTAAATACTACTCAAGCGGGGAGGCGGAAGTTCGCGCGCTAGACGGCGTTGACTTAACCATTAATCAAGGCGAGTTTCTTTCGATTCTTGGCCCGTCCGGTTCAGGCAAATCAACGTTGATGAACATGCTCGGCTGTTTAGACAAGCCCACCGATGGCAAGTACCAACTTGGCGGCCAAAACGTCGCAAGTTTAAGTGCGAATGAGCTGGCTGGCATTCGTAACCAAAAGATCGGATTTGTCTTCCAAAGCTTTAACTTATTGGAATACGCGACGGCGCTTGATAACGTGGCACTGCCGTTGGTTTACTCTGGTATCAAAGCCAAAGAACGTCGCCAGCGCGCAGCTAAATTGCTAGAGCAAGTCGGGCTAGGGGATCGTTTAGACCATAAACCAAACCAGCTTTCTGGTGGTCAAAAACAGAGGGTCGCGATTGCAAGAGCCTTGGTCAACGATCCGCAAATCATCTTAGCAGATGAACCAACGGGTGCATTGGATTCAAAATCCGGCGCAGAGATTGAAGCCTTGTTCAACCAACTCCACGCCGAAGGTAGAACGCTGATCATCGTGACGCACGATAACGCTCTGGCAGAGCGCACTAAACGCATCATCACCATCAAAGACGGCAAGGTGATTTCGGATAGGGTGCCGGTAAGTAGGGAGAAATGAGCTTTTCTTAATTGAGAACTGAGTTTTAAGGGAAATAGCGATACAGAGGCTATCTCCCTTTACTTTTATTCGCGATGTTCGTTTTGTCTCTCTTTTATCAAGTCATGCTTTTGTTCTTTAAGTAGAGTGATTGCGAGCTTAGTGTCCTCAATCAATTTACTGTTATCGTTGAGATCTTTGCTCTTCAAAGGCAAAACTAGATAATGAATGCTGCCATCTGCATTCTGTACTCCGGTAGCGATGATGACATCACCTTCAGACGCCGTACCAAAATACTCTGATACGACTTTGGTTTCGCTGACACCGTAGCTATCCAAATAGGATGACTCCGTATTGTCAAACAAGATAGGAACCCCTTGCTTAGCTAATGTTCGCAATTGTTTTTGCTTTTTCTCGTCGAATGGATAGTCGGTCGTACTGATGTAACTTACCTGTTCAGCTTCAATAAAATCGTACAGTTCATTGCTCAGTTCACTTAATGGGGCAGATATCCAAGGTGTAGCTGGAATGACGTCGGAAGTATCATCATTGCGACTTAGTGGTGTTGGAGCGGTAACAACCTCTTGAGCAGCATTGCTCTCAGGAGGCGTTACACTTATTGTCGCAGCGTCTTCTGTCTTGATTTGCTCGTCAAGGCTTGCAACAGGTTCGGTCTGGGCATTCTTGTTATTTGAATTAATCAGAAATATGGCGAGTACTGCACCAAGTGCTAGCGCCGATCCAGTCAAGAGTTTTTTGTTACTTGTCATGTGTCATGTCTTACCGTTTATTTCATTAGTAAATGCGGCGGCCACTTATTTATTCCGTGGCCGCAGGCTAATAAGTTAGTGGTAGAGATCGTCATTCCAAGAGATAGTTACGGCTCGGCTAGTCTCTGTCCATTGACTGCTATCACGATTTTTCTTCCAGGTATTTTCTGGTGTGGTATACCAGCTACACCAGTCGCGACCAAAGTAGTAATTGGTTTTTCGCCAACCAGCAACCAGCTTGACCTCTGATGTATCTAGGCCATCTTGAATGTCATTTTTTCTATATACGACGCCGACTTGTGGTTTAAAATCTGAACGCATAACGACAGGTAACTCATTGTAATCTATCAAATTACCCATGTCACAACTGGTCCAACGATATAATAACCAGTCTTTAGCTGGCGTATTATGGCGGATAGTCTTGTTTTCAATTAACCAATTAATGCTTTCGTTAGCTTGGTTAAAATCGGCGACCGTTTGAAACTCGGGCTGGTCGTACGTTACACGGTTGCTCCAGGAGATTCCCCCACTAATATTTGGAGAAGTAGAAGCACTGAATCCAAGGTTAAAATCTAGAGACTCACTGACAGATGCCGTTGCAATGGTGTTTTCTGGAGCATGGCTCATGTGGCGTAAAGGGGCGCCATTTAAATAGCTCAGTGCCAGCTTAAAAGCCGTTGGAACGGTGTAACGGTAATCTCCCCCAGTAGCAAAACCATAGATTTGTTCTTTGTTTGGAACATTAGTCATGTCGAAGCCAGAACCGCCATTTAGGATCAACTTGGCTTCTTTAGCGCCATTTGGTAGCAAAGATTGGTTCCAGACATTTTCTAAAGAATAAATTAAGCGGATTTTTTTCGAGCGTGCATGGCTTTGTTGCGTAATTCAGACGAGAAACCAAACCTCCTAAAGTTGAGCGACTTTTATACAATATACTGAGTTTCAGGCATACCAAGCCCTGTAAGTTTGTTCAGTGCTTTGATCATGGCGTAAG
>NZ_JAWOQN010000019.1:9138-101117 GCF_033337395.1 Vibrio sp. YT-19(2023) | reverse complement strand
TTTAGGCATGAGGCTACGACGATTGATGGGCGTAACCGCTCAGATCGTAGCTTCTTGATTTAGTTCCATCGAATTACTCAACAAAGCCATGGAAATGCTGAAGTTGCATGATGAAGATGTTGTTAATGCAATTGAAGAAAACATGTTCGACTTTATGGTTCTTGGCCGACAACGCGAAGAAACTATGGACATGTTGGTGCAGCAAATCCCGCTAGAGTTGTGGGCTGTTGCGCTAAAAGGTTCCGATATTACCTTACAACAAGCTATTAAGCGTTCAATGCCGTAACGTATGGTGAAAGCGCTAGAAGATGACATGGACGCACGCGGTGCTGTTGCGTTAAGTCGAGTTCAAAAAGCACGTCAAGACATCATGCAAATGGTACGTGAGCTGGATGAATCTGGTGAAGTTCAGCTGCTTCTCTATGAAGAGCCAACGGTGGAGTAAGGTCATGCTAGAGACAAAATCAAGTACTATGCGATTGCCTCCAAACGGGTATCGTTTACACCGTTTTCCGCCTTTAGCGCAACCTAAGACTATCGAAGACGAATTCGGGCTAGATAACCAAGGCTGGCAAGAACCTCAAATTGATATCCAACAGCAACTTGAAGAAGGTTTTCAACAAGGTTTGCAACAAGGACATGAGGAAGGCTTACGCCAAGGTATCGAACAGGGCAAGCAACAAGGTCTGTTGGAAGGCCAAAAAGAAGGTTTCCAAAAAGGCTTTGTTTCCGGTGAGCAGTCTGGAAAGCAAGGCTTTTTGGAGGCGGCGAAGCCTGTCAATGAACTTTTTCACGCCCTTTCTCGTTGGCAAGATGAAAAAGAACAGCAACAACGCCATATGATTTGTGAACTGGTACAAAAGGTAGCTCAGC
Source organism: Vibrio sp. YT-19(2023) (assembly GCF_033337395.1). Lineage (NCBI taxonomy): Bacteria > Pseudomonadati > Pseudomonadota > Gammaproteobacteria > Vibrionales > Vibrionaceae > Vibrio > Vibrio sp. YT-19(2023). The sequence goes on along the minus strand of NZ_JAWOQN010000019.1, from coordinate 100,244 downwards.
AAGTGATTCGTGCCGAGCTCACTTTAATGCCTCAGCAGATCCTAGCTTTGGTGGACGAGACATTGTCTGCCATGCCTGGTAAAGCGGAAACAGTAACTGTGCATTTAAATCCGCAAGATTTAGAGCGCATTACTCACATCAATGCTGATTTGCCGCAATCTTGGAAACTGGTCCCTAATACGGAGCTTCCTATTGGTGGCTGTCAGTTAGTGACTGATGACGCAGAAGCGGATGCGAGCTGCGACTCTCGTTTGGAAGCCTGTATGGACAATGTAAAGCAACACCTTTTGGATGAAGTCAGTATTCCACAGGTAGAGTCTGAGCATGAGTAATCCCCTAAGCCATGAACTATTAAGTGAGCGTTTGAGCGAAGCCTTGGCTTCGCTCGATTCAATCCCTGTTGCTCGCGTAACAGGGCGATTGATAAAAGTAAACGGCTTAATGTTACAAGCCGTAGGGTGTCGGTTTAAGCTTGAGCAGCGTTGTCTCGTAGAAACCGCGGAAGGCGATATGATCGAAGCGCAAGTTGTGGGCTTTGAACACACTATTGCTTACCTCATGCCTATCCGCCGTTTAGGCGGTCTGTTTGCAGGTGCAAAAGTCATCCCTCTTGATGGTGACAGTACCGTGCAGCTAAGCTCTCAGTGGTTAGGACGCGTACTGAATGGTTTAGGTGAGCCGTTAGATGACGGGGCACCGCTTAAGGGGGGAGATCGAGTTTCACTTGAACCAAAACCGATTAACCCACTGAAGCGACGCCCAGTTGATACACCACTCAACGTGGGCGTGCGAGCGATTAATGGACTATTGACGGTAGGCAAAGGCCAACGTATTGGTTTGATGGCTGGCAGTGGCGTCGGTAAAAGTGTGTTAATGGGGATGATCACCAAAAACACGGAGGCCGATGTAATTGTGGTCGGGCTTATCGGTGAGCGAGGCAGAGAAGTACGTGAGTTCATTGAGAGAAACTTAACCCCAGAAGCGCGCAAGAAAGCGATCATTATCGCGGCTCCTGCTGATGAATCCCCGCTAATGAGGTTAAGAGCGACACTACTTTGTCATCGCGTTTCAGAGTATTTCCGAGACCAAGGCAAAGACGTTCTACTTCTAATGGATTCTCTAACCCGATACGCCATGGCACAGCGCGAAATCGCTCTTTCGCTCGGAGAGCCTCCAGCTTCTCGTGGTTATCCGCCCTCAGTCTTCAGCGTGTTACCTCAACTCCTAGAGCGAGCGGGTAACAGTGAAAATCAACATGGTAGCTTAACGGCAATTTACACCGTATTGGCAGAAGGTGACGACCAACAAGATCCTGTCGTGGATTCCGCGCGCGCCATCTTAGATGGGCATGTCGTTTTATCACGTCAACTGGCTGAGCAAGGGCATTATCCTGCTATAGATATCAACGCGTCTATTAGCCGTTGTATGAATACTTGTACGCAGGACGCACACAGCACGATTGCGAATAACTTCCGTCAAATGTACTCCAACTACCTTCAGGTTAAAGAGTTACTGCCATTAGGGGGTTATCAACCAGGACAAGATCCTGAGTTAGATCAATCTGTTGCTATGTATCCAAACTTGCGTGCATATCTACAACAAGCTGCCAATGAGTCTGTAGATTACCCAACCAGTTTGACCGAGCTCGCGCAGCTTTTTCAAAGTGCTTAATCAAATGGGAGTGACAAGGCTGAAATGAAATCCAAGTTAAAAGCCGTAGGCAAGTTACAGCAAATGGAAGAAAAACAGCGTGACCGTGTGGGCCAACAACTTGATGCCATGCGTCAGCGTCACTCCCATCTTTCAATGCAATTGGAACAGTTGTCGGCGTTGAAAGGCCACGCTGGACAATCAACCCGAACCGGCCCGACGCTGACGAGCGCGGCTTTGATGAACTTTAATCGTGTTGACCAAATGCTACAAAGAATGCTTCGTCACCACGAGAAAGAGCAAGCCGTTATGCAAGCGGAATGTGCATCTGTACAGAAAACGCTAGAACACAAGCACGCACGCGTTCAAGGGTTAGAAAAAGTGCTTGATCGTTGGCGTACTAAGCAGAACTATGAAAAAGCGAAAAAAGAGCAAAAGATGATTGAAGACATCATTAACTCTCGCGTTAAGCGCAAGATATTATGATGTCTTGTTGACGCTACTAGGAGCGCGAATAATTTCTGCGGTGTCTTAGCCAACCAAACCAGCCTCCAAGCATGATCAACCCTGATCCGAGAGCACCGCCGCCACTGCTGCCGTTGTTACCAAAGCCAGATGTGTTGGTATCGACAGGCTCAAAGCCAGAGTCCCCTTCGCTATGATAATCTTCCGAACTTGCTAAGAGGGCGTTATAACTGGTTTTTACACCTGAGCTGGTTTGGGTCTCAATCCATGTTGCATAGTTCAAAATCTCGGTAAACACACTTGGAATCGCAGCGGATTCGCAAACTGAAGAACCGTAGCTCACAATGCCAATTTGCTGATACATGCCATTATTGTCTTGATAGGTGAGAGGACCGCCTGAGTCACCACGACAGATACCAGTGTAGCTTCGTTCAGGAAATCCATTCGCACATAAACTTTCCTGAGCGTTAAACCCTGTTACCAACGAAGCGCATTGGGTGTCGGTAAGGGGTTTTACTTCTGCCCAGCGTAAATAGTTAGGGGGGCTTTCATCATTGGTTGAGGTCTGACCTAAACCGAATATCTGATAAACTGACTTGCTGCTGTAGTCTCCAAAGTCTTGCGGTAAAGTGATGGATTGGACGTTATCGGTGATAGGTCTAGTCAATTCAAGGACAGCGATGTCATTAATCCATAAATCGCTAGGCACATAATCAGGATGAATCGTGATAGAGCGAACATCTTTGAATTCTTCAACAAACACGTCATTCATCGTAGGGTTTTTGACTAACACTCGTAGGTCGTTGATTGTCCAGCCGTCAGTAAAAACGCTTGGTTCTACGCAGTGAGCCGCAGTTAAAATGAAGCGGTCGTTTACAATGGTTCCCCCACAAATATTGGCAAACTGATTAGCGCCAGTTTTATGTAGAATAAGACGTGCAAAAAAAGGAAGTTGGTTTTGGGTAGCCTGCTGACCCCCAATAATTGCCGTGGAGATCCCTTGTTTTGAAAGGCGGTTATCATTTTCTACTTCAGCGGTCGTACTCAAAGATACTGCAAAACAGAGTGCGCTTAGCCATATTTGATACTGCTTCATAAACCATCCTTGGATGAAAAGTGCTCTTCTAACTTTATACTAGTTTTTCAGTGAATGTGCTTAACAAAAGTTTCTAATAGTTGAATGATTGTTGTAGCCAAGATCGCAACAGATGAAACGATTCAAGCTTTAGCTTGTGTGGCGGGCATACAAAGTAAAGCTGTTGATGAGGATTAATGACGGGTTCACCCAGCTCGATTAGCTGACCATATTTGATGTCATCCTTCACAAACAAGCGATGAGTGACCAATAACCCCAAACGACGAGTTGTGGCCTGGACGGCTTGTATCGACATGTTAAAAGTGATTGGTTTTTTATTTTTAGGTCGCTGGATACCCGTCGCGTCCAGCCACACGTTCCAGTCATTTTTTCTTCGTTCGTTAGTAACTTCAATGATGGGATACTGCTTTAAGAGTTGAGTGATGTTTGAGTCCTTGGTCTTCGCTATCAATTCAGGACTGCACACCAAAACCAGTTCATCTTCACTGAGCTTTTCGCAGTAGTAATCCTGCCATTCTTCGGGATTTCCATGCACCAAGGCCGCGTCGATACCTTCTTGTTCTAAATTGAATCTGCCAGACAGGTTTGATAAACGAACGTCTAATTGAGGAGCAAACCCTTGTAAATCTGACATTCGAGGAATCCACCAGTGAAGAGCCAATGAATTCACCATATTGAGCGTAACACGCTGCAAGTTCTGATCTTGGATGAGTGCTTCCGTTGCATCGACAATTTGCTCTAAAGCGGGTGCCACCTTCCTGTAATACTTTTTACCGTCCGCGTTGAGTTGAACTTGTCTGCCTATGCGATCAAATAGAGGCTTGTTGACTTGACTCTCCAGCGATTTAATTGCCTGACTTACGGCTGAGTGGCTCACACTTAATATCTGTGCTGCTTCTGTCATGCTGCCAGACTCAGCTACTGCAACAAATGCGTAGATGGACTTTAAGGGGACTAGTTTCCGCATAATTTAAAAACCGTAGCTGGTGATAGATAAGTTAAACTGTAAGTTTTTCTTACATCAATGGTTAATATTACTCGCTATTTACGATAAGTGATGTCTTTTAAAATGCTCCATATATTAAGGAGTATTGAATGAATGCTGTAAATAAATCTATCCTTTTCATGTTGATGTCTACGTTAAGCTTATCTGTTACTGGACTGTTAGCAAAGCAGTTGTCAGGCGAACTTTCCGTCACACTATTTAGCTTCTTACGTTTTTTGGTGCCTGCGCTTATCTTGCTTATCTTACTTCGTGTGAAAAACCTTACCTTTCCTAAAGCGGGCACGCTAAAGCCTATTTTATTGCGTGCTCTTTGTATCGGTTTGTCACAACTTTGCTTTATCGCGTCATTACAAACGTTAACGCTCGTTGAGGGGGTCGTTTTGTTTGCTACTGGCCCATTATTTATTCCCTTGGTTGAAAAGCTGTTCATGAGGGGGCGCATTCGTGTTTCAACATTGGCGGCTTTAGCAATGGCGTTCACTGGTGTGGTTATGTTGGCGGGCGGTGGAAGTGAGATCACATGGCGAGCGGATTTATTGCTCGGCTTGGCTGGTGGACTCTTCAATTCTGGTTCTCAGCTTACGTTATATAAAGTGAGTAAAACAAATATGTCGCCGCTAGAAATCAACTTTTGGGCGTTTGGTTTTGCTGCCGTATTTCTGTTGCCGCTAACTTTGTTTAACGACTTCGACGTGTTACTTAATATGAGTGTTATGGCGCCTGAGATTTCTTCAAATGTGCTGTGGATCGGTATGATGTCTCTGATGATCATTAACACCCAAGTTTTTCGCTCCAAAGCATATAAACTGGCAAGCAGTGGCTCTCAACTTGCACCACTCATTTTTACTAACTTATTGTTCACTGCGGTTTGGCAGAGCCTGTTTTTTGAAGACCGAATGAGTCAAAGTCAAATTGTTGGGATGAGTTTAATAGTGCTCGCAATCATACTGAACACATGTTGGGTTCGCTTTACGGCGCATCGCAGTGGCGGTTTACAAGCGAGAACTTCTTAGTCTGTCGGAAAATGAAGGGGGCAGGTAGATAAATTGGTCGTGTGGTTTGATTTTTCCTGAGTATGGGCTAGCGTCAAGAAAGGTTCAAGGAGAGAAATCATGCTTACGCTAAATTATTACGTCGAAATTTCGGCGACACCGCAACGAGTGTGGGAAGTGCTAACCGATGTTGAGTTGTATAAACGTTGGGCGCAAGCCTTTTCACCGCAGTCTCAATTTGAAGGAGCTTGGGAAGAAGGAGGTGGCATCACTTTTTTTGATCCAGATATGGGCGGGACAAGGGCGATCATAGATACGGTGCTACCGCTTCAAAAACTTGAATTTCATCATGTTGCCATTTTTAATCCGGATAATCGTCAACAACTCGATGCTGACCTAGCATCTAGGTGGATCGGATCGCGAGAGATCTACCAGATCGATACCAACAACGATCGTTTACTACTCAATGTTACCATTCATACTCACAATGACTTTGTTTCCATGTTTAATCACGGATGGGAAAAAGCCTTACCCTTGATAAAAGCCATTAGTGAAGAGCAAGCTTAGGGTTCTTGCTTATCTTGGGCTGACGATGCGTTGCCGGAAGGTATACAATAGCACGCAAGATAGCGCACCTAAGAGAGTGGATGATGGAATTTAAAGTTGATACCCATACACATACGTACGCCAGTGGTCACGCGTACAGTACCTTGATTGAAAATGCAAAGTTGGCAAAAGAGAACGGGCTGGATATGTTCTGCACGACCGATCACGCAGAATCAATGCCGGGTGCGCCTCATTACTGGTTCTTCTCTAACCAGAAAATTCTGCCTCGCTTTCTTGAAGGCGTTGCGATTATTCGCGGCGTTGAATCCAACATTATGAATACCGAAGGCGACATTGATATTCCACTGAGTGTGGACCGCAACTTAGATTGGGTGATCGCGAGTTTTCATGAACCCGTTTTTCGTCCTGCAAACAAGCAAACTCACACGGAAGCACTTGTTAATGTCATTCAGAGTGGCCGTATTGATGCGCTCGGTCATCTTGGTAATCCAAATTTCGACTTTGATTTTCAGACCGTTTTAGCGTGCGCGAAAGAGCACAATGTCGCGATTGAAATTAATAACACCACGCTGAAAGGCAACAGCCGAGTAGGCAGCGTAGACCGTTGCCACGAGATTGCACAAATCGGGAAAGAGCTCGGTGTTTTCTTCACCACGGGCAGTGATGCGCACTTCTGTCACGATGTTGGTAATCTGGAGTTGGTTGGAGAGTTAATGGACAAAGTGGGTATTGATAGTAAGAAAGTGATTACTCACACCGCTCAGCAGTTTTTGTCTTTCTTAGCTTTGAGAGGCCGTAAACCAATTGCAGAATATGACAGCATTCTCAACGCATAAACTTGATTACATTTAAGGTATGCACCCGACACCAGATTGCTTTACACTGCGACCCGGAAATACTCAACTAAGCTAGTTTTTCGCCTCTTATGGCGTAGGTTATTTGGGTGAATAAAGCCGACACAGAATTCGGCACTATAAATGGAGAAGTGAAAAATGTTACGTCCTTTAGTCCTAGGGTGTGCGATTGCGTTTGGCTCAACATACGCAATGGCAGAAGCGGTTGATTTAAAACAAAACATGAAACAGATGAAGATGGAATTCAAACAGGCGGCAGAAGCATCTGATGTCGAAACCATGAAATCTGCGATTGATAGCTTGCAAGCGATTGTTGAACAATCTAAGCGTGGTAATTACCCACCAGAGAAGTTTGATACTTACTTAGAAGGCTTTAACAAGCTGACGGTAACGCTAGATAAGATTGAAGCGGATCTTGATGCGGGCAAGCTACAAGAAGCAAAAGCTCAACTGCGTGAAATCGATAGTCTTCGTGAAGAGTACCACGACAAGCGCAATCCAAGCATTTGGAGCAAGTTGTTCGGCTAATTATCTACTGAGCGGAGCATTTGCTCGTGGCAGTGGGTTACGCGTTATCTCTAAGTAATGAATGAACACATTATCAGCCTGCCATTTCGGCGGGCTTTTTTGCGCCTGTCAATCGATGCATTCAAGAAAACCTGTGAGGTAGCAACCACTTATTGATCCTGTTTTTGAGCTACCACTCAAAATTGGTTACGCTGTGTGAAATTTGTTAAGTCACCGTTATGCGTAGATTAATTCCTTTTTACCGCTCGATGTTATTTGCTAGTGCTCTCAGTTGGGTGCTAGTGACGCTGATGCCTGTTATCAATGCTCATGGTAACAGCATGGGCGTGTGGGCGACGCTATGTACGCTTAACGGTTTTGAATTGGTTCAAATAGAAGAGGGCGACAATTCGGTCAGCCACAAAGGCAAGCCTTGTCCGTTTAGCCACTTCTCGACTTTTCATCACGATACACTTCCAACGACACCAATACTCTCAAGACTGAGCTTGGTGATTTCTGACAGCTACGCTTATTTGGCTCTAAGTGTGCGATTTGAAACACCAGTTCCTCGAGCGCCGCCAGTTTCCCTTTTCTCATAACAAAAACAATTACACGATACCCAAGTAACCTCGAGATGCTTGGTTCAGCGAGAATGACTTGGTTTGTAGACGCGGCGGCGATTTAAAGGTCTAGTGGGTCTAAATCAAGATATCGACAACAAAGTATACAAGCCAAGGCAACTCGCCCTTCGGGAGCGTGTCATTGCTCCGATTGCTGCTTCAAACAACTTGGAAAGAGTTGTCTATTACACAGCGTTGTTTTCTTTGCACTCGAATCAATGACAACGCTCTGAATCCAGCATCTTGAAGTCACTTGGGTATATAGTCAGCAACACTGCCACTTCGAGCAGTGGTACTCCCAAATCTAAGTCAATTAGCGCCGCATACGAATGCGTATGTGCAGGATGCGTTTGGCTCAATTTGGGTGTTCAACAATGAAAAAAGGAAAATACACATGTTGAGAAACTCGGCAAAGCCTCAACTCAAGGAAGCCTCACGCGCAAAATCCATCTACTTTATGACGTGGCGATGGCACTTCTACGCAGGTTTGTTCGTCATTCCATTTATGCTGATACTTTCCCTCACGGGGTTAGTGATGTTGTTTGATGATGAAATCGAACTGGCTCGATACGAAGCGACATTACAAGTTTCACCACAAGAGCAAATGGTTCCCGTCTCTGCACAATTGGAAACCGTAAAGCAGGCGTATCCCGATTTTAATGTCACTCAATTTGTACCTGCTAAAACGGCCGATATTGCCAACCGATTCTCGATTCAAAACCAAGAAGGCAGCTCGTTGATTGTTGCAGTAAATCCTTATACAGGAGACGTACAGGGCACCATTAATCGTGGTGACAGCATCTATGAACTGAGGAACAGCATTCACGGTACGTTGCTCATCGGAGACTTAGGCGACCGTTTAATTGAAATCGCCGCCAGTTTAGGCATTTTACTGTTGGTGTCTGGTTTGTACCTGTGGTTACCAAGAGACAACGCAAGCCGTGCTGGCTTTTTGAAAATTCGTTTTGGCAGTGGAACTCGTATTTTGATGCGAGATCTGCATGCGAATTTAGGTGGTGTGCTATCAATTGTTCTGTTGTTCTTTTTGATTTCAGGTCTGTCTTGGGCTGGGATATGGGGCGCGAAAATGGTGCAAGCTTGGAATACCTTCCCAACCTATTACACATGGGGTGAGAAACCAGAGTCGACACTGACACACAAAGACCTGAATCATGGTGCATCAGAAGAGATGCCATGGAACTTAGAGCTTGCTGCTGTGCCTGAATCGAAAGACAAACCCGCTCATGATCATGCCAATATGAAGGAAGATATGGCATACGCAGGCAACCATGATGCGCTCTCCATTGATGATATTGTCCTCAAAGCTGAAATGATGGGCTTCACTGGCTATAAGCTGTTTTTGCCACGCTCTGAGACGGGCGTTTACACTGTTGCAGCTAACTCCATGGGTGGCGATATCTCCGACCCAAGACAAGATCGCACCAGCCACTTTGACCAGTATTCCGGTCGCTTGTTGGTGGATGTAACGTGGCAAGATTACAGTTTGTTTGCCAAGTTCATGGCGGCAGGTGTGTCATTGCACCAAGGCGATGTCAGTGTGCTTAACAAAGTGCTCAACGTAATGTTCTGTTTGGCGTTCATCTTAATCTCAATCACAGGTGTGGTGATGTGGTGGATTCGTAGACCAAGTCGCAGTGCCGCATTGGGGGCGCCACCTAAGTTCCAGCAAGACGGCATTTGGAAGCTTGGTTTAGTAACGTTGGTGGTATTGGGTCTGGCGTTTCCGATGGGCGGTTTGGCGATTGTTACGGTTCTCGCTCTGGATTGGCTGCTGTTTAACCGCGTTGAGAAGCTAAAAACGGCGTTGCGTTAGCAATACAGAAAAGAGTGGAATAGTAAAAGAGCCAGCGAAGTGCTGGCTCTTTTTATTTCTGGTAAATCTCCAGTGGCAAGCCATCTGGGTCTTGGAAGAAGGTAAATGCTTTGCCTGTGAATTCGTCAATACGAATTGGCTCAACTTCAACGTCATTCGATTCTAGGTAGGTTTTCACCTGTTCAACATCATCAACCAAAAACGCGAGATGTCGCAGGCCTTGTGCTTCAGGAAAGCTCGGTCTTTTAGGTGCGCCCGGAAAGCTAAACAGCTCAACTTGGCTACCGTCAGGTAAAGCGAGGTCAAGCTTGTAGGAGTCTCTGGCTTCACGATAGTTCTCGGCAATGACTTTTAACCCCAATACTTCAGTGTAAAAGCGTTTTGACCTTGGGTAGTCGCTACAAATGATCGCGACGTGATGAATAGCATTAAACATGGTTAGCCTCTTCAAGCATGACTCGTATCCTTAAGCATGGTTAGTGCCCTCGGAGACTAAATGCTCCTTAACGAAGTCGATAAACACGCGCAGACGAGCAGGCATGTATTTGGTTTGTGCATACTGCATCGCGATAGCGCCGTGGTAGTTACTCTTGATCATCCAATCCGGCAATACCTCAACCACTTCCCCTTGCTCTAACGCGTCTTTGATCACGAAGTCATGGAAGATTCCAATTCCCAAGCCAGACTTAACCCCATTCAAGCGCATTTGAGAATGGTTAACGGCGTAACGTCCACTCACGGCAATCGAGTGGAAAGCTTCCTCTTTAAAGAACGACCAGATGTTGTCTTTGTCGTTCTCGGCAAGGTAAATGCAGTCGTGCTGCTCAAGCTCAGTGGGATGCTCAGGCATACCGTGTTTGGTGAGGTAATCTGGAGAGGCACACAAAACAAGGTTGGTCTTGCTGATCTCTTTGAGGACCAGATTCTCATCGGGTTTATCGGTGAGCTTAAATGCGACATCAATTCCTTGGCGGAACAGATCGATCTCACCATCTGCTGCACGCAGCTTAAGCTGAATATTTGGATAACGTTCAAGGAATGGCAAAACAAACGGTTGAAGCACCGAATTAAGAAATGCTTCAGGGGCTGCTACTGTGAGTGCGCCTGTTGGCTCAGCATGATCTTCCGCAGATAGCTCAACGGCTTGCTGCGCGGCATTCACCATTGCGATGCTTTGGTCGTAAACCTTTTGCCCAGCTTGAGTGATGATCAACTTACGAGTCGTGCGCTCAAACAGTTTCACCGAGAGGGCTTGCTCTAATCGTGTGATCAACTTACTTAAAGCCGATGGCGTCACGCCGAGTTGTTTGGCTGCAGCGGTAAAACTGCCTTCGTTTACCACTAAGATAAACGAAGCAAGATCAGGAAGTAGGGCAATGAGTTTTGGATTAACCATAATTGTTCAGTTCTGCGCAGCGGAATAACGACATTGTCTGGTACGGTTTCACGAGGTTCAAGTGCCACCGTCTCGCTTTAACGATATTTTGCCAAAAATGCATTGAGTGCAGGCAAGCCAGATTCACCAGTATGGTATTGCTGCCAACAGTGATAAATGGCCGTTTCGTGGTCTGCAATCAACTCGATAGCTTCTCGCTCAGCGATTGAATACTGCTGTGAAGCTTTCACTTCTTCATGCCACTCTTGATACTTGACCTCATAAGGCTCCACCCACTTCAGAAGAGTCGCCACCAACTCTTGCCATGGTAAACCAATCCACTTGGTTGCGTCTGCCAAGCCTTTATCCAACATCTCTTGGTGTCGACTTTCGATATCCATGCCATTTGTCAGCAGTACAGGTTTGAGCTTTTCTGCGGTTAGCTCTTCCACTTCAATCAAGGTTTGCCACAGCGTTTGTTGTTCACTTTGGGCGTAATAGCTCAAGTAGTGGTTGAAAAAAGCGATGCCGTAGATTTCGCCATAGTAGGCAGACAGAACGTTATGAATCATGGTGAGAATCGTGATTTAAACAGAGAATACCGCATTGTAGGAGGGGAAAGCGCGAAGTGTAAATAGCTGATTAAGAGTAAAAAAGTGCTGCTGACAGAATTCGAACAAAACTTGTGAGAATTTTATGAGAATTCGATGAAGTTGCTGATAGATTTGCTCGTCATTCTTAGAGGCAAGAACGCAAAACGTTCGAAACGTAATGCTTAACCTACTCAAGTCACGAACAAAGAAGTAAAGCCGTACAGATGGGCTTGGGTAGTTCAACCCTCATTAAAGGATGGAATCACAATGAAAAAACGTACCCAACTCGGACTCGTCATGACTTCAGTCGCTATGGCACTAGGCTCTGCATCAGTGAATGCGGCGGAATTGGAAATCACCGTGACAAACGCAACCAAAGGCATCTACTTTACGCCTCTTATTGTTGCCGCACATGGCTCTGATCTTCAAATGTTCAGAACGGGCCAAGCAGCAACGCCTGAACTAGAAGCAATGGCAGAAGGCGGTGATATCTCTGGGCTTGCTAGTGTGATTGGTAACGCTGGTGGTGCGGTGGTAGAGAACCCTGCTGGTGGCATTTTGAACCCAGGTGTGGCAACCACCTTCACCTTGGATAGTGGCGACCACGGTTATCTTTCTCTGAGCGCGATGTTGCTGCCAACCAATGACGGTTTCGTCGGTCTGGATAGTTGGAGGATTCCAACGGAAGCGGGTACATACCGAGCAACGCTAAGAAGTTACGATGCTGGTACAGAAGCGAACGATGAACTTGCGTCCAGCATGCCAAACCCACCTTTCATTACCTTTGGTACTGGCGGCACAGGCGTTGAAGCAACGGTAACTAACGACAAAGTTCACGTGCATCCGGGTAACCTTGGTGATAGCGACCCAACCGGCGGCATCAGTGACCTAGACAGCAGCAGCCATCGTTGGTTAAACCCAGTTGCAACCATCACAATCGTTGTGAAGTAAGGGGGATGTATGAAATACAGAATCTTACTAGTAGCAGCTTCAGTCGGCTTGCTCGCCGGTTGTCCAAGCGATGATGATAATGACGTAGTGAAATCGTACCGCTACACCGTCAACGTGGCGAACTTGACTGCGAATCAACCTATGTCTCCGCTTGCTGTACTCACTCACAATGGTGACTACCAACTGTTTGAAATTGGACAAGCGGCATCTGTTGAACTTGAGCACCTTGCCGAAGGCGGTAGTAACGCTGAGCTGATTGAGTTGATGAACAGCAATGACAGTGTTTACCAAGGTATTTCGGGTAATGGATTGGTGTTGCCGGGGGCATCGGACGAAGTCACCATCACGGTTGACCCTAGTCGTTACGGTTACTTGTCTGTGGCGTCTATGTTCGTGAACACCAACGATGCCTTTGTTGGCGAAACGGGGCTATCGCTCAAATCGCTCGCAGTGGGTGAAAGCTACGAAATGAGCATGAACGTTTGGGATTCCGGCACAGAACTGAACGATGAACTTGCTGCAACCATTCCGGGCCCAGCAGGTGGCGGTGAGGGTTTCAATGCCGCTCGTAATGACAGCAATGACGTTGTTGCATTCCATGCGGGTGTTGTTAGCCAAGATGACGGATTAGCAAACTCAGCACTCTCTGCGAACCATCGTTTCTTGAACCCAGGTGCGAAAGTCACCATCACTCGAGTCGAGTAACACAGGCTCCGATGACGTCTCCTTTCCAAAGCGCTTGTAGCCGAGCGCTTTATCCCTCATGGCGTCATCGGAACCTTTTTTGAAAGAATTTCTAATTTGTTCCGGTCATGTGCAAAGTGAGGATACTCGAAGGCAAGGAAAGGACCATGGAACAACAGGCAATCAATTTAGTCGCGAACATCTTGTTGGTGGAAGATGACGATGATTTGGCAGAGCTGGTTCAGATGCATCTCAAGTTTCAAGGACACCAAGTGTCGCGAGCCACAAATGTCGCCGATGCTAAAACGCAATACCAGCAACAACCCTTTGATTTATTGATCCTTGACCGAGGTTTACCAGATGGTGATGGTCTAGACATTTGCCATTATTTGCGTCAGCAACAAGATTGGAGCCCAGTGCTCATGCTGACAGCCAGAGACGGTGAAATGGACAAGGTTGACGGTTTAGAAGCGGGCGTTGATGACTACATCACTAAGCCATTTAGCGTATTAGAATTCCAAGCACGAGTGCGAAACGTGTTACGCAGAGTCAGCCAAACCGCAGAAGCAAAGGTGGCAAATGAAGTCCTCGACGATGCGATGGATTTTGGTCCGCTAAGAATCATTCCGGAGTTGCACCAAGTATCCCTAAACGACAAAGACGTCACTCTTACCGCGACAGAGTTTACTTTGCTGCAGTTTCTCGCGACTCGTCCGGGCAGAGTTTACAGTAAAGATGAATTGCTCGATCACGTTTGGAACACTAGTCATTCTGGTTATCACCACACGGTGTGTAGCACCATTAACCGTTTACGCAGCAAATTGTCGTTGTCTGATTCTGATCATCACTTCATTCAAACTGTTTGGGGTGTTGGGTATAAGTTTCAACCAAGACACTAATGCAAGAAAGTAAGTCAAAACATCAAGCCAAGACAGTAAGTCTGCAGTTGTTTTCACCGTCATTTTTCAATCATCACGGGTGTTTCGGAAACACCGCTGTTTAAGGAGGCGATAGGATGAGCTTCAAATCTCGCTTGGTAGTATTTACTAGCTTGTGGTTCTGCCTCGCGGCGGTGGTGATTGCACTGACTTACAATTGGCAAAAAGAAACCATCGAGTTACGCACTAAACAAAGCCTGCATAAAGAGCTAGCTAGCCACATGCGTGATGATAACCCGCTGATGATCGGGACGGATTACAATCCGAAAGCGCTCAAGTCGATTTTTCACACGCTCATGCTGATCGGCCCTGATTTTGAAATCTACTTCCTCGATAGCCAAGGTAACATCACCACCCATGCAGCACCGGAAGGGGCGGAGATCATGGGGAAGGTGGATCTCAATCCCATTAAGCAATTCTTAAATGACCAACCTTTTCCTATTTTGGGTGAAGACCCACGTAATCGTGGTGAGCACAAAGTCTTTTCTGTCGCCGCGATAGAAGAATTAGGCTCTACGATCGGTTATCTCTACGTGGTGATTGGCAGTACCCGACATGACGCCATTGCCAATGCTCAAGTCGATACTCCTTACATCGCGCTGGCAGGATTGGTCTTAGTGTCCATTTTAGGCTTTGCTCTTGGGGCTTATGTGCTGGTCAAACGTAGCCTATTGAATCCGATTGAACGTGTGACCAAGCAACTTCAACAACAAGCTGAACATGATTTCCGCCTGCAACCTGATTTTACTCACCAAGTGCCGGAGCTCGTGCCGATTGCGCACTCTTATCAGATGATGGCGAAGCACATTCAGCAGCAGTTTTTACAGTTGGAGTATCAATCGTCTCATCGTCGTCAAAGCTTGTTGCAGCTTAGCCATGATTTAAAAACGCCGTTATCGAGCGTGCTTGGCTATTTGGAAACGTGGCGTTTGCAACATCCGGAATCCGATCCTTTGATTGACGTCGCTTTCCGAAATTGTGAGAAGCTCTCAACTCAATTGCATTCTTTGTTAGACGCCGCGCGCAAAGAAGCTCCAATGCCAAACTACGAGTACCACCCCGTAGATCTTGGCGCGTTGATGGCAGAATGTGCCGAAACGATGCAGAGCCAGTTTTCTCGTAAAGAAGTGGTGTTGAAAGTGGATATCGATAGCGAAATCCAAACCGTGGGTGACAAGGGGCTATTGGAGCGGTTGGTATTGAACCTGCTTGAAAATGCATTGCGCCACAGCCCAATCGGCTCGGAAGTGCATTGCCAAGCACATTTGAGTGAGGATAAGTCGCGTATCCACTTTACCTTCGTCAATCACATCGAGGAAGAAGCGGAGGGCGGTTCTTTGGGGATCGGGACGAAGATTGTTCAATCGATCTTAATGCTTCACCACAGCTACCTTGAGACCAATGCAACATCCTCTCAATATCAACAGAAGTTCACACTTCTCGCAATCTAAAGAGAAGTGTGAGACATAAGTTAATGTTTATTCAATAACACCACATACGACGCGAGCGCCGCCACCACCTAGCTTACTTGGGTGATCGGAGTGATTGTCACCACCTGCATGGATCATTAACGCTCGACCTTTTAAATCTGATAATTTTAGGCGAGGCGCGACAACGGGCTGATTGGCATTGCCGTCCATGTCCACATAGAGTGGAGGCAAGTCGCCTAAATGATTGTCATCGGTCCAAGGATAGCCATGCTTCCCTGTGTTGTTAGGATCATAATGGCCACCTGCTGCGCCGCCTAATACGGTTTTGTCATCCTTTTCTATGCTATCGCAAGATGGATTAGTGTGAACATGGAAACCGTGCACACCTGCTGACAAACCTGATAATTGAGGCGTAAAAACAACGCCATAATCACTTTGTGAAATCTCAATGGTACCCGCACTCTCATTGGTGTTGAGAGCAGTCATTTCTACCGTTTTCGCTAGCACGTTAGGGGCGGCGACAAGAGCGGATGCAACTGAAATGCATAGCAATCCTTTTAACATGGGACCTCCTTCTTTTAGGGTGTACGCTCAAGCACATATTAGTGAAAACCTGTTGTACTTATGTCTGTTGAGCGGTGAGTTTATGTCATAGAGTGATGTGTATCACTTTATGGTCTTAAACTGATATCTCGATCCGAAATCAGCTTTCTTTTATTTAGTCTTAACATGTTGAGATCGTTAAGATATAAAAAGAATAGACGCCAATCTTAAAATAGCCTGAATATTTTTAAATTAACGCAAAGTTAAATTTTTAATGACTTTATAACAAAGCTCATAATTGTTTTATAAAGAATTTGGTGGAATTGTCCGCAATAAAGAATAATCAAATTAACGAATATATTAATGTGAACATTGTTGTTTATAGATTTGTGGTCAAACTGTTGCTTATATCATCAAATAAGATAAAAAATTGGAACTAAAGTCACTTAATGGCAGAGGAAAAAATTAAACTCTGATTGTAATGGGTAATAATGTTTTAGTAACAGATAGTTACGCACTTAAAATTAATAATATGGCTAATTTCCGACAAGGATTGAAAAAGATGAAAGACAAGGAATCTATTCAGACTAATAGCAGCCGCCGTAATTTTCTGAAAGGCGCAACAGGAGCTGTTGTTGCTGGTGTGAGTGCTTCCGCTTTCTCAGGCGTAGCTCAAGCACGAGAACAGAAAATTGATTGGAGCAGCCGCGGGCTAGGTAGAAAACACGATAAGCGCTTCTGGCGTAAAGTGCGAAGACAGTTCGTTTTGGATAAACGAACCACTTACATGAACATTGGTACAACAGGTTCAATGCCAAAACATGTTCTTGAAGATTACGAGCATAACAACAAGCTGGTGGCTAAATACCCTTGGGATATGAAAGGCAAATTTGGCTCTTGGCCGTATGTTTCTGAGATGGTTAAAGACGTCGCACCAGGTTTTGGTGCTAACCCAGAAGAGATCATTCTCAGCCGCAACACTACTGATGGCTTATGCTCGATCATTAATGGCTTACACTTTGAACCAGGTGATGTGATTCTAACGACACACCATGAACATATTGCTGCAACATCACCTATGAACGTAGCGAAACATCGTTTTGGTGTGGATGTGGTAGAAATTCAACTACCAGTATTTACTGGTACCGAAAACGTTTCTGAGCAAGATTACATTCAAGCGTTCCGAGACGCGCTTGATGCGAATCAAAACGTTCGCCTAATTGTTTTCTCTCATATCACATACAAAACAGGAACCGCGCTACCAGCAAAAGCCATTTGTGCTTTAGCAAAAGAGTATGGCGTACCTACTCTTGTTGATGGCGCGCATACGGTCGGTATGTTTGACCTTGATTTCCACGATATGGATTGTGATTTCTATGCAGGATCTGGTCATAAGTGGCAGTGTGGTCCGGGCGCGACAGGTATTCTGTATGTTCGTGATAACGGTAACCGTTTGAATGAGTATTGGAGTGACCGAGAGAACCCGTTATGGTTGATCAACTCCTCACTTTCTCATGCTGATTACCTAGGTAAACAGCTGCAAATGCAATACATTGGTAACGATAACTATCCTGCGAAACAAGCACTAGTTGATAGTTGCAAAATGTGGGATGAGATTGGTCGAGACCGTATCGAAGAGCGAGTTGTAAGCCTTGGTAGTTTATGTAAAACCTTGCTTCAAGAGTACTTACCACAAGCCAAAATGTATTCACCAAACGTGGAAGGCTTAACCAGTGGCTTAACGACGGTTAACCCGTTCCCCGATGTAACTAATGAAGAGATACTGACGGAATTCCGAGATCGTTTACGTGAAGAGTATGGTTACATCATCCGTACGACTAGCTTTAAGCTGCATAAGGATGATGACTTTGATACTTACGCGCTGCGTATCTCTACGCATTTGTTCCATGACGAACAAGATGTGGAAGGGCTCGTAGTGGCGATGACGAATTTGTATTACTCGTCGTTCTAACATCGTTGTTTATCACTCAAGCGCCCATTATTGGGCGCTTTGTGAAAGGTAAGGATATTATTATGTCAGTCATAACATTCAAAAGAACTTTAGCGACGGTGGCGCTCATGGTTACCTCTGTTGCGTCGTCTGCCGCTTGGTCAGACGATTTACAACAAATCCGTGAACGCGGTGTACTGCGTCACATTGGTGTCCCGTACGCTAACTTTGTCTCCTATATTGAACAAGGTGAAGTGGAAACTTTGACTGGCTTGGATGTAGAGATAATAAAAGGTTTTGCCAAGTCGTTAGGTGTTCAGTACCAGTATGTTCCAGCACAGTGGAGCGACGTGGTTGGTAAGTTGACAGGGCAAAATGTGCAAT
The DNA here is from genome assembly GCF_033337395.1 of Vibrio sp. YT-19(2023). Taxonomy (NCBI): domain Bacteria; kingdom Pseudomonadati; phylum Pseudomonadota; class Gammaproteobacteria; order Vibrionales; family Vibrionaceae; genus Vibrio; species Vibrio sp. YT-19(2023). The sequence continues at coordinate 81,804 of NZ_JAWOQN010000019.1, read as the reverse complement.
ATCACAACAAGCAGGCTGTTGTCGGAGAAAGTGTTCCAATTGAAGGCGATTTGATCGCAAATGGCGTTACTATTCTTGATTGGCGCTCTGAGGTTGTCGATTTTTCACAAGATTATTTTCCTTCAGGTGTATGGTTGGTTTCCAGATCCGACTCTAGTCTGAGCCCGATTAAACCAAGTGGGTCGGTCGATGAAGATGTTAAAAACGTCAAGCAGCTGATCGATGGTCGCGAAGTGTTAGCTTTAGAACATTCTTGCTTGGATCCTAACCTTTATGACTTATATGACACAGGTGCAAAAGTTATATTACCTGATGGGGCGCGTCTCCTTAATGAGATGGTTCCAGCGATAATGAAAAATGATGCGGAAAGCACATTATTAGATGTTGCGGATACGCTAATTGCCCTCGAAAAATGGCCGGGTGAAATAAAAGTCATTGGCCCTATATCTGAAAATCAAAAAATGGCTGTTGCATTCCGTAAAAATTCCCCTGAATTACGCAAAGCATTTGATCGTTATTTAGACTCGATAAAAAAAGACGGTTCATACGAAAAACTAGTAAAAAAATACTATCCATCTATTTACTACTTTTATAACGATTACTTTATAGAAGATAAAAAGAAAGTCCGATGAATAAGGCCGTTAAAAAATTTTCCAGTAAAAGATTTATTACAATAAGCGCAATATTAGTTTCAATTTACTTAGCTATGCTTATTACTGTGACTAGCGTAGGTCAAAATAAGTTAAAAGAATCTCAATACAGAGAACTAGATTTAAAAGTAAAAAGTTATGCAAGCACACTCGATAATTTATTTACCATAGCGAGTGAAGATGTTGATAATCTAGCTACAGATAAAACAATACAAACATTCTTTGGTAATTTAGCTTCTGGCATGTCAATGGAGTATGGGTTAGGTGCAAGTTTAATTAATTTAAAGCGTCGCTTCGATGAGAAGATAGACAGTAAGCTAATTAATAGCAGCCAAATCTATAAGAAGCTCACGCTGGTAGGCAGTGATGGAGTCACCATTGTCACCACTGGATCTGAAAACCTTGCCGAGCACAAAATGGACATACAGACCTTAATGACTCAACACGGGCATCCCGAAGAGGTTTGTGCGACGCGATACAATGATGACGTTCGCATTCAAGTCATTAAGCAAGTTAAGTTCTCCGGAAAGCCTGTTGCCTTTTTAATTGCCGATCTTAATAAGAATATTGTTATTGACCAACTTACTAACCAAGAACACGAAGATAGTTATAGCCGAATGGTGCTAAAAATAAAAGACGTGGAAATGGTTGTATGGGATACCATAAATAAAACACCTTCTCACAATAAGGATGAGAATTATTTCGTTTCTGAGGCTGTAGACGGAAAAATTTACTTTGAAGTTCCTGTGGATAAACATCACTTCAAATTGATGGCGTGGTTCGAGCCTTTGAGTGAACGAGATATATTTACATCACGGCTCTTTATTATTGGTTTGAGTATTCTGGCCGTTATGATCGTCATTGCTTTATGTTATGCATTCATCACGAACAATAATAGGATTGAATTGAAAATTAAGCTTGAGGAAGAAAAAAAGCGTAAAGATATTCTTTCTCAACAGAATAAAAAATTAACGAACGAAATTGAACGTCGAAAAGCGTCTGAAAAAGAACTCGCCTTCCAAGCTAAATATGACACATTAACCAATTTACCTAATCGTAGTTATGGTTCCGAGCGATTGGCTTTGGAGTTAATTAGGGCATCGCGTAGTGGGTCTAAAGTTTTGGTGATGTTCATCGACTTAGACCACTTTAAGCAGATTAACGATTCAATGGGACACTTTGTTGGGGATGAAATCCTTAAACTCAGTGCTCAGCGACTGTATCAAGTCGCGAGAAAAACAGACTTATTGGCGAGAATTGGTGGGGATGAGTTTTTACTCGTCATCCCTGATTTGCCTGATAATGATACTGCAAAGCGAGTTGCTTCAAGTGTACTTTCGGCGTTTAACGATCCGTTTGTTTGGAACAACCATGAATTCTTCTTGAGTAGCAGCGTCGGAATGTCTGTGTTCCCGGATGATGGAGACAACGCTGAGCAGCTTCTTGCATGTGCAGATATGGCAATGTATCGGGCGAAACAAGATGGGCGTGATGGCTTTTGTTTTTATAACCATAATATGAACCAAGACTTGCAACGCTACTTAGATCTGGAAAATCGTCTGAGAAGTGCGATCTCCAATCAGTTGTTAGAGCTGTATTATCAGCCAATTATTGAGCTGAGTAGTGGTAAAATCGTAGGGGCAGAAGCGCTAATGCGTTGGAATGATGACAAGTACGGATTCGTAAACCCTGAAGAGTTTATCTCTATTGCAGAGAAAAATGGTTTAATTCATCAAATTGGTGAGTTTGCTATTCAACAAGCGTGTCGACAAGCGGCACAATGGCAGAGTCTGACTCCGTTGTTTGTTTCTGTAAACTTTTCTAGTGTTCAATTTAGGTACTGCGAGCGCTTACTTACGTTTATTAAACACAGCCTTGAGGAGTCTGGTCTTCCGTCAGATAAGTTCGATATTGAAGTGACAGAAAGTCTCCTCTTCAATCACGATTCTGAGCTATTAGACATGCTTAATAACTTACGAGCGTTAGGCACCAAACTTACTATTGATGATTTTGGTACTGGTTATTCTGCGCTGAGTTACTTGCAGAAGTTTCCGTTCGACCGCTTAAAAATTGATCGTAGCTTTATGCAAAATATGTTCGAGAACGACTCAGACCGCGAGCTTGTGAACGTAATCATAGCAATGGCAAAAGCGCTGGATCTTAAGATCGTCGCAGAAGGCATCGAAGAACAGCGTCATGTGGATTACCTGAAAAACCTAAACTGTGAGTTCGGACAAGGTTTCCACTATAGCCGACCATTACCTGCTAAGGACTTTGAAGCACTTTTGGCTAAGCCTACCTGGCTATAATTCCTTTTATAACAAACTCATAGAAAAGCATTAATCGAATTTGTGCCTAGGATTCATTAATGCTTTTCCACCTTAAGGTATAATCCTTCCTCCTTCCTTGAATTACACTACAATTAATTGATGAGTGATAGCCCGTGACGCCCGTCACATAAAGGCTAAGCCTAATTCTAAACGAGTAAATACTCGCCAAAATAACTAGGAAGGAATTTCAAATGTCTTCTGCATTCTACCAACAGATTCAGCAGCAAATCGAAGAAGTAAAGGCGGAAGGCCTTTACAAATCAGAGCGTGTCATCACGTCTCAACAGCAAGCGGCTGTTAAAATCTCTACTGGTGAAGAAGTACTAAACTTCTGTGCGAACAACTACCTTGGTCTTGCTAACCACCCGGCACTTATCGAAGCGGGTAAAGCAGGCATGGACGAGCACGGCTTTGGTATGGCTTCAGTACGTTTTATCTGTGGTACGCAAGACATCCACAAAGAGCTTGAGCAGAAGCTTTCTAAGTTCCTAGGTAAAGAAGATACGATTCTTTACACATCATGTTTCGACGCAAACGCGGGCCTATTTGAAACTATTCTAGGCAAAGAAGACGCAATCATCTCTGACGCTTTAAACCACGCGTCAATCATCGACGGTGTTCGTCTATGTAAAGCAATGCGTTTCCGCTACTCAAACAACAACATGGAAGAGCTAGAGCAACAACTGATCGCTGCGAAAGAAGCAGGTGCTCGCCACATTCTTATCGTAACGGACGGTGTGTTCTCAATGGACGGCGTAGTAGCAAACCTTCCGGCTATCTGTGACCTAGCAGAGAAGTACGGCGCGTTGACTATGGTTGATGACTCTCACGCTGTTGGCTTCATGGGCAAAACAGGTGCAGGTACGCACGAGCACCACAACGTGGTTGACCGTATCGACATCATCACTGGTACGCTAGGCAAAGCAATGGGCGGCGCTTCAGGCGGTTACACATCTGGTAAAGCGGAAGTGATTGACTGGCTACGTCAGCGTTCTCGTCCATACCTATTCTCTAACTCTGTTGCACCAGCAATCGTAAGCGCTTCTATCCGCGTTCTAGATCTACTAGAAGAGAGCGGTGACCTACGTGATCGTCTATGGGAAAACGCAGCACACTTCCGTACTCGTATGGAAGACGCTGGTTTCACAATGGGTGGTGCTGACCACGCAATCATCCCAATCATGCTTGGCGACGCAAAAGTAGCAGCAGAATTTGCAGAGCGTGCGCTGGAGAAAGGCATCTACGTAATCGGCTTCTCATTCCCTGTAGTACCAAAAGGTCAAGCACGTATCCGTACTCAAATGTCTGCGGCGCACTCTCGCGAGCAACTAGACCGTGCAATCGACGCGTTCATCCAAGTTGGTAAGGACATGGGTCTTATTTAAGATTCTAGGCCTTAGACAATAGGGCCTTTAATTAAGGTTACATTATGAAAATTAAAGCATTATCAAAGCTAAAGCCTGAAGAAGGCATCTGGATGACTGAGGTTGATAAACCTGAAGTTGGCCATAACGACATTCTGATCAAAATTAAGAAAACCGCTATCTGTGGTACAGACGTACACATCTACAATTGGGACGAATGGTCACAAAAGACAATTCCAGTGCCTATGGTTGTCGGTCACGAATACGTGGGTGAAGTGGTTGCGATTGGTCAGGAAGTTCGTGGCTTTGAAATCGGTGACCGCGTATCTGGCGAAGGTCACATCACGTGTGGTCATTGTCGTAACTGTCGTGGCGGCCGTACTCACCTATGTCGTAACACGATTGGTGTGGGCGTTAACCGCGAAGGCGCATTTGCAGAATACCTGGTTATCCCAGCGTTCAACGCGTTCAAGATCCCAGACGAGATCTCTGACGACCTAGCGTCTATCTTTGACCCGTTTGGTAACGCAGTACACACAGCACTTTCTTTCGACCTAGTAGGCGAAGACGTGCTTATCACAGGTGCTGGCCCAATCGGTATCATGGCAGCGGCAGTAGCAAAGCACGTTGGTGCTCGCCACGTAGTGATCACAGACGTGAACGAATACCGTCTAGAACTTGCTCGTAAGATGGGTGTAACACGCGCAGTAAACGTGGCTGAAGAGAAGCTAGAAGACGTAATGGCTGAGCTAGGCATGACAGAAGGCTTCGACGTTGGTCTAGAAATGTCTGGTAACCCAGCAGCATTCAACTCAATGCTAACCACAATGAACCACGGTGGTCGCATTGCACTACTCGGTATTCCACCGTCAGACATGGGTATCGACTGGAACCAAGTTATCTTCAAAGGCTTGGTGATCAAAGGTATCTACGGTCGCGAAATGTTCGAAACTTGGTACAAGATGGCTTCACTGATCCAATCTGGTCTGGATCTATCGCCAATCATCACGCACCACTACAAGATTGACGATTTCCAAGAAGGCTTCGACGTAATGCGCAGCGGTATGTCAGGCAAAGTTATTCTTGATTGGGAATAACTTATTCAAGTAAGAAATGCGCTCCTTTTTGGGGCGCATTTTTGTTTCATGAAGATTTTTGTTTCGGGAAGAAATGGTCGCCAATCTTTTCTAAACTTCTCGTATCGTTCTGCTACTTTTTTTAGATTTTTTCCACTCAACTTCACCCTACCTTCTAACTAATTGTCGATTCTGTATTTGGAATAAGATAATAACCATTTGTTTTTGGTGGTTATTTTTTAGCATCATATGCTTAAAAATCGTCATTTTTAAGTTTAATGTTTTTATTTGCTGTTCGTCTTTATCCTTATCCTGCTTCTTTTTATTGTTTTACATTTTATATGCATTTGGTTTGTCATAATTGAGCTATAACTAATAAAAAGGTTACCGATATACAGTGGAATGTAAAAATGGAGCTTTATATGAAAAGATTTTATCTGATGATGCCTCTGCTCTTAACCTCATTTAGTTGGCAAGCGAGTGGAGCGTCAGTGAGCGGTACGATTGATGTTTCAATTAACCTTGTACAAGGTTGTGTGATTAATGGAAATAATGCGGTAGATGCAGCTTCTGGCGTTGGCTTTGGCTCACTCGCCTTTGGAGACGTGCCTGCAATCTTCAGTGAACAAGATGGTGTGGTAAATGGTGGTAGTGCGACGGGTATTGAAGTGCTTTGTAGTAACGGTGTGACACCGACGTTTACATTGGGCACCGGATTGTATGATGCAAGTGCGACCGTTGGTACCTATGCGATGTCAAATGGCGCGCAATTTATTGATTATACGTTGTTTACCGACTCAGACCGAAGCACACAAATTATACAAGGCGGGACGGTAGCTCTGTCTGAATTTACTAGTGCAACATCGCAAACTATTGAGCTTTTTGCGAAAGCTTACGGTACGAGCAGCATTGCCGGTACATACTCCGATACCATCAGTGTGACGCTAAGCTGGTAAAACGTGACGCTGGTTGTTAGGGGCTTTTCACTTGTCGCGATGAGTTTGTGCTCTTTAACTGTGCTGGCTGATGCGACACAAACTTTTCAGGTGTCTGCCACCGTAGATACAGGTTGTTTGATTAACGGCGTAGTACAAGAAGAAAGCGCAACCCAAGCCGGGCAAATAGGCACGTTAGATTTTGGTGAGCATTCTTCAGTTTACGCGACGGAAGTACAAGGCAGCATCACTTACAGTTCATCACTCACATTAAGTTGTACTCCGGGTATTACGATGAATGTTTCCGTAAATGGCGGGATGAATGCATCGGACGGTGTACGTAAGCTAAAGCACAGTGAAGAAGCGACAACGGTAGATTACTTTTTGTTCCAGGATCTAAATTACACGCAGGTGCTTGATATTGACACGCAATATTCCGTCGATACTGACCAAGACCCAGATAATATTCAGTTTCCTATCTGGGCAAAGGCGACAATAAATGGGAATGAAATGGCTGGAATTTATATGGATACGCTTACGCTGACATTAGAGTGGTAAGTGAACTTTGGAGGGGTGAAATGGAAGTCATACTCAAAAAACTATTATTAATAGCCTTCCTTTTTGTTTTTTTCTCAAATGCCAACGCTAACTCATTATTAATTTGGCCAATTTACCCCAAAATATCAGAGGAGAGTAATGCAACATCACTTTGGATGGTAAATAAAGGCAGTGTTGATTCTTATTTACAGGTGAGAATTTTTAAGTGGGAACAAAACGAAGGAGAAGATAGTTATTCAAGTCAAAGCCAGTTAATTGCAACCCCTCCGTTTGTCAAAATTGAACCAGGTGAAAAGCAGTTAATCCGCATCATCAACCAAGATTAGGCCTCTGCGGGTAAGGAGTATGCATACCGAGTGATCATAGATGAATTACCGCCAACTCAAAACCCTCAAACAGAATTGACGGAAAATGAACTCGCTGTAAAAGTCCGAATGCGTTACTCGATACCTTTGTTTATTTACGGGAAAGGGCTGACTGATACTCAAAAACCAAACCGTGACAGTGAATTATGGGGTGATTTACAGGCACAGTTTATTAAGAAAAATAATCAGCGTTTTGTTCACATTAAAAATTCAGGAAAACACCATGTTCGCTTAGTGAATTTACAGTTGAATCTACCAAATAAAGATCCTGTCGTTATTTCCGATGGACTAGCTGGCTATATTCTTCCTGAACAGTATAAGGTTTGGTCTATTCCCCATAGTAATGTCAGACCCTTGAGTTTGAGCGCGAATATTGGAGGTAAACGTTACCAAATACCATTGAAGCAATAATGAATAGATTTAATACAATGAATGCTTTCTTTTGGTTGGTATTACTTAGCGTAACGTGGAGCAGTATTGGTCTTTGTGCAAATTCAGCAAACCACTTCTCTGAGCTACCGAGTCCTGAAAATTTCTCATTAGAAAAGTTTGAGAATATTAGCCTCAATCTGGAGTTGGTGATCAATCAAAGAGCAACCGGGCTTGTTGCGAAAGTTGAGCGAGTTGGCGATCAGTTCTTTTTGCTCCGGGAGGACCTCATTTCAGTTGGGGTTACCGCCAAGTCGTTGCCTGGAACTGAAGAGAGACTTGAGGTTACGTCTATCCCAGGAGTTAACGTGCGTTACTTGCAATCGTCATTGCAACTTACAATTGACGTACCGCCTAATTGGTTACCGATGCAGAGCTTATCAGCGCAGGATATGGGGCGATTTTCCCCGGCTCAGTTTGGGCGTGGTGGCCTGCTTAACTACAACGTATTTGGTGTGTACGAGAACGAAAGCCGACAAAAGGAGGTTTCTATAAATCATGAAGTCAGAGCCTTTTCTGAGTTTGGCGTTTTTTCTACTACCGGGATATTTAAATCTAACTTTCATCGCGATGTTCAGTCCCAGCAAAGCAGCCAGTACACTCGTTTTGATACGAGTTACGAGTACGTCAATCAAGAGAAGCGAATTCGTATGGAGGTAGGGGACTATATTGTTCGCCCTTTATCTTGGAGCCAACCAGTAAGACTGGCGGGTATTCAGTTATCACATGATTTCTCTATGCGTCCGGATGTCGTGACGACGCCGTTACCTGCATTTTACGGTGAAGTCACAGCGCCCACTACGTTAGATTTATTTATCAATGGCTTTAAAACTGACTCAATGAATGTTGGTCCCGGTCCTTTCATTATTAACGATATTCCAATGCTCTCTGGTGCTGGGGAAGCAACGGTAATTGCAACGGATGCTCAGGGTAAGCAAACGGTCATGACCAGCCCATTTTTTCTCTCTTCCGATCTACTCAAGACCGGATTTACATCTTACAGTGCGAGTATTGGTGCGATCAGAGAAAATTTCGGTAATGCATCTAACGACTATGGAGACGGTGGCGTGGTTACCGCTCTGCGTCATGGCATGACTGATTGGTTAACATTAGAAGCTCAAGCTGAAGCAAAAGATGACCTGATCGTTGCGGGGCTGGGCTTTGTCACCAATGCTTTCAACTTAGGTACGGTGGATGCCTCGTTTCGTGTGAGTAATTTTCAGGATCAATCTACCTCATATGCGCTAGGTTATAGTTATCAGTCTCGGTTGTTTAGCTTCGCTGCTCGAACTCAAGTAGAACAAGCCGACTTTTATACCTTATCTCATTTACCAGATTACGAAATGCTCGATGACGGCAAGGACGCTTCACTCGCGTCGCGCCATCTATCACAAATCAATATGGGAGTCCGCTTGGGAGATTGGGGCTCACTTTCTGGTGGGTACTTTGATATTCAACAATCCGACTCAGATTCACGTACCCTAAATCTTACTTATAGCTACGCTCTGCCTTTTAATATCAATATGTCCCTTTCTTACAACCATAGTATTGGTGGTCAGAGTGTTACGCTGGCGCAATTCTCTCTACCTTTCAGTTCTTTGGGGGGAAGTTCGGGGTTAACGCTGAAAAGAGAGGATGATGGCGATGTTAGAGGGCGAGTGGGTTACAGCCGCCTTGCGCCAATACGAGGTGGGTGGGGCGTCAATTTAGCGCATGATATTAACGAGGACCCAGAAAACCGTAAACAGGCCGATTTGACCTACCGTGCGTCATGGGCGCAGTTTAGAGCGGGGTTAAATGGCACCAGTGGCGACTATGATTATTTTGCGGAAATGGCAGGTTCAGTCTCTACGTTGGATGGAGAAATATTCCCAGCGAATGAAGTGTATGACAGCTTTGCGGTAGTGAGCACCAGTGGTTTTGAAGGTATTCCGGTTAAATATGAGAATCAAATTGTCGGAGTGACAGACGATGAAGGTTACTTACTTGTTCCTTGGGCTACGGCGTATTACACCGCCAAATATGAAATCGATCCACTTAATTTACCAGCCAATGCTGCGTTTTCTGCGACAGAGCAGTTTGCTTCGATACATTCGGGCTACGGCTACCTGTTAGAGTTCCCAATAGAGCTACAAATTGCACTGAGCATGACGGTGGTAGACGAAAATCATTTGTTCCTTCCGATTGGTACATATGGCCGCTCAGAAACGGGCTTAACAAGCCAAATTGGTTGGGATGGTTTTACGTACTTTGAAGGCGTTGACCTAGGCCGCTATATTCAGTTTTATCCTCAAGGACAGTCGCCATGTAAAGTGTTTATTGAGGGGTTGTATCAGCGTGACAGTCAAAAAATACAAACATTGCCTGAGCAGGTTTGTATCAAAGCCGAAGAAGAGACCGCACTATGATTTTGCGCAGCTGGTTTGCTAGCCTACTTCTCTTTTTCTCATGCTCGACAATGGCTTGTCAGCTCACGGCGGCAGCACCTTTAATCTTGTTTGGCAATGTTTCTTCGTTTACTGTTTCAAGCTCTCAGCAGCAAAGCTCAGCTCAGCCTCATGCGGGGATTACGTGTGACTTTTCTACACTTGTGTCTTTGTTAAGTGGCGACTACGTATCAGCAACGTTTAACAGTATAAATAATGGTTTGCTATTAAATGAGGATGATCCGAGTTCGGAGCTCAGCTATCAGATTTTTGGCGATCCAGGTCTTTCACAAGAGTATGTATTCGGCCAAACTTACAATTTTTTTGAAATCGGGTTACTCGATTTACTCGGGTTGTTTGGCACTCAAGCTGAGTTTCCGCTTTATGCTCGGACGGGAGTGGGTAGTAATCTTTCCGCTGGGACTTATAAAGACCAAATCACCGTATCCTGGAATTGGGATTACTGTAAGGGGATCGGGGTTCTAGGGGTATGCATTGGCCGCGCCAATGGCAGCGCTCAAAGCGTGATTACGGTTGAGTTGCAAGTGACCCCTGATTGTATGATCACAGCGCCAGATATTGATTTTGGTTCGTCCCCATTAGTGGCCGGTTTTGAACCGGTCAGTCAGGTTATATCGTTAACTTGTACCAAGAATAGTTCCTTCTCCATTGGCTTGAATGACGGCCTAAATGCGTCCGGCGGTCAGCGGCGAATGATTTCTAGTGGTCACTATTTGGAGTATGAAATCTATAAGTCATCAACGATGGAGCGCTGGGGAGGAACCAGTTCTGAACGTCGTGAACACAGTGACGTCGATACTGGCGGCTCCATTCCTGATGGTATCACTCCACAGAATTATAATTATCGCGCGCAGATACTAACCAGCCAAACGGCCCCTCCTGCAGGTACTTACACCGACTCAATAATCGTTGACGTTCAATTTTGAGCATCATGTCAATTACATCATTAGAGGCTTCTATTCCAAAAATCTTTTGTAATCATAGTTTTCACTCTGTCACTGCTTAATTTTGTGAGATTAGTATGTCTTTATTCTCACGGAATTTAACTTTCAGAAATAAGGAAAATGATGAAGAAGTCACTAACAACATTAGGTTTGGCACTGGTATTTACAGGAACAGCTTATGCAGCAAGCTGGGGCTACGAGGGAAACCATGGGCCAGCTCATTGGGGTGAGTTTGCATCTGAGTGCGCGAAAGGTCAAAACCAGAGCCCAATCAACATTGAATCGGCGACCGAAGCGAAGCTAGAAAAATTGAATTTCGACTACGAAGGTAAGGCAATTTCACTGCTGAACAACGGTCACACTTTACAGACTGGTTTAGAAGGTAAAAACACACTCACCATTGATGGTAAAGAGTTTATGTTGAAACAGTTCCACTTCCATACGCCATCTGAAAACCATATGGATGGTAAAGAATACCCACTAGAAGTACACTTTGTGCATGCCGACAAAGTAGGTCATCTAGCTGTTGTCGCGGTGTTCTTTAAACTGGGTGACGCGAACCCAGATCTAGCTAAGATGCTAGCTAACACTCCAACTAAAGATCAAGATGTTACCATCAAGGTTCCATTTGATGCGGATGCCCTTATCCCAAGTGATAAAGACTACTACCGCTTTAACGGCTCACTAACGACACCACCATGCTCTGAAGGTGTGCGTTGGTTGGTGATGAAAGAAGCACAAACTATTTCTCCTGAGCAGATAAAATCTTTTTCGGAAGTAATGGGGAAAAACAATCGCCCAATCCAACCGCTGAATGCACGTATAGTGTTAACGCAACAATAACCACTTCATGCGAAGAAAAATAAAAAGCCCGCTTAAACACAGCGGGCTTGATTATTTGGGTATTGGTGAGAACTAGAAGCCGTGATCTTCTTGCTCTTCCGCTTTTACCATTTGTATAGGATCAAGCTTAAGCGTCTGAGTAGGGAACGCGATATCTGCATCGTGTTCTTTAATGATGTTGATTACCTTAAGCAGTATGTCCTGCTTAACCTCATGGTATCTCACCCAATTCACGGTTTTAGTAAAGGTATAGATAAAGAAGTGCAATGATGATGGACCGAATGTATCGAAGTTGACGATAAGTGTTTGGCGTGCATCAATGTCTTTGTGATTTTTCAGCATTTCTTTTACCGCGGTGATAATTTGCGGCATTTTTTCAGCATCGTCGTAACGAAGTCCAATTTTTTCGTAGATACGTCGGTTCAGCATGCGAGATGGGTTTTCTACGACAATGCTGCTAAACACTGAGTTTGGCACATACAGTGGACGCTTATCGAAAGTTCGGATAATGGTCATACGCCAGCCAATGCGTTCTACCGTCCCCTCTATTTGTCGGTCTGGAGAACGGATCCAATCGCCAACTTTAAATGGACGATCGAAGTAGATCATAAGACCTCCAAAAAAGTTAGACAGCAAATCCTTCGCCGCTAAACCGACGATCAAACCACCAACACCACCGAAGGTAAGTAGGCCCGATAGTGACAGACCAAATGCCTGCATTACGGTTAGAATTCCGACGGTAATAAAGAACAGGCGCGCGACCTTAGCTATCGCTTGTACTGTTGTTTCATCTCGGTTCTTTTGTTCGAGAACATGCTCTTCAACATTGGTAATGAGCCGCATAACGGTCCATACGAAGATGCTGATGATTAAAATCAGTTTCAGCGTACTTAACCAGTTTATTTTATCGTTGAGCTCGCTCTCCAATATGATGCCGATAGAGACGGTTGCTGGCCAACACCAAATGAGTGTACTGACTGGCGCTTTTAGCGCATCAAGCAACATGTCATCCCAGTGGAAGGGCGTTTTCTCTACGAGCGCAGCGAGGCGAGAGCGAATCAGCCGCCAAGCTATCCAAGCTATAAAGCTAGCGAGCGTAATGAAAAGGACGCTTCCACTCCAATTTTGATGAGACGTTTCAATGTAGCTTTGTAATTCGGTAAACCACTGTGGCATATGTAACTTATTTCTAGTGAACCATGGAAGGAAAGGTAGCAGATATTACTCCTTCACCCCAGTGATTTCCTTTAAATCATTTACTTATGTCTAAACCGCCGAGATGGACTTTTCCTTCCAATGACAAGAGAGTTACCTTTACGTTTTGCTGAGCGACCGCCTCATGCATGTTCAGAGGTACGCTACCAATGATTGAGGGTTGATATTTGGACGATCAATTATAACTTCTCTGACTTATCGCTAACATTTATCTTAAGTAAGTGTGAGAGTGTATTGGCTCTTGAATTAGCGGAGGCAGATATGGAATTTACAGAGCTGGATCGAAACGCGCTCTACGACATCTGGATGTCACAAAAAGCCAAAATGCACATCACTCAAATGGAAATGGCGAAGCGCCTTGGTTTGAGTCTACACGAGTTTTCTGGCTTGTTACGTGGTAATTCTCCACTGACGCTAGGTTTTGTAAAACAGCTATGCGAGCAGCTACATGTACGTCCTGGTCAGGTGATTCCGTCTTTGACGGAGCGTGATCTATCTGCATCTGGTACCGTTTATTTACAAAATCGTGTGACGGTGGATGGCGATATCAGTAACGTGTTTATCGACGGAAACCAAGTCGTGATCGAGTACGTTCACCAAGTTAGCTAGCTTGCTCGTCAAATTATCGGGTTGAAGAGCAATAAAAAACGAGCCACTGTTGGCTCGTTTTTTCGTTTCTGTTTTGCTCGATTGCAAAGATTATGGGATTTTCACTAGCGAATCGCGTGAAAGATCCGCGATAGACTTAGCACCAGTCAGCGTCATTGCTACACGCATTTCTTTATCGTACAGATCCAGTAGGTTTTCAACGCCTGCTCCGCCTTGTGCTGCCAATGCGTACACAAATGAACGGCCAAGAAGCGTACAGTCTGCACCAAGTGCGAGCATACGAACGACATCAAGACCAGTACGAATACCAGAGTCTACGAAGATCTTAAGATCACCTTTTACCGCATCCGCAATGCTTGGTAGTGCTTTAGCGCTTGAAAGTACGCCATCTAACTGACGGCCACCATGGTTAGATACCACAATGCCGTCCGCGCCGAAACGTACCGCATCTTTCGCGTCTTCTTCATCTAGAATGCCTTTGATAACCATTGGACCATCCCAAAAATCACGAATCCACTCAAGATCTTTCCAGGAGATAGAAGGGTCGAAGTTTGCGCCTAACCAGCCGATGTAATCTTCTAGCTTTGTTGGTTCGCCACGATAAGTTGAGATGTTACCTAAGTCGTGCGGTTTACCAAGTAGACCCACATCCAGCGCCCAGCTTGGGTGGCGCATCGCCTGGAATACACGACGCATGGCCGCGTTAGGGCCACTCATACCTGAATGCATGTCACGGTAACGTGCGCCAGGAACTGGCATATCAACGGTAAACACCAGCGTTGTTACGCCTGCTGCTTTTGCACGCTCAAGTACGTTCTTCATAAAGCCACGGTCTTTAAGTACGTAAAGCTGGAACCACATTGGACGTTCAATTGCAGGTGCGACTTCTTCAATCGGACAAACCGAAACAGTCGACATAGTAAACGGGATGCCTTTTTTCTCGGCTGCTTTTGCTGCTTGCACTTCGCCTCGGCGCGCGTACATACCAGTTAGACCAACAGGAGCTAGCGCGATTGGCATTGCCAGTTTCTCACCGAAGATCTCGGTTTCGAGGCTCAAATCTGTCATATCGCGTAGGACGCGTTGGCGAAGAGCGACATCACCTAAATCGTCAGTATTACGCTTCAGCGTGCGTTCGTCGTAAGAGCCGCCATCAATATAATGGAATAGAAACGGGGGAAGCTTGGCTTTCGCGGCAGCGCGGTAGTCAGTAGAAGCTGAGATAATCATAATGGTGTCCTAGCGGTTATTCTAAGCAAAGTTGTGGAGCAATTTGCTCTTTCGTTGAGCCTTCATCGCAAAGCAGTGAAGACATCAAAATGAGTATAGTTACCTATGGTTCACTTACGTTTGAATCGGTGATGTTGGTAACCCATTTACATAATTGGTTGAAAAATTTTATTAAATCACTCAATCAGTTATGCAAACTGGAAAGGGTGACACAGCTGTCGGGGGAATTGATGTAGCAAGCTAAATCAACATGTCGGGGTAGTAGTGCAGACAGCTGTGTCAAATTAGGCAGGGCTGTAAACCCTGCATTTCGCGTTACTTCATTAAGACATCTGTCATTTGGAAGCCATAAATCAGCACCAATCCAATAATGCCTGTCATTACAATGTAGTAGAACGTAGGGATAATCGTTTTACGCAATGTTGCGCCTTCTCGACCAAGCAAACCTACCGTGGCTGATGCGGCAACAACGTTGTGAATCGCAATCATGTTACCTGCAGCAGCACCGACGGCCTGGAGTGATACAACAATCACACTCGAAATAGACAACGTTTGTGCCACTTCGAATTGGAACTGGCTGAACATCATATTTGATACCGTGTTTGAGCCAGCGATGAACGCACCCAGTGCACCAACGGTGGCACTCAGCGCTGGGAACGCAGAACCAACAAGGTCAGAGGCGAAGTTTGCGGTTGTGACGGGCATACTTGCTAGGTCAGCACCGTTGATGCCTGAGTTGATAAAGATACGAACCATCGGAATGGTAAATACCAAGACAAAACCCGCCCCAATCAGTGTTTTGCTTGACTCGCCAAACGCTTCACGCAATGGCTTTACACTGCCGCTTTGTAACATTGCAGCAAGTAGTGCGACAAACACCAGAATGCCACCAGGAAGGTATAACGGCTGAATAGCAGCGCTAACGCCAGTCTCACCAAGAATGTTGCTGAACGACAAACTTACGCTTTGTACAAAGCCTTTCAGCTCAGGGCTAACGCGGCTTGCGACGAGAATAACTGCCAGCATTACATATGGAACCCAAGCTTTTACGATGCTCATTGGCTTGCCCGGATTGTCGTTTAGATCGACTTTTAGCGAGCCTAACCACTCTGCAGGCCATTTGTCTTCGCTTTCGAAATCCCACTTAGTCTTTGGTACTAAGAAGCCTTTTTTCGCTGCGGTAACAACGATAGACAGACCAACCAAACCACCGATAAGTGAAGGGAACTCTGCGCCCAAGAATACGCCGGTTAACGCGTATGGAACGGTGAAAGAGACACCAGCGAATAGCGCAAATGGTAGAATGTCCAGGCCTTCACTCCAGCTTCTGTTCTTGCCGAAAAAACGTGTTAACATCATCGCCATTAATACTGGGATCATCGTACCTACGACTGCGTGAATGACAGCAACGTGCGCTGTGATATCTTGCAGGTACATTTCCCACGTTGCACCTTGTGCGGCCAACGACTCACTGATGTTATGGGTGTCTAAACCTTTGTTTACACCTACGATGATAGGCGTGCCTACCGCGCCGAATGAAACAGGCGTAGACTGAATCATCATGCCCATTAGGACAGCGGCTAGCGCAGGAAAGCCGATTGCAACCAGTAGTGGTGCAGCGATTGCTGCCGGGGTACCGAACCCAGAGGCGCCTTCAATGAACGAGCCAAAACACCAAGCAATGATGATGGCTTGTACACGGCGGTCAGCCGAAATATCGGTAAATCCATTACGGATTGTGGTGATCGCTCCAGTGTGTTTTAAAGTGTTGAGCAAGAAGATGGCACCAAACACGATCCATAGAACAGAGACAGTAATGCCCAGTCCTTGGAATACGGAGGCCAGTACGCGATTGGCTGACATATCCCAAAACATTAGTGCGATAGCGACGGTTAGACCGAACGCAACAGGCATGGCTTTTTTAGCAGGCCAGTTGAGACCAACCAATAAGATGGCGGCAACAACAATTGGCGAAAATGCCACTAGGGCAAGTAGGGTTTCACTCATTTGTACATCCTTCGTACGCTGACTTCTCGAACGGTGTCAATCCGCTGTAGAGGTGACTTTTTGTTGTAATGGTTTTGTTAATTTGGCGTGAATTTACTCCTTTATTTTTTGTTGATATAGGGAAATAATGAAAATAATTAATTCCAAAAGTGACATAATGGTATGAGAGCAGACGACTTAATCCTATTTTCTCAAGTAATCGAACTTGGCAGCTTTAGTAAGGTTGCAGAGGCAAATAACCTTACAAATTCGGTAGTTAGCAAAAGAATGGCGAGGTTGGAGGAAGAAATAGGGGCTCAGCTATTATATCGAACAACGCGCAAATTAACCTTGACCGAGGCAGGTAAGGTGTTACTCCACAGTGCTAAAAATGTGAAGCAGGCCACTCAGGAGGCTATGGATGCTGTTGCAGGCTTTGGAGAGAATGTGAGCGGTCATATAAAAATGTCCGTGCCGTGTATCTCTGGAGATTTGATACTTGCTGATGCTGTTGCCGAGTTTTGTAACCTTCATCCGGGTCTGACCGTGGACATGTCATTGGATAATCGCTTTGTCGATTTAGTGGCTGATGGTTACGATTTAGTCATTCGAACTGGCTACCTAGCCGACTCTAGTTTGATCGCACGACATATTCTCGATTCCCAATGGGTGGTATGCGCGTCACCTTCTTATATTGCGAAAAATGGGAAACCGATCGAGCCGATTGATCTCACCACGCACAATTGTCTGCAATACGCTTACCAAACCACAGGTGCAACGGATTGGGAGTTTAAAGGAGAAGATGGCAATTACATCGTCAAAGTATCGGGCTGCTTTTCTACTGATAACGCGACCGCATTACGTAAAGCCGCTCTGGGCGGCCATGGTATTGCTTACGTCCCGCGCTGCTTGGTGTATCACGATATTCGTAATGGTCAACTGGTGGATATTTTTCCTGAATTAGTAGGTAAAAAGTTGGGTATCTACGCGGTGTATCCGTTTACTCGTCAACCACCGAACAAAGTGAAGCTGCTTATTGAGCACATTCGTGACCGGTACTTAACGATATCTCATTATTTCTAGGTTCTTCATAGATTTAAAACAATGTCGTTGAAATCAAAATTGGGTGCTCTAAGGTAATCACCGCAATAAAACGATTGAAGATAAACAACTTAATAAAAACAACGGAGTAACACGGACGTTATGCATTACCCAAAAACACGTAAAGATTCTGTCGTGGACACTTATTTTGGTCACGACATTGCCGACCCTTATCGCTGGTTAGAAGATGATCGCAGTGAAGAAACCGCACAATGGGTTTCGGGTCAAAATTCGGTCACCTTCGATTTCCTTGGTCAGATACCGTACCGCCAACAAATCCGTGACTTAGTGGCGAACAGTCAAAACTACGAAAAATATTCCCAGCCATTTGTACGTGGTGACTACACCTACTTCTACAAAAACGACGGTTTGCAAAATCAAAGCGTATTGTATCGACGTAAAGGCGAGGGAGAAGCCGAGGTTTTCCTTGATCCAAATACTTTCTCCGAAGAGGGCACGACCTCTCTTGGCGAAGTCAGCTTCTCTAAAGACTACCGTTTGGTCGCGTATTCCATCTCGGAAGGGGGCAGTGATTGGCGTAAGATCTTTGTCATTGATACGGAAACCAAAGAACAGTTAGAGCCTGAGATTGTTGATGCGAAGTTTACGTCGATTTCTTGGCTGGGCAGCAAAGGCTTCTATTACTCAAGCTACGATAAGCCGCAAGGCAGTGAGTTGTCTGCTCGAACTGAGCATCACAAGCTTTATTATCATGAACTTGGTACCCCTCAATCTGAAGATAAAGTGATTTTTGGTGAGTTGGATACGCAAGTTCATCGTTATGTGTCTGGTATGACGACGACAGATGATCGCTTCCTCATTATTTCTGGCGCAGAATCTACATCGGGTAATCGTCTGTTTTATATCGATTTACAGTCTGACTCCCAAGCAATTGTGACGCTGCGCGATACAACGCAAGGCGACACCTACTTAATTGATAGCCAAGACGCAACCTTGCTGCTTTACACCAACCTAGACGCGCCGAATGGCAAAGTTGTCAGCTACAACACTCAGACAGAACAATGGGCTGACGTGATTGCTGAACAAGAACAGCCGTTAGAAATCAGCAAAGGTGGCGGTTATCTGTTTGCGACTTATATGGTAGATGTGCTTTCTAAAGTGCAGCAGTTTAACTACCAAGGTGAGTGGATTCGAGATGTACAATTGCCGGGAGAAGGCACGGCTTATGGTCTGGCGGGTAAAAAAGAAGAAACCACACTTTATTACACATTCACTAACTACGTGACGCCTCCGACGATCTTCTCATTTGATGTCGAATCTGGTGAATCCACACTGTTTCAGGAATCAAAGGCACCGTTCGATCGTAATGAGTATGAATCAAAACAGGTGTTTTACACCTCAAAAGACGGCACGCAAGTTCCGATGATCATTTCATACAAGAAGGGCGTTGCACTTGATGGTAGATCACCAACCATGTTGTATGGTTACGGCGGTTTTAACATCAGCCTTACTCCAATGTTTTCTGGCAATGTAGCCAACTGGCTAGAGTTGGGTGGTATATACGCTGTCGCCAACATGCGAGGCGGCGGTGAATACGGTAAAGCCTGGCACAACGCAGGCACTCAGCAGCAAAAGCAAAACGTGTTTGATGACTTTATTGCGGCGGCGGAATACCTGATTGAAAACGACTACACTAGCTCGGATCGCCTAGCGATTCGCGGTGGTTCTAATGGTGGTTTGTTAGTTGGAGCGTGTATGACGCAACGCCCTGAACTATTCAAAGTCGCGCTGCCTGCGGTTGGCGTGCTTGATATGCTGCGTTATCACACGTTTACTTCTGGAGAAGGCTGGAAGTATGACTATGGCACGTCGGAGCAAAGTGAAGCGATGTTCCAATACTTGCTTGGTTACTCTCCTGTTCACAATGTAAAAGAAGGCGTGCAATATCCTGCTACCTTGGTGACAACTGCTGATCACGACGACCGAGTTGTGCCAGCACATTCGTACAAATTTATTGCGGAGCTGCAAGACAAACAGCAAGGCGCTAATCCAGTATTAATACGCATTGATGTCAATGCAGGTCATGGTGCAGGAATGCCGCTGAGTAAGCAAATTGACCTCACCACAGACATGTATGCATTTACGTTACATAATATGGGTATTGAGTCGATTTAATGCCCTAGTTGTTCGAAGCTTCTGAGAATAAAAAAATGCCGCGACAGTGTCGCGGCATTTTTCATGGTTGGGGGAACTCAATTCATACTGTTTGCCAGTATTTGAGCCAGGTTGACTAAGTCTGACTCTTGAACCAACCAGTCTCGGCGGCCAAACCGAAAGGCAGCTACGCCATTCTTAAGACAAGATGAATTTATCACCTTTTCTTAATCCT
Source organism: Vibrio sp. YT-19(2023) (assembly GCF_033337395.1). Taxonomy (NCBI): domain Bacteria; kingdom Pseudomonadati; phylum Pseudomonadota; class Gammaproteobacteria; order Vibrionales; family Vibrionaceae; genus Vibrio; species Vibrio sp. YT-19(2023). The sequence goes on along the minus strand of NZ_JAWOQN010000019.1, from coordinate 61,372 downwards.
AGTTTATGAATATGAAACTGTGATGAACCTAAGCCGCATTGTGCTGATTTTCACTGTTTTCAAGATCAAATGAGGCATCTATCAGTTTTTTCGTGTAGTCATTTTTAGGGTTTTGGAAAATCTTTTCGGCCGTACCTTGTTCCATGACCTCGCCCTTTTGCATGACTAGAACACGATCAGAGAGTGCTTTAACTACTGATAGATCGTGGCTAATAAACAAGTAGCCAATATTGTGTTTTTTCTGCAAATCTTTCAGAAGGTCAATCACTGTCAGTTGCACCGAGCGGTCTAATGCTGAGGTTGGCTCATCAAGCAGAATAAACGAAGGTTCAAGGATCAGTGCTCGCGCGATAGCAATACGCTGACGCTGGCCTCCTGAAAACTCGTGCGGATAACGGTTGATGGACGCGGGATCTAAGCGGACCTCACGGAGCACGTCGCGCGCTTTCTGCATACGTTCTTTTTTACTCAACATTGGTTGGTGGACAGTTAATCCTTCTGTGATGATCTCGCCGATAGTCATACGAGGAGAAAGCGAACCATAAGGGTCTTGGAATACCATCTGAACGTCTTTTTTCAGCTCAAAACGTTCTTTGTTTGTCAGCAAGGCCATATCTTGGCCTTTATATTCTATTTTGCCAGTTGAGGGCAGTAGACCTATCAAAGCTCGGCCGAGTGTAGACTTACCTGAACCGGACTCCCCAACGATCCCGAGGGTCTCTCCTTGTTTAAGCTCAAGAGAAATGCCTTTTACCGCTTCGAAGTACTCATTCTTGCTCGCAATAAAATGCGACTTTACCAAGAATTTGACTCGTATATCGTCGGCCTTTAAAAGCTGTGTAGCACTTTCGCTAATAGGCTCCTTACTGCCTTTAGGAATCGAGTTGATTAGCATACGTGTGTATTCGTGCTTTGGGTCCTCGAAGAGTGTTTGCGTTTCGCCTTCTTCGACGACTTCTCCTTTACACATTACAATGACACGATCTGCAAAGTGTTTTACGACGCCTAAGTCATGAGTAATAAATAGGATTGCCATGCCCATCTGAGCCTGAATTTCTTTAATCAGGTGCAACACTTCTGCTTGAACCGTGACATCCAACGCCGTTGTTGGTTCGTCGGCGATCAAAATATTGGGCTCGTTAATCAGTGCCATCGCAATCATGATACGTTGCAATTGACCACCAGAAAATTCGTGTGGGTACTTGTTGTACGCTTTTTCTGGGTTTGGCATATGAACCAATTCAAACAGCTCTAACACCTTTGCTTTTGCTGTTCGTCTGTCGACCGGGCGGTGACACATGATGGCCTCAGCGACTTGGATACCCACCCGCATGTACGGGTTTAGTGAGGTCATCGGCTCTTGAAAAATCATGCCAATGCGATCACCGCGAATACTTTGCATTTCACGCTCTGTTTTATCCAAGATGGAGCTACCCTCAAACATGATGGATGAGTTTTCATGCAAAATAGCGTTGTCTGGCAGTAGTTTCATCAGTGCATTGGTTGATACTGACTTGCCAGAGCCAGATTCGCCAACGATGGACAGCGTCTCGCCTGCTTTTAAATCGAAGCTAACATTCTTTACTGCATCGACGATCCCATCGTTTGTCGTAAAGCTGACTGATAGGTTGTTCACCGAAAGAATGGTTTTAGAAGACATCACAGATCCTTGTGGTTGATAAAGCAAATGATACTCAAGCAATGGACAGTACAAACCCAGCTGGCCTCAATGCTTGAGCTTTAGATTAATTATACAGGTGAGAAGGCGAAGCTTTTGCCGAACTCATTGCTTGCAAATGTAAGAACTGCTCATGCGCGCGCGTTACGTGCTCGAGTTCTATCATCCATTGAGCATTACGTTGGGCAGAGCAAAATGCCGCCATGTGAGCTAATAAGTCTTCGCTCTGTTGACCAAGTAGGTGACCTACGCGCTCAATCAGTTCATGGCTCTCTAGCTGCAAAAATTGAAATAGCGCGTAAGTTTGATTGAGTATTGAGAACGCATCATGTTGTAAGCCGAGTTTGTTGAGAATCTCTGATTGCGTCACGCTGGCATCTCTAAGCCCCGTAATGAGACATACAAACTGGCAAGGTTTAGTTTGTACATTTTCTAGCGCTAAATGAATGTGGTTGGGTAGATTGTTGAGCACGTCGTCATATAAACGATGAGCTTCTGGCCAATGGCCTTGTTCCATCAGTTGCTCCGCTTTTAAGTAGCGCATCCAGCATTGCTCAATATTCATATCCATCTCCACAACATTTGATTTGTTTAGATATTAAATGAAATTGATTATCAATTGCAAGTGCGTGTTAATATCACTTATGTGTTCATAAAATGTCCAATCAATCTAGGGTGGAAGGTAAATCACTTAAAATTAAGCAAATAATCTCTACACTCAAATAACGAAAATAAGAAAAAAGGAAGTGGATATGGCAATACTAAGATTGGAAGCTAAGCAGCTATATTCTGTAGCAGATCTAGAGAATATGCCATGTAAGTCGACCAAGGAGTTACCTCCAATTGATGAAATCGTGGGCCAAGAGCGCGCGCAAAAAGCGGTCGAGTTTGCGATGTCCATCAAAGAGAAAGGGTATAACATCTACGCCATTGGTCAGAATGGGCTAGGTAAACGCACCATGATCTTGCGCTATCTGAATCGTCACCAGCACGATGCAGCAGCCCTGTTTGATTGGTGTTACGTTGCGAACTTTGAGGATACCCGTACACCAAAGGTATTAAAGCTGCCTTGTGGTATCGGAAATAAGCTACGTGTTGATATTGAAGCTTTAATGGGCAAATTATTGAATGCTTTACCCCTAGCATTCGACAATGAAATGTACTTTAGCCGCGCTGAGCGATTAAAAAATCAATTGGCAGCTAAGCAACAAAACGAGCTGGATCGTATTAGTCGAGAGGCAAAAGAAAAAGGCATCAGCCTAACACTGACTACACAGGGGGATTATCAGTTTGTCGCCATGAACGGTGATGAGCTTCATACGGAAGAGTCTTTTGATGTACTAAGCAAAAAAGAACAAGAGCAATTCAGCGATGCTATTGATGAACTCGAAGTGCGATTGCGCTCGATGGTTCGTGAGCTTACGGAGTGGGAAGAGACATACAGCGATAAAATCAAAAAGCTCAATGATGAAGTGACGCTTGATGTGATTACTCACTTCATCAAAAAACTCAAAGTGGATTACGCGCAATATTCCGAAATCAAAACCTACTTAACTGAGCTGCAAAAAGATATTGTTGAAAACGCAGATATCTTCCTTGACCAAAGTGGCGAGCAAGGCGAAATTGCGACGGCATCCTTGGATAAAAAATTGCCACGTCGTTATAAAGTGAACGTCTTGGTAAGCCGTAAAAGCAGCGAATTTCCTATCGTTGTTGAAGAAAATCCCAACTATCATTCACTCTTCGGGTCGATTGAGACTGCCACTTTCAAGGGAACGGTGTTTACCGACTTCTCGCTGATTCGTGCAGGGAGCTTGCATAAGGCGAATGGCGGCGTTCTATTAATGGATGCTCAGAAAGTACTTGAACAGCCTTACGTTTGGGATGGTTTGAAGCGCGCATTGCGTGCTCGTCAATTGAGTTTTACGTCTCTAGAAAAAGAAGTCACATTGACGGGGGCGGTATCACTCGATCCTGAACCGATTCCGCTTGATATCAAAATTATCTTATTTGGTGATTACCGAACTTACCAATTACTCCAACATTACGATCCAGAGTTCAGCGAGTTGTTCCGTGTGACGGCAGATTTCGAAGACGAAATGAAACGTACGCCGGAGTCTGAGCTGCATTACGCGCGCTTTATCTCTAGCGTGGTGCATGACAACAATATGCTGCATTGCGATCGCAAAGCCATTGCTCGGATCATCGAATACAGCTCACGTTTGTCTGGCGACCAATCCAAGCTATCTCTACATTCGGCTAATATCGCCAACTTGCTTCGAGAGTCGAACTACGTGGCTCGTCAAGCCAACTCTAACATGATCCGTATTGGTCATGTTGAAGATGCGCTCAATAACCAAGAAATGCGAGTAAGCCGATTACGCGATAACGTAATGGAAACCTTTATTAACGGCACAACGCTGATTCGCACCGAAGGAGAAGCCGTAGGCCAAGTGAACGCACTTTCGGTATTGAGCACTAGTGACTACATGTTTGGTGCACCGAATCGCATCACAGCGACGACGTGTTACGGTGATGGGGATGTTATCGATATCGAGCGCAGCGTGGATTTGGGGGGCAGTATTCACTCTAAGGGCGTGATGATTTTGTCTGCCTACTTATCTTCCGTATTTGGTAAAACGGCACGAGTGCCATTAACGACAACCATTACCTTTGAGCAATCTTATGGTGGTGTTGATGGTGATAGTGCCAGCATGGCTGAGTTATGTGCGGTTGTGTCTGCTTTTTCAAAGCAACCAAACCGACAAGACATTGCGATAACAGGGTCGATGAATCAATTTGGCCAAGCTCAGCCTATTGGTGGCGTAAACGAAAAGATCGAAGGCTTTTATGATGTGTGTGTAATTAAAGGTCGTCATGACGGGCAGGGGGTCATTATTCCGCGCTCTAATGTTCACAATCTAATGCTTCGTTCCGACATCGTGAAAGCAGTCGAAAAAGGCGAGTTTAATATTTGGGCGATTGATCATGTTACTGAAGCTATCGAATTGTTTACGGGGAAAGTTGCTGGTGAGCCAACTGATGAAGGTTCTTATCCAATCGATACCATTTTTGGCCTTGCTCAAGCTAAGCTCAATTCGTTGAGAAAATAGGTTGAAACCGTCCTAAATGTGAATGTATCTCATCATAAGTGATCATAATTTATCATAACGACAATATCCCGACGCTACTGTCGGGATATTGTCAATAACAGATTGAAAATGGAGAGTTTTTGTACTAGACAAAAAGTGTGATCGATCTCTAATATTCGCCGCTTGTTTATTCGTCTGGGATTTATCCCGTCGCAAGGAAGCATAGATATTCAAACTGCCGAAAAGTAACGTTGTTATAAGCACTGCTCGAGTTTGTTTGGATATAGACATCACGCATACAACTGAGGCCCTGTCATGCAGTTATCACTGAAAAATTTGTCAGTACGAACGCAAATTTTGGTTCCGGTATTATTTACCGCGATTGTTTTGTTTATTGCTCTTTGGATTACTAAAAACAATCTTCAAGCAGAGCAAGATGTTATTGCTTCCAACCAAGAATCTTTGGTTTTTCACAAAGACACATTGGCGAGTATTGACGACCAAATTTACCCTCTGCGCATAAGCGCGGTTTACGCTATTTACGATGCTTCTCGTCGTGAGAATTTTCTAACCGAATTGAAAGAAGGCTTAAAGCAAGTTGATGCCGATTTAAGCGCAATTGAAGCCCGAAACCTATTCCGTGACGATGCCGTTAAAGTTCGCCAAGCAATTGAATCCTATGTGCGATATTCAGAGCGCTCAGTTGCTTTCTTCAACCAATACGATCAAGGTTTGAAATCGGATAGCGAGTACCGTGCATTTGTCAAAGAGTATCGCAATGTTGGCCGAGAAATGGTCCAACAAATTAACACACTATCAAAGCATGTAAACGAGCAAGCTGAACAATCTACTATCAGAAGTCATCAGCAAAATGAGCGTGTGCAAAATAACGCTATGTTGACGGTTTTAGCGGTATTTGCTTTCTCATTGATAGGCGCTTGGTTCCTATCTGGCATGATTGTTACACCAATCCAAAAGCTGCAAGAAGTGATGCGTCAGTTAGCAATGGGTAATCTATCAGTACGTGCAGATGTCGATGGGGACAATGAGATCTCTAAGCTGAGCAAAGATGTAAACCAAACCGCAGAGCAGTTATACAACACTGTGGACCAGTTAACCCGTATTAGTGAGGAAGTTGCATCTGCATCGACCGAATTGGCTGCGGTAATGACGCAAGCGGAAGCGAACGCTCAACAAGAGTTGGCGGAGATCGAGCAAGTTGCATCTGCGGTTAACGAGCTTGCAAGCACTGCGAATAATGTGAGTGATAACGCGACCTCTGCTGACGCAACCGCGCGTGAAGCTGATGGACTTGCTCAATCAGGTTTGGCTATCTTCCAAGAAAGTGCGGAAGCAAGTGCGCAAATGTCTCAAGCATTGAACGATGCAGCGCAAGTTGTTTTGCGTCTAAAAGAGCAATCTGTACAGATCAACGATGTTATTGAAGTGATTCGCGGCGTATCTGAGCAGACCAACTTGCTAGCATTGAATGCTGCGATTGAAGCGGCGCGAGCTGGTGAATCTGGTCGTGGTTTTGCGGTAGTAGCTGATGAAGTACGCATGCTAGCAGCGCGTACTCAAGACTCGACACAAGAGATCCAAACGATCATTGAAGAGCTTCAAGCGCAGTCTGGGCTGGCGAATGACAGTATGCAAGTCAGCCTTGATATGCTTAGCCGCAACAACGAGCTGACGCAACAAGCGAATGAAGCGTTGGTTGGAATTACCGAGTCGGTCGCCAACATCAACGATTCAAACACGCAAGTAGCAACCGCAGCCGAAGAGCAGTCTCAAGTTACTCAAGATATCAATCGCAACGTGGTTAACATGTCGGAGCTTGTAAACCAAAACGTAGCGGGCATCAGCCAGAGTGCAAGTGCGAGTACTGAGCTTTCATTACTTGCAGAGAAGCAGAAAGAGCAATTAAGTTTCTTTAAGCTTTAATTCATCATCTACTTATCAAATCTCTAAATCCCTGAGTGAATGCTCAGGGATTTTTTGTTTGTAATAATCGGATTTATTATCAATAAGTCTATCTAAAACAGTCAGTTAACAAGATTTTTTGCGGGCAATATCACGTTTTGTGATATTGTTTTTACATTTTTTTCGTCAATTTTTTTTTGACGCGAACATTTTTTTTAACTCAACCGATAACTTGATGGTTGAGAGGTATTCATATCGTCATTTTAAGTGGTGTTTTCTTCTATAAGCGCTGTTTATTCAACACGTTGCGTGAAAAATAACAGCTGCTACTATGCCGCCAGTTTTCTCGTTGGTACAGAAAAGTCCTGTTTTTCTGGTGAGAAAACACATATAAAACAATGATATGGAAAATAACAATGAAATTAAAAACTTTAGCTGTAGCAGTGGCGCTAATGGCATCAGGATCTCAAGTTGTCGCTTCAGAACTATACAACCAAGATGGCACTTCTCTTGAGATGGGCGGCCGCGCTGAAGCGCGTCTTTCTATGATGGATGGTAAGGCAGAAGACCGTACTCGCATCCGTCTTAACTTCCTAGGCAAACAGGAAATCAATGAAAACCTATACGGCGTTGGTTTTTGGGAAGGTGAGTTTGTAACTAAAACTTATGATGTATTTGATTCTAAAGGTAACAAAGTTGGTGAGACAGATAGTCTTGAAACTCGTTACGCTTATGCGGGTCTGGGTGGCAAATACGGTGAAGTAACTTACGGTAAAAACGACGGCGCACTAGAGGTTCTTACTGACTTTACTGACATTATGGCTTACCACGGTAACACAGCAGCACTTAAACTGCCTGTTTCTGACCGTACAGATAACATGCTGTCTTACAAAGGCCAATTCGAGCAACTAGCTGTACGCGCTAGCTACCGTTTTGCTGATCGCACAACAGATGCACAAGGCTTTACAGACAACGAGGAAGATGGCTTCTCTCTATCTGGTGTTTACGCGTTTGCTAACACTGGTTTTGAACTAGGTGCTGGTTACGCAGATCAAAACGACAGCGATGAGTTCATGCTGGTAGCTGCATACTCTGTAGGTGACTTCTACTTCGCTGGTAACTACACTGGCGCGGATATGGATGTTGCAGGTAAGACTTTTGATTACAAAGGCTACGAACTAGCCGCTGCTTACACTATGGGTCAAACTGTATTCACTTCTACGTTCAACAAAGGTGAACTAGAAGACGCAGATACTGTAGAAAACCTAGCTGTTGATGTAACTTACTACTTCAAGCCTAACTTCCGTGGCTACGCATCATACAACTTCGATCTAATGGATAACGAAGGCGCGGCTGAAAAAGATGAGCTAGCGCTAGGTCTACGTTACGACTTCTAAGTCATGACTCTTATCTAAGATACTGCCTTATTCTTAGTAAATAAAAACCCCTTACTGAAAAGTAAGGGGTTTCTTGTTTTCTAGCACTTCAAAGCTTCTTGATAAGCGATAGGGGTTATCAAATCTATCTTTTTAGTGTGAGCTTAGTACCATCAAATTTGAGGTGACTGAGGAGGTTTTTAGCGTTGTTTTTACCAACCTCATCAAACTCCATTCCGTAGCGAGCATAGTGCGTTGATTTTTGTAAATTACAAATACGACCTCGCAATGGCGCTAGCATACGACTTTCTCCGGGCATCGTTAGATCCAATGAAACGTGGTCACCAACCTGAAGTGGCCGGCTCATTGGTGATGTTACAAAACGACAGCCACTACGAGATAAATCTCTTATTTCGCATTCAGTTCGATAGGCTTCTAAACAAACACGCGCTCTCAAATTTACTTCGTAACGCACTTCTTTGCGAAGCTGAAAGACCTGCATAGTGTTGGGTAGGTCTAGCACCAAAATTGGGTACGGATCGCCTAGTCGATGCTGTAATTGGGCCCGAAATGGGATAACGGCCCCTTCACCTCGATGAGAGTAGGCTTTTACATTGATCCAAAAGCCTTCTTGAAAATAGAACTTCAAGTCTTCATCGGAGATGTTCGGAACCTCTATCAATGCAGTATTATTTGAGTGACAGCCAACAAATGTGCTGGTTGTAATAAACTTTGTACCAACGGGGGTGGTGACGTTTAAGCTCACTTCACTGCCATGTTCGACCATTGCCATTGCATCGGTGCTATTTAATGTACTTGCCTGACGTTCTGGTGCCTTCTTGCTTTGCAGAGGTAGCTTGCCGTCTCTGGCAATTGGGCTCATATTTCTCATTATAATTGTCGTACCTGATGTAAGAAGGTAATCGCGTGAGGCGAAGCAGCACTCTCGCATGGTATCGATTTTATTCAGTGATATAGTTTGATTCAATCAATCTGTAACAAAAATTAGAGAGCAAGATATGCATAAAGTAACTCATGAAGCCACGAATAGTACATTCTGGGTTGATTTAGAGCAGGGCTATAAAGCCAAGTTAATTTATCAGCTTAAGGGTAATGTCATGCACATTACATCAACGGTTGTTCCTGAAGCACTGCGAGGTAAGGGGTACGGAAAAGTGATGATGGAAGCGGTGTTGCCAGAAATTGAGTCACTCGGTTATCAAATCAAACCAGTTTGCCCATATGTTATTCACTACATGGAGAAGAACCAAGCGTGGTCACATCTGCTCGCATGATGAGTAACAACCACCAACGCTACCAAAATATTGGCCAGGAACTCAATCTAGGTAATTACCGCTCTGTAGAAGTCATACAATCGCTATGGGGAGGCTATGGAGAGTTAGTCCGAGTTACTTATTCTACTCGTTCGGTGATCATTAAGCATGTAAAACTCCCTAAGCCTTCAGAGCATCCTAGAGGCTGGAATACGGACCGTTCTCATCAAAGAAAGTTGCACTCTTATCAGGTGGAAGTGAATTGGTATGAGTATTTTTCCGGAGGGGTGGATACTCGCTGCCGAGTACCACAAGGTCTAAAAACGTTCCAATCGGAGAATGAATGGCTCATTGTGATGGAAGATCTCGCCGAGGTGGGCTTTCCAAAAGTCATCACAGATGCACAGCTAGAGCATATACAAGCCTGCCTCACTTGGTTGGCGAACTTTCATGCGCGATACATCGATGTTCGTTCGGATAAGTTGTGGCATACCGGAACATACTGGCACTTAGCAACCAGACCCGACGAGCTTAAAGCATTGCAAGACACTGAGCTACAAAATGCGGCTCAATTGATTGATCAAACGCTTTCGCAAGCTAAGTTTAAAACACTAATACACGGTGATGCCAAATTGGCGAACTTCTGTTTTGATGAAGAAGAATCAAGCGTTGCTGCGGTTGACTTTCAATACATTGGATGCGGGTGTGCCATGAAAGATGTGGCACTGTTTATGAGTAGCGCCGTTAAGCCAGAACGTTGTGCTGAGATGGAAGTTTGGGTTTTGGATACGTATTTTGCTCAGTTGCAACACGCGCTAATGGTTTATCAACCGAATCTTGACCCTAATGAAGTCGAGCGTGAATGGCGTCCTTTGTTTGCTGTGGCTTGGGCAGACTTTCAGCGATTTGTGAAAGGTTGGAGTCCCGACCACTGGAAGATCAATCCCTACACAGAAGCATTGACTCGCAGAGCGTTGGCTTACTTACGAAAGTGAGTCGAAGTTTAAAAAGAAAAGCCTCCAATTAGTAGGAGGCTTTGTTTTATCTTTGGCCTGGTCTGATGCGCGCCATGTAATAGGTATTGATGAATTCACCATCACGGAAGGAACCGTCAATCGCTTCACCTTCAATTTGAAATCCATGCTTTTTATAAAGCCCAATGGCGGCGTCGTTATCGGCATTGACCTCTATCTGAATTCTTCTCACATTTAACCATTTATCTGCTAGTTCAGTGACTGTTTCTATCAATTTGCTACCAATACCGAGTCCGTGGAAACTATCATGTACTCCAATGCCAAACGATGCCGTGTGCATCGTTCTTGGACGTAGAGAGTGGTGAAAGCCAATATTACCGACGACTTTACCATCAATTTCAGCGACATAGCTATAAACACCATCAGGTATGTTTGACAATCTTTCCACCCACATCGTGAGCGAAGGCTTTGGGAGTTGCAGGGTTTCACGTTGTGCTTTTGGTTGTGAATAGATTTCTACGAGTGCCGCTGCGTCTTCGACGGTCGTTGGACGTACGATAATTTCCATGCCTCTCTCCTTCGTTTTTTAGTTTTAATTTTTAATCTAACCACAGTTTTCTTATTTGGATAGTGTTTTTTTATGTTTAATGGATAAATGCCTTTTAAATTAGCTTGTTATGATGTCTTTTTTTTAATTTTCAGTAGTGATTTATCATCAAGTTGAGCGAATAGATTGCAAAGGTGTTGAATTATTGTACTGAGAATGGCGCGTACTGCAGAGTATCGTGGTGAATTTCATGTCGCAGTAAATAAACGCATTTAGTCAAACTGTGACGACGGCACTGTGCGTCAGTTGACTTGAATCAATAGAGGATGGGGTTACCTCCTATGAGGTATAGGGAAACGACACGTTTAGGGCTATTTATGCTTAACTTGATAAGGGAGTTTTGTTGAGGAAATAGCATGAAATCCTCTCAGTCTAAAATATCGCAAAGTCGGCGCCGATTTTTGCGTGATACAGCTCGGATTGCGGCTGGTGTTGGCGCAGCTGCGTGTGTATTGGGCTTACAATCGCTACAAAGCCAAGCTCGAGAAACCAAAGGTGTGCCTATTCGTCCGCCTGGTGCATTGCCGGAAGGCGATTTCGAATCAACTTGTATTCGATGTGGCTTGTGTGTTCAGGCATGTCCTTACGATACCCTGAAACTTGCGACATTACTTTCACCCGTCGCGACTGGCTCACCTTACTTTACTGCACGCGATATTCCCTGCGAAATGTGCGAAGACATTCCTTGTGTTGTCGCTTGTCCGAGTGGGGCGCTGGATCCGAAACTAACCGATATTGATGATGCTCGAATGGGTACAGCGGTTCTTATTGACCATGAAACTTGCCTTAACTGGCAAGGGTTACGATGCGACGTTTGTTATCGCGTTTGTCCGCTGATTGATGAAGCCATCACGTTAGAGATGGTTCACAACGACCGAACCGGCTATCACGCCAAACTTATCCCTACAGTGAATTCCGAAGTGTGTACCGGATGTGGTAAGTGTGAACAAGCGTGCGTGTTGGATGTCGCTGCTATTAAAGTCGTCCCGACGGATTTGGCGAAAGGCAAAGTGGGCAGCCACTACAATTTTGGTTGGAAAGAGATCGACAAACCACTCGAAAATATCCTCCCTAGTGAGACGCCTGTGCCGGAAGGTGCGCTTGAATCGCTAAAAGGAGGTAAGTAATGGCAAAGAATTTAGCTCAAAATGCTGGCAAAGAAGCGCTTGAAAAGCTTGGTTGGTGGCGCGCGCATCGGTTTTTGATTTTACGTCGGCTATGTCAGTTCACCATCATTGCGCTATTTATGGCTGGGCCGACGCTGGGAATTCTAACTGGTAATCTGTCATCAAGTATGTTGCTCGATACCGTGCCGTTAAGTGACCCGTTAATTGTGCTTCAAGCTTTGGCGACAGGGCATGTTCCGGAGTTTAATGCGTTGTTAGGCGTAGTGATTGTTGTGGTGTTTTACGCGATTTTGGCGCCGCGCGCATTTTGTGCTTGGGTGTGCCCGTTGAACATCGTGACAGACTTGGCGGCGTGGTTGCGTCGAAAGCTCAACATTAAAGCGAGCTATCGTTGGTCTCCCGTGATTCGTTATTGGCTGATCCCTGCTTTGATGTTGGGCAGTGCGCTGTCTGGCGCAATTCTTTGGACATGGTTAGATCCAGTGGCGGCACTGCATCGCGGGTTGGTGTTTGGTATGGGCGCAGGTTGGGTGTTGATCGCCCTAGTGTTTGTGTTGGATTTACTCTTGGTTGAGCATGGGTGGTGTGGGCACTTATGTCCACTGGGGGCTACCTATGGCGTGATAGGCCGAAAAAGCCTGTTGCGCGTTACTGCTGTTCGGCGCGAAGATTGCACCAAATGCATGGATTGCTTTTACGTTTGCCCAGAACCAGAAGTGCTTCGGCAGCCTTTGAAAGAGGGAGATCGTCGAGTTATGGATCAAAACTGCATTAGCTGTGGTCGTTGTTTGGATGTATGTCCAGAACATGTGTTTGAATTTAAAAATCGCCTATCAGTAAAAGTCATTGATTAAGCCACTGAGCACATTTACTCATGCTTTAGTTCTCTTGATACTTGAACATCGCGCTTAGCCAAGGAGTTAAGTGCGATGTTTATCTTCATAACAATATCCCTCAGCCATATCTGCTTGCTCTGGGCTGAAAATAATAATGATATTGCGAATTTGTTACATTTAAAGCTATGATGATGCCTTCATATTTCAAGGAAACATCATGACTACCTCATCGCACGGCTGGAGAACGCCGCAAAATTTCCTCCTGTTAATTTCCATTATCGTGCCCATTGCTTTTTCTACCTGGATGGCGTTGTTGAACAACTTTGTTATCGAGAAAGCAAACTTTGATGGTGCAGACATAGGCTTATTGCAAAGTGTGCGCGAAATTCCGGGTTTTTTGGCCTTTACCGCCGTGTTTGTATTGCTGTTTATCCGAGAGCAACGCTTTATGCTCGTCTCTTTGGCGATGCTTACGCTTGGTACTGCATTAACAGGTTATTTTCCCACTTTGTACGGTCTACTTTTTACAACCTTGTTAATGTCCACCGGCTTCCATTACTTTGAAACACTCAAGCAGTCTTTGTCTTTACAATGGCTATCTAAAGAAGAAGCGCCAGAAATGCTGGGTAAGTTTATTTCTGTTGGAGCTTTGGCTTCTCTGTTTACCTACGGCGCTATTTGGGTTTCGCTCGAACAGCTCAAACTTGATTTTAAAACGGTCTATTTAATGGCTGGTGGTTTAGGTTTTGTGCTCATTTTGGTGATGGCATTTGCCTTCCCACAATTTAAGACAAAAGTGCCTCAGAACAAGAAGCTCATCCTGCGTAAACGTTACTGGTTATACTATGCGCTTACGTTTATGAGTGGAGCACGCCGTCAAATTTTTACGGTGTTCGCTGGTTTCTTGATGGTAGAAAAGTTTGGTTACTCCGCCGCAGATATTACGTTGCTGTTCCTGATTAACTATGTCTTTAACTTCTTGTTTGCGAAGCGAATAGGCCGTTTTATCGGCGTTGTAGGTGAGCGCAAAGCGTTGATGTTTGAATACGTCGGTTTGATCTTCGTGTTCGTCGGGTACGGTTTGGTGCAAACGGCTGAGTGGGCGGCAGCATTGTATGTTGTCGATCATCTATTTTTCGCGTTAGCGCTTGCGATTAAAACCTACTTCCAGAAAATTGCCGACCCAGCAGATATGGCGTCGACCGCGGGCGTTGCGTTTACGATTAACCATATTGCGGCGGTTGTAATACCTGTTACGTTTGGTGTGATTTGGCTGGTTTCACCTGCGAGCGTATTTTACATCGGCGCTGGTATGGCAGCAGTGAGCTTGCTGTTGTCACTCAATATTCCAGCGAAGCCGGAAGAAGGCAACGAAACTCGCTTGTTGAAGTGGAGTTAAGTTGGTACTCACTATCTAATCATTAAAGCGAATACCTGTAATTAGACTCGCTAAAAAGGGTGCTTATGCGCCCTTTTCTTTTTATTGCAAATAGATAATCCCTCCAATGGTTGTCAATGCATGCCACGTCCGTTAGGGTTTAGAACTAAGTATTTCGAAATAACTTGGGCATAACTGACGCGAAACAATAAGAGGGGAGCTATACAGTGCAGATACATGGCAGAGAGTTGGATTTAGATCTAGGTAGCCGTCACATCGTTATTCAGCGCCGCTATGAGGCGTTAGGTGCTGCAAACGACCTACTCATTGCTATTTGGTTTTTAATTGGTAGCTTTTTCTTTTTGAATGATTCGTTGATTGAAAGTGGTACTTGGCTTTTCATCGTGGGCAGTGCGCAGTTGATCATTAAGCCCCTGATAAAACTGATGAGTTTAGTTCATGTTGGTCGTTTAAATAAGCAACTTTCTGGCACATCAGCGAGCCGCTGAAATTACCGCTTCTTTTGAACACTCGCAAGCAAGAAGCCAACAGGCGAGTTATCGAGGGGAAAGCGGGAAGATAACGTGTTCGCAATACTAAGCACGTTATCTTCTGTTTGAAACTTAAGAATTTAGAACGGATACCAGAACAGTTGTGTGTCGATAACACGCTTGCTGATCGCCGCAATCACTATCACCGCAATCCCAGCCATGCAGATCATATCGGCTTTGGTCAGTGGTTTTAAGCTGTACCAAGTGCGAGATGAGTGACGACCAAACCCACGTAGCGTCATCGCGTTTGAGATTTGATCGGCTCTGTCCAAACTAGAGAAAATCAGAGGGCCAAGAATCTTTGCCACGTTCTTCATACGAGTGAGCAACGGAGCCTTCTTACTCAGTTCTACTCCGCGTGCTTGTTGCGCGTGCATGATGTTAACAAAGTCCTTTTTCACTTCCGGCAAGTAGCGCAGCGTTAAGCTCACAGCATAGGCGATTTTGTAAGGCACACCTAAACGGTTCAAGCTGGCTGAAAACTCTGTCGGATGAGTGGTAAATACAAACACCAACGCGATTGGGAACATGCTGAAGTACTTCAACGTCACTGTTACTAGGTAAAACAATGTCTCTTGAGTGAGCGAGTAATTACCGGGTAACGAGAGTAAAACCGTTGATGAACCCATGAACTCAGTACCTTGTTGCGGTGCTAACGCGAACATAAACAGGGCATTGATCAGTAATACCGTGCCCGTACCGAATAACAGCGGTTTGTAGACATGAAAGGGCACTTTGGTCATTTTCAATAAGCCCAAACCCAGCACGATCAACAGCGCGATGATTCGCAAGTCAAATGTGGTCAACACCACCGTCACCCAAGCAATGAAAAGCAAGAACTTAGTAATGCCATTCAACTTATGAAGTGGCGATTGGGTATCGATGTAGTTGATACCAAACTTCATCTTATTGTCTTTCATGCCACTGCTTTCTCTGGTTGGTTTACTTCGCTGCTTTTTTGTTGGCGGTGCGCTTTTTCTACATTGATAAAATGCTGCATAAAGCCATTGGTGTCTTCGATGCCAACTTTCGTAGCCAACTCAAACAGACTTGTTGTGGTGAGGTTTGCTTGGTCTAGTAGCTCTGGACTGCTGAATACCTGCGTCATTGGTGCATCCGCGACTAATTTACTGTCTGCAATCACGATAGAGCGCGTGGTGTATTCCAGCACTAAATGCATGTCATGAGAGATGATCATCACGGTTACGCCCAACTCGCGATTGAGCTTTTCGATGAAACTCAGCATAGACGTGTAGTTTCGATAGTCCTGACCTGCCGTCGGTTCATCAAGGATCAGAAGCTCTGGTTCCAATACCAAAATTGACGCAATGGTTACGCGCTTTTTCTGGCCGTAGCTCAATGCTTCGATTGGCCAGTGACGGTATTTGCTCAAACCGCACAGCTCAAGGACTTCAAGTACTTTAGCTTCGATTTGTTTCTCTTCAATGCCACGATTACGGAGGCCGAAGGCCACTTCGTCGAAAATCATGTGATGGGAAATCATGTGATTCGGGTTTTGCATCACCACACCCACTTTCTGGCTACGCTCGAAGATGGTCAGTTCGTTAAGATCTTGACCATTCATGCTCATTGAGCCGCTATCCGCTTCAATAACGCCCATAATCAGTTTGGTGATGGTCGATTTACCCGATCCATTTTTGCCAAGTACAGAGACAAACTCGCCACGCTTGATGTCAAAACTCACGTCTTCTAACGCGTTTTTCTCACCGTCGTAAGAATAGGTGAGGCCACGGACTTCAAACAAAGTCTCGGCTGGCGTTTTAGGTGGTTGTGCTGTTGAACCATCAAACCATGCTTGTACTGCCGGTTTATATTGCTCCAACGGTAAGGTAGTTAAGCTAGAAGGTTTTGCATCGCCCTCAATCGCGCAGCCTGCTTCTTTCAGTGCTGAAATATAAAGCGGTTCACGGATGCCGTAATCTTCTAGCAGAGGCGACGCTAAAATTTCATCTGGCGTTGTATCGGCAATGATTTTGCCGCTTTCCATCAAGATAATACGGTCAACTGAGCAATGCAGAACGTCTTCAAGACGATGCTCAATGATTACGATGGTTTTGCCCGTTTCGCGGTGTAGATCATCGATGATCTCGATGGTTTTTTTACCCGTTTTAGGGTCAAGCGCAGCTAGTGGTTCATCAAACAAAAGGATATCGACATCATCGACGAGAATGCCCGCCAAAGAAACACGCTGTTTCTGCCCGCCAGATAAATCGTGGGGTGAGCGTTCTAGCATCTGTTCCAAGTCGACCATTTTGGCCGTGGCTTTGACCAATGGGTACATGTCGATATTTGAAGTTAGCTGGTTCTCCAGCGCAAATGCAATGTCTTCGCCAATGCTCAAACCGACAAATTGGCTGTCCGTATCTTGCAGTACGGTGCCAACTTGCTCAGTGTATTGGTGCATGTCGAAAGGGGCGGTGTCTTGACCATTGATGGTCAATGTTCCACTGGTTTCCCCTTTGATTGCGTGTGGGATCAGTCCGTTAAGACATTGCCCAAGGGTAGATTTACCACTACCACTTGGACCGATAATGACGATTTTCTCTCCTTTCTCTATCCTTAGATTGATATTTTTTAGCGTCGGTTTGTCCAGCGACTCATATCTAAAAGAGAAGTTAGAAAATTCGATTGTCATTCGACATTAAGCCTCTGTTAAGTTACGGCTTTGCTTGTTACGTTTAGCGACAGACTTAAGAATGAAGAAGCCAACAATAGCAATAAGAATGGTGTTACCGATCGCGATAATAGAAAGCTGGGTAAACACTTTAGTGAACGGTTCTGCGTATAAAATCGTGTCGAGGAATGCAGAGCAACCGTAACCAAATACGTTGCCTAATAGCGCAAGTACTACGAATAACGCGAAGTCTTTCATATTGAAATCACCTTTCTCCAAACGGTAGCGCGTTAGAGAAGGGAATAGACCGATAATCAAACCAACAATACCTGAACCAAGTACCCAAGTGAGCCATACGCCCCAACCTGCAAATAGGTCAGTAACCCAGTGACCAATAAAACCAACCAAGAAGCCAACAAGTGGTCCAAATAGTACTGAGAACAATGCTAATACTGCCATTGCTGGTTTTAGCGTTGTGTTTGCAAACACAGGGATGCCAAACATAGGTAAGCCGCCGATACCGTAAAGAGCAGCACCGATTGCAATAACCACAACAGTTTTAGCGGAAAGATTCATAGATAACCTCAGTTCAATAGTCGATTTTAAAGAACGTTCATTTATATTGTTGGAAAGCGTTAGTTATTTGATTGTGTAACATATATTCAAAACAACCAAGCTGCTTATTGTTTGCTCTATTTTTCTTCAGGAAATGTGTGATTTGATTCACGCATCCCTTTGACTGGCTTTGGTTTTAGCAAGCATTAAAAATAAGGCGCGCATTATACAGAATATTAATAAAAGTGGGAATGCTATCTATCTGGATGGCTAGAATGCATCAGGGGCTGATCGTCAGCCCCTGATTACACGGTTTGATGTTATTTTTACCAATAAATGAATGCGCTATATGTTCATTAATGGTCGAGGTATAAATAGTTCTGCCAGCTCTTCATACGAATAAGCACTTTGCGCATCACTGATACGTGAGTAAAGCTGTCTGAATAAACTGCAACTTCAACCGCAGTACCCATTGGTAGGTGGTATCCACTCAAGTCGTCGGTAATTTTCAGCTTCGCAAAAACACGTCCGCTCGTGCGCAAGGCATCAGTCCCAAGCAGAGCGCCTCGCGCTTGAATTTGGCTTTCACCAATGGCTGGAATCACGTCAATGACTTCGCCACGGAACACTTTGCCCGGAATTGCGCGGAACATAAATTCTGCTTCAAAGCCTGGCTTCAAGCGTTGTAATGAGTTCTGTCTGAATGCCGCGGTGTACGTAATGTCTTCGGTATGTACGAAGGTCATTGCCGGGGCAAGTGGCAACGGCACAGCCATCACTCCAGGACGTAAAGCCAATTGCGTAACGTAACCATCGGTTGGCGCACGAACGACGGTTTGCTCTAGGTTAAACTCTGCTTTACGCAGCTCGGCAAGAAGTTGCGCGACTTGGGTATTTTCGCCTCCGATTTCAGAGTCCAGAGCGATTTGCGCTTGTTCTTGTTGCAAAATCGCAACGTCTAACATGGCTTCTGCCGCTTTATACGCTTGGCGTCGAGTATCCAAATCTTGTTCAGTAAACGCGCCACGATCAAAGCCCCTTTGATATCGGCTAAATTCCCTTTGTGCTTTATCTCTGTCCGCTTGCGCTTTCAATACAGCAGCTTCTGCCTCTCTTAGATCAGACTCTAAGCCCAACGCACCTTGGCTTGCTTCTTTGACTTTCGCTTCCAGGCGAGCAACTTCTGCTTCAAAAGGCACAGGATCGATTTTGAAAAGAATATCGCCCGTTTTGAGCGGTTGGTTGGCCTGGACTGGCACTTCCACCACGCGGCCACGCACGCCAGAGACGATAGGCGTAGTCGGGAACACTTGGTTACCCAATTGAGTAAATGGGTGGTTGTAGTTCATAAGCAGCACGAGTGTGCCCACTAACACTACGCCGCCAAGTACGGCGGTTGGAACGGTCCATTTGTTTAGAGGAATATTGAAAATTTTAAAAATGGCAATACAAAGAGCTGCGTAAGTCAGAATCAGCAATAAGTCCATTATTCGTCCTCTTTACTTTGTTCAGGCAAAGGCTTTTGCTGAATCTTTTGTTGTTTCAACATCGATACTTCGTTTTTGAGTTCGTTGACTTCATCGATGAGTTCTTCAAGGCGGTGATGAATGTCGTGTGTTTCTTGTTCTAGTTGTTTAAAACCCCAGCCGCGTTCCTTGCGCCATAATGTTGCCCATATCCATAAAAATGGCCACAGCGCATGCAAAGTGAAAAGGCTGACCCAGCCAGCGTAGTGAATTGCGTCTTGGTGCGGGTGCTCTCTCTTTGGCGATTTCATATGGAATATCATGAATGACAATGATTCCGTAAAAGATCACTAAAGCAACGAAGATGAGTAACCCAAGTGCAAAATAGTCTAGAAACATCTTACCTACCTGTGCTTATTGCGAAATGGAAAATATTACGTAAATTAAGGTTATTAAGTATTTGATATAACTAAATCTGAATCAAGTAGTTCAAGTGTCTGACTGGCAAGTTTTTTTACTTAATTACAATTACAGGAAGGAAGTGATGCGGTACGTAGGTGAAACAGCAGCCATAGGCGCTGCAATTGTGTGGGCACTGGCAACTTGGATCTATAGCCAGTCTAGTCATCGTTTTTCAGCTCTTCATCTAAATATTGTAAAAGGTACTTTAGCTTCATTTATGATGATCGCATTTTTACCATTTACATCCGATGAAGCCTATAAAAGCATCGATTCTCATCATCTAGTCGTATTGGCGCTCTCTGGAATTATTGGGATTGCGATTGGTGATACAGCTTATTTCGCATCTCTCAAACGCATTGGGCCAAATAAAACCTTGTTGTTAGAATCGTTAGCCCCTCCTATTTCTGGTGTATTAGCATTGACATTGCTTGGGTCAGCGCTGTCAGTTCAAAGTTGGTTTGGTGTAATGATCACCACCAGCGCAGTAGTTTGCGTTATATTCCAACCTTCACGAAGGAATGATAAACAGGATTGGGGAGGAGTAGGTTTCGGATTACTTGCAAGTGTATGTCAGGCCTCTGGTATTGTGATATCTCACTACGCACTTGTAGCGGGAGATATACTTCCTTTACTTGGTGGGCTTGTTCGCTTGAGTGTGGGAGTGTTAGTGGTATGCGCTGTGGTGAAAGTAGCAGAGCGATCCCCTTTTCAGGACATTATAAAGAGCCTTACCGAAATGGACAGGGCAGCTATCGCGTGGTTGATCTTGGCTATTTTTGTAGGAACATTTATCGCCATCTGGTTGCAACAGGTCGCGCTTAAACATGCTAATCCGGCAGTAGCACAAACACTAATTGCGACGAGCCCTCTATTTATGCTGCTGATTTGTGCATTGAAAGGAGAGAAACAAACGATTAAAAATGTTGTTGGTACCCTTGCCGCTCTTGTTGGCATATCTCTTTTCTTTTTGTAGCTCTGTTGGAGTGACAAAAAGAAACTCGATTTGGTAGATACACTCCTGAACTGCTAGTTGTTAATTGCCCCTCCTCAAACCGAGCCACTTTCTCTTAATCAGGCATCTAAAAGTTGCTCGATATAGTAACTTTACGCTATTAAAGTTCGGTACAGACTTGGTTTCTGCCATTGGCTTTGGCGCGATAAAGAGCTTTGTCTGCACGATAAAAAGTTCGCTGAGTATTCTCGCCTTCTCGATGCAAGGTAATTCCTATGGATACGGTCAGCCCCCGTTCACCAAGAATATCGTCCCAACCATATTGATAAATCCGTTCACGATAATTCTCGGCATGCATTTCTGCGCGTTCCAGTTGGGTATTCTCAAGGATCACGAGGAACTCTTCACCACCAAATCGTACGCACGATGCGCCTTTAAATCTGAAGTAGGACGCCAGTTCCTGTGACACACTTTTGATCGCTTTGTCGCCCACCAAGTGGCTTAGTTCGTCATTGATGGATTTGAAGTGATCGATATCGATGACCATCAATGCAAATGCAGTATCGTGCAGAAGTAGATCTTTTAGTTTAACTTCTAACCAGCGTCGGTTGTGTAAAGACGTAAGTGGATCGGTAAAGACGTCCTGCTGTAGCTGAGCAACAGTATTTTTATGCTGCTTGGTGGTTTCTTTTAGTTCTTTGTTTTCTAGCTCTGACAAAATGAGTTTGAGTTGTAACTCAAAGCGTGAAAGTCGGCGTAGTTGAGCAGACCCTAACTCACCGATCGGAATATGTTTTACAAGATCAGATTCGATTCTATGCGCTTTTTTTTCACAATTTAATGCTTCTTGATACAACCCTTGAGAGGCGTAAACTTGACTCATCGCGTTATAAAAATGCTGAGTAACGATAGGAGATAGCTGCTTTTGAATCCTTTTACTGATGGAGTCCAACGTTAAATTAGCTAAAGAAGTGTGCCCTACACCGTTTAGACAATACGCAGTCTCAATTTTGACCATCGTGGATAACCAGTATGTAGTGGCACTACCCGTTGTATACTGAACATTCGAAATAGCCAGCAACGCATTGGGGTAGTCTTCTTGCAGACGATGTAATTTGACTCGGTAGAGGTGAATTTGTGCGGCGAGGTTTTTATCACTGACGAGAATGCTCAGTTCTTCACATTCACTCAATAGCTCTTTGGCGTCTGCGGTACGGTTCAAGCTGATATAACAGGCAAGCATGTACAGCTTGTAACGAAGGCGTAGGGATCGACTGCCAATAGCGTGATCGATAGCATCTATTTTTTGATAATAACGTAATGCACGTTGGTGATCCCCATAGGCATCGCACAAATTACCCATTCCAATAATGGCCAATACGTACTCATCAATATAGCCGTACTCGACGGCGATATTGGTTGAAGCAACATACTCGGTTAATGCCGCATTGTAGTCACCTACTTCAACTAAACGCTCACTCAAGCTTGCTTTCACAGAAAGAATATCTTCTACATCTTCTGGTAAAACAAGCAACTCAAGCGCTTGTTTCAATTCACTAATGCTGTCGTTGAGCTGTTTGATCTCTCTTCGATACTCGGCGCTAATGATATAGCAATGCGCTTTCTCTCGGTTTGTTGACGCAATATGTAACCCTATGTGTTCCCATAGCGTAATCGCTTCTTCACCTGAAACGGAAGAAGGATCGATACCTGCGTCAGTCACCTTGCTAAGCAGTTGTTCCATTCTTCATTACCTCAATATAACTTTCTTCGAGCTGTTCTAACGTGAATGGGAAGGTCAGGATATCTTGCAAATACAGTATCGGTTTAGGGCCTTTGATTCCGCGTCGCTTCCATGGATAGATGTCTAACATCGCTTGGACAGTGCGGTAGACCTCTTCTGCTGCTTGACCTTTTTCTGCAATTAACATTGCTAGCCTGTTACTGGAAATTCTCGAGATGAGGTCGCTGGAGGTTGTCAATGCATGAACGAGCTCGGTACAAACATCGAGAACTTCGGGGTTTGAATGCTGAATCATAATGATGGCGTGGTTAGAGCGTTTGAGCTCCGTTTTAAACAAAACTAACTGTTCCCACCAGTAGGTCTCAGAAACGACATTAGAGAACTGTTTTTCAGGGTCGTATTCGTGTTGAGAGCGAATATGATTGATCAGCTTACGTGCTCGCTGCTCTAGTTGGCGTTTAGAGCCTCTTGCTTTATCCATGCTGATTCGATGAGTTTGTTCTTTGAGCATTTTGAGTGCGTGCTTACGGTATTTCTTGAACGCGTTAAACGCAGACTCAAAGTCACCTTGTTCTTCAGCGACTCGTGATTGTTGGAAGCAAATTTGGCTGAGTAGCTCACCGTGGTCGAAACTGAGTGCAGATTCTTCTGCTGCAAGTAGCAACTTGGCAGCGCTGTCTGTATTTTGGCGCAAAAGCTCAAGTCTTGCTCGGCTAATAAAAGAGTGTGCTTTCATCCAAACGAGGTCATGCTCAATGGCAAGCTGGTGGGCTTTTTGGGTGGCTTCTTCGGCCGCATCAAGGCGTTCTAGTCCAAGCAGTGCTAACCCTTTAAAGTCCCAGATCTCGGCTTGCCACGTACTGTCATCATGATCTTTTAATACTTCGGTTGCTCCATCCAGTACCGTAAGCATCTCGACAAACTTATTTAGTAAGTAATAGTCCCAAGCTAATAGGATGCGCGCTTTGCCTTCTAACCAAGCAATACGAACATTGTTTGCCACTTTAACGGCTAACTCATGAGTTGAAGCGGCAAGTTGGTGTTCATTAGTGATGCGCCATACATTACCAAGCCCAATTAGAGATTCGATTTGAATTTCAACATCATCAACAAGAGCAGATTGTTCGAGCGCATTAATCCAATATTGTTGCGCGGAATAATACTTTGCTTGGCCCCAATATTGGAGTGCAAAAAGGTGGAGAATTTCCGGGAGATGATCGTCGGTTTCAAGCTGTGTTTGTTTGCTGTAAGCGTCTTTGACGAGTTTTAAGCCTTGTCGGTAATCCATTAGGCACCAACAGCATTGCGCCATGATGAGTAAGGCTTTGATCTCTCCGTCCACAAATAAAATTTGTTCCGCGCGGATACGATATTGCTGCGCAACATTAAAGGTATGTTTAGGGGCCGATTTTATTTGGCCTTTAAGCTTAGTGAGATCATCTTCTAGCTGAATTTGGTTTTTATCCAACGTTCACATCCATGACTATCGAACTGGAAATCACACCTAATATTAAGTGGTTAGATGCATGTTTCTTTACCAAAGCGATGCGGATAACGTTTTGGTAAACGATCAGGGGCCGTAATGTATACCGTTACAACCCCTAATTACTACATCTAAATTACCAATAGAATAACTACGATAGGAGCTGTTTGATTGTCAAAGGTGCATCAGAGACTTCTAACCTTTGTGCAGCGGTAAGACCTTGTTTATCCTGATAGCACAAATTATGCCAAGCTCTGAATATATCTAAAAGAGGTAAAATACCAGCAGGTCGTAATTTGCGACGTGGCTCGTTAATGAAGCTTTCGAAAAGAATCTGAAAGCGGTTTTGATAAAACTTCACATGACGAGTTGTCGCAACGTTAAACCATTTTTCAGGCTCATTTTGATCGCCAGCGAGGTAGCAAATGCCTTTGTGGTTTTCGTTTTGACTAGAGATTGCCCAACGATCGCGCCACCAACTCATATAGGCGATATCGACTTTGCCAAAGGGAATACTCATGTCCCAACTAGCGTCCTCTTCTACGTACATCAAGTCGACACTTTTCTCTTTAATACGAGGTAAACAAACGCTCAGTGCAGCTGAACGTAGTAGGGGATCTTGAGGCATGTATAGAGATACACGTTTGTTTGGGCAGCACATATCAAGTACGTGCAAATAGTGTGCATACGAGGTGTATGGCGGACGGACTAATGCCCCTTTTGAAGGGTAATGAAATACAGATAGATTACCAAGAGGATCTTCTACGTTACCGCGAGCCAAAATTGTTTGGTATTTTTGGTCAATTCGCTCTCTGAGGTGATGAGAAGGTTCCGCAAGCGGCTCACTTGCTTCCGCTACGTACTCCTGGGAAACAAAACGAGACACCTCATCGTAAGGATTATGATCGAGCGTTGCGATTGGCTCTTCGTCAGCGGAATAATTGACGTGCTGGCAAAGAATATAGCCAGAGTGCGCTTCGCCAGAAACAATCCAATATACACCGTTATTGCTGTTCGGTTGCAATGCAATATAGTTTGAGGCCAATTCATAATGCGTTGCGTGGTTTACCCAGCGCGCATCAATGGTTGCAAGCTTACGGCGGCAGCGGCTAGCTATATGGTCAACATGGTCGTAAAAGGTTTTTGGGTTAATACTAAGCTTACGGCAGATTTCTCGTACGGAATATCCCGTAAACAATAAACCCATCAAGTTCTCTTGAAATTGAAGCTTCTTGTTGGCACCAGACCACTTGTCGACAAAGGTACTTTGACACACTTTACAGCGGTAACGTTGGCGATCGCCACTGTAACCGAAAGCGTGATAGAGGTGTTTGTGAGTGTGGACAGAAAGTCCAAAGTTGTCGCAATCATCATTACGGCAAGCAGGCAACCCGTCACTGTGGACGTGCCGCAGGCGATGAAGTTCGTTCACGACATCGCGATTATTAAGTAAGGGGGGGAAAGCTCCACATTCACGGCATACCATCGCCGGACGCTTAGGGTTCGCATGTTGCAGAACGTAACGCTTTGCATCACTCAATCCAAAGTTGTCACACGCCAATGTTTTACAAAAGTTGAGTTGTAACCCATCTGCGTCTTTTGGCAGTTCGCCGTTAGACACAATCGCCCCCTCGGGATAATTCGGGCAGCCAGCATAACTCTGGCTGCAAATTATTACTTACTATTTGTTCTTAGATGTTGATTGCAGTTTCTAGTGCAACTTTCATCATGTCGTTGAACGACTTCTGACGCTCTTCTGAGCTTAGTTTTTCACCACGGATGATGTGGTCAGAAACTGTCAGGATAGTCAGTGCTTTCGCGCCTAGGTCAGCTGCTACGCCGTAGATACCAGCCGCTTCCATGTCTACACCTAGGATGCCTAGTTTTTCCATCTTCTCGAAGATGTCTGCTTCTGGTGTGTAGAACAGGTCAGCAGAGAATACGTTACCTACTTTTACAGGCACTTCCTGAGCGCGCGCT
Organism: Vibrio sp. YT-19(2023); assembly: GCF_033337395.1. Taxonomy (NCBI): domain Bacteria; kingdom Pseudomonadati; phylum Pseudomonadota; class Gammaproteobacteria; order Vibrionales; family Vibrionaceae; genus Vibrio; species Vibrio sp. YT-19(2023). The sequence goes on along the minus strand of NZ_JAWOQN010000019.1, from coordinate 35,279 downwards.
TGGTTAACTGCTTCTTCTAGAAGACCGTAATCAGCGATTGCTGCGAAATCGTGGTTGTTGAAACGGATACGGTTAACTTTAGAGTCTGTAGAAGCACCCATACCGATAACAACGTCCATTAGTTTCACGTCGTCACGTACTGCACCACAGCTACCTACACGGATAACGTTTTTCACGCCGTATTCAGCGATTAGCTCGTGTACGTAGATACAGCAAGACGGGATACCCATGCCGTGGCCCATTACAGAAACTTTTTTGCCTTTATAAGTGCCAGTAAAGCCGAACATGTTGCGAACGTCACAAACTTGTTTCACATCTTCTAGGAACGTTTCAGCGATGTATTTAGCGCGCAACGGGTCGCCTGGCATTAGAACTGTTTCAGCGAAATCACCTGGTTGTGCGTTAATGTGTGGGGTTGCCATAAGTGCTCTCCAAAGTTTTGTTTTGATAAAACGCCTCTATTATAGAACGCTATTACCAATTCTGTTGAACTTGTTCGTTTTCGTTGAGGCAATAATATCGGGACGTACAGTAGCCCCTTGAGAGCTTAGTCACAAAAACCACGCATTTAGAAACTGCAACCCCTATTGATAACTAAATCTGTTGAAATAAAAAGAGCAATCGATTTGCTTTTGAGCAGTTTGTCGATTGCGCGCACAAATTCTTTGTTTTTGGGCCAAACTTTTTTCTGACAGCTGGTTGATCGAAATACTTTCGAGTGAAGTAAAACGATTAAATTGTACAACTTATTTTCTTGTACAATCTGGAAAGGCTTGCTATAAGTTATACAACAAAACTTTTTGTATAGGGATGCGTCATCATGGAATCTTCAATCAAAGTAGGTATCAGTTCGTGTGTTTTGGGTGAACGAGTGCGTTTTGACTCTGGTCACAAGGTGAGCAACTTTGTGACTAAAGAGCTCAGCCCGTATTTTGACTTTGTTTCGGTATGCCCTGAAGTCGGCGTAGGTATGCCAGTACCCCGTCCAACAATTCGTCTTGTTTCTAATGAAGAGCGTGTTGCATTGGTTGAAACCAAAAATCCAGAAAATGATCATACCGACAATATGCTCACTTACTCGGCCAATAAAGTAGATGAACTTCAAAGCGAGCAGCTTTGTGGTTACATCGTTTGTGCCAAGTCACCAACTTGTGGCATGGAGCGAGTCAAGGTTTACAGCAAGAACAGTGCTGCGAAAGAAGGTGTTGGCTTGTATACACAAACATTGATGCAAAAAATGCCTTGGTTGCCTGTTGAAGAGGATGGCAGACTTAACGACCCTGTATTGAAAGAAAATTTTATCACTCGAGTATTTTGTCTAAATGACTTTTACGACTCGATGGATGGTGAGCCTACTCGTGGCAAAATCATCGACTTTCATTCGCGCTACAAACTGACGTTAATGGCACACCACCCAGAGTCATACCGATCCCTTGGCCGCTTAGTTGCCGATGTCGCTAATTATGAAATTGAAGACTTTTACCAAGAGTATCGTTTAGGACTGATGAAGGCGTTAACGAATCGGGCTAGCCGCAAAAATAACACAAATGTGTTGATGCATTTACAAGGGTACTTCAAACGCTCACTAACTAAAGAAGAAAAAGAAGAGTTAGCGACAGTGATTCACGACTACCGTATCGGAATGCTGCCTCTACTAGCACCACTTACGTTGATTAAGCATTACTTAAATACTTACCCAGACGAGTATTTATCAAAACAGAAGTTTTTAGAACCGTATCCGCAGGAGATGAGATTACGCTATGGTTTGTAGTTCAGAAGAAAAACTATACGCGATCCGAGATGTCGCAGAAATCACGGGTGTAAAACCAGTTACGCTGAGAGCTTGGCAACGAAGATACAACTTGATCCAACCTCAGCGAACTGAAAAAGGACACAGACTTTATCGCCAGCAAGATCTCGATACGATTCGCGAAGTCCAGAGCTGGCTCGCGAAGGGGATTTCGATTGGTAAAGTGAAGGGGCTGCTAGGAAAAAGCGCCGATGTCGAAGTCAAAAACGAGGTTCGCACACTCGAAGAAGTTGAAAACATGCTGCTTGCGCTGTCTACCCTGAATCGAGGAAAAGCAGAGAGTTTACTTGCCTCTGTTCTTAAAGAGTATCCACTAAAACTCGTTATTGATCAGTTTATTAGCCCAGTATTTGATGCGCTAGACATGGTAAAAGGATCGCTGCGATCTTTACAGGTAGGGTTATTTCAGACTTGTTTGATCACTCGACTTGCCCTTGTAATCGATTCTGAAAACAAAGCCGCTTCCAAAGGAAAGTGTCTGCTCATTAGCTTTGAACAAAACAGAGAATCTGAGAGTTGGATTCAAGCAGCGAAGCTTTGTGAACAAGGGTATCACACGACTTTGATCGATAAGGTTGATGATGTTTCTGGTCTACTAGATCACGAGGTCATTGAAAATGGTTCGTTTATCTACCTTTTCTCCAATAAAGCACTAGCTGCTAAACAAGTAGCGTCCATCAAAATGCTTCACGCACAGCTAGGTGATCGGATGGGGTGCTCTGAAGTGATAGAGAAATTACACCTAACTTAGTAGACAAAAGATAGGAGCTACCATGATTTTAGTATGGTTTCGACGTGACTTGCGTACGTTAGACCACACGGCACTCAAAGCGGCATTGGATTCAGGTCAGCCTGTCGTCGCTTGCTTTATCGCGACGCCAGAGCAGTGGCGGGAGCATCACATGGCGCCGATGCAGGCAGACCTCATTGCTCGTCGCTTAGCTTGTTTTAACGAGGAGCTTGAAAGCCTTAATATTCCTTTTTTGTACAAAGAGGTGCCGTCGTTTTCCGATTGTACAGATGTGATTAGCGGGTGGGCGGAAACACTTGAAGCCACGTCTGTCATGGCAAACATTCACTATGAGGTGAACGAACGAGAGCTCGATACACAAGTAAGTGAAGCGTTAGCTTCTCACGATATCGAATTTGAACTGTTTCATGACAAATGTGTGCACGCGCCAACGACGGTTCTTAATAAGCAAGGCGAATATTTTAAGGTATTTACGCCATTCAAGCGTGCTTGGTTAACGCAGTTCCATATGCCGACGGTAGTAAAACCTCACGAGCAAGCGCCACTCAATAAAAAGGTACTCGAACAATTAGAGTCGGCTCGATTTAATTCAAGCTTCACATTTAGCTATCCTCGAGAATCCAGTGAAGACTGGCTGGCTTCGACTAATGATATTTTGAAGCAGCTTAGGGAATTTGCACGGGAGCGCAGTGACGCGTATCAAAGCGAGCGAGACTTTCCAGCTATTGATGGCACTAGCCAACTGTCTCCATACCTTGCGATTGGCGCGCTATCACCAAGGCAGTGTATTGCTCGTTTGTATGCTGAAAATCAACAAAATGACCTTACAGAAGGGAAAGCAACTTGGTTAAGTGAGATCATTTGGCGTGAGTTTTATCAGCACTTATTGGTTTTCGAACCAAAACTCGTCAAAGGCAAAGGATTTATCGATTGGGAGGATAAAATCCAGTGGTCCTATGATGAGAAGGCCTTTGAGCGATGGAAGACAGGAACAACAGGATATCCAGTCGTTGATGCAGCAATGCGTCAGCTCAATCAAACAGGTTGGATGCATAATCGATTACGTATGATTGTCGCGAGCTTTCTTACCAAGGACTTACATATTGATTGGCGATGGGGAGAAGCGTACTTCATGAGTAAGCTGGTGGACGGCGATTTTGCAGCGAACAATGGTGGCTGGCAATGGTCTGCTTCTACGGGCTGTGACGGGCAGCCATACTTTCGTATTTTCAACCCGATAAGCCAAGGCGAAAAGTTCGATGCTAATGGTGAATTTGTGCGCCACTGGGTACCAGAAATCAAAAGTGTACCGAACAAATACATCCATAAACCTTGGACTTGGGAGGGCTTTTCTTTACTGGAATATCACAAGCCGATGGTTGATCACAAGACAGAAAGAGAGATAACCTTACAGCTCTTTAAAAGTGCCAAGGAATAGAGTGAAATGCTTAGCAAAAAGCGATCAATGAGTTTCGCAAAACGTACCCTGCTATCTGTGTCGTTATCTTTAGTGAGTGGTCTATCATTCGCTAAGATGTACGAATTACCAGAGGATGGAAGCCGTTTAATTGGTCGCCTTGAAAACCACGTCGTGCAAGAAGGCGAAACCATGGCAAATATCGCTAAGCTCTACGATGTGGGTATGCTAGGTTTAATGGCCGCAAACAAAGGCGTGGATCCCTTCTTACCAGAAGAGGGGCATGTTCTTACTATTCCGACACAGCTAATCCTCCCAGACGTACCTTATAAAGGTATCGTTATTAATCTAGCCGAGCTGCGCTTGTATTACTTTCCGAAAGGAGAGGATATTGTCCATGTATTTCCTGTCGGAATTGGCCGAATAGGGCGCGATACTCCAGTAATGACAACGCGTATCAGCCAAAAACGACCGAACCCTACATGGACTCCTCCAGCCTCTATTCGTGCCGAGTACAAAGCAAAGAGCATTGATCTACCAGCCGTTGTTCCTGCGGGGCCTGATAATCCACTTGGTATGTTTGCATTGCGTTTAGCTTACGGGAATGGCGAATACCTAATTCATGGTACCAACAAGGACTTTGGGATTGGTATGCGAGTCAGCGCGGGTTGTATTCGTATGGACCCAAGTGACATTGAGTGGTTATTTGACAAGGTTCGTAACGGCGAAGACGTTAACATCATTAATCAGCCTATCAAAATGACACTTGAACCTGACAGAAGTGTGTTCTTAGAAGCACATGAGCCTTTGACTCGTAGTAATGGCGAGAAAGATGAACTGAAAGTGCCGAAAGAGTTAAAGTGGTGGCTGGATGAATTCGGTATGAAAAACGTGAAGGCTAAAGCAGCAATCGCTGCACAGAATGGGGTTCCTATCGAAATAACCGCGCCTTAACGGGCGTTAAGACGCGGTATTAAATCTTACTTAGTGTAAGACTGAGCGATGTTATCGATACGCTCGTTAGCACGCTCAGCTTCTTCTTGAGCAGCCATTGCTGCTGCGCCTGATTTTTGAACGTCAGATTGAAGAGCTTGTACGTCTTGGCTTAGTTGGCTAACTTGGTTGCTTAGTTCGTCTAATTTTGCTGCATTTGCTGTTGCTGCGTCATCAGAAGAAGCACAACCGGCTAGTAGAAGTACTGAAGTTGCTGCAGCTGCGATCAACGTTTTGTTCATATAAGAACTCCTTGCTTATAGTGAAAGTCTCGCCACTAACTATTATTTTATACAGTAGCGAGGTTAAATGTGGTTACATTTTATCAGTACATGATGTAGCAAAAGTCAAAAAAACCCAAGAATTTCATGGAGTACCTGACGTCAACTTTTACCTGAACTTAACAAAGTTTAACTACCTATCCTTTATTTCGTTCTCACAACAGTTTTCATAGCAGGTGTATTTGCCACGTTCCTGATATCAATAATTTAGACGATATTGACACAAATGAAAGTTTATTGGCCCAAATAACTGCTATTTAAGTCGTTTTGTTGATGGATAGAAGACATATCTGAAAGGCCTTTCACTGAACTTCACGTTCAGATGCATATCAAAAAGGCTAGGGTTTACTCTGAACTGAGCCACAAATGATGTTTTACCTTCACCACAGGGAATTAGTTTGTGTGATCTCTATCTATACTCCTATGATTTGCGGTATTATACCGAGCTTTATTTTTTTGCTGCGTTAGAGCGGAAACGACACTACAGAGCGCTCAGACGCTGACTGATTTATTGGAGAATACTTTGCAATTTAAAGATCTAGGCCTAGACAACCGATTGTTGAAGAACCTAAAACACTACGATTTTAAAAAAGCGACTGACATTCAGCAGCAGGCGATTCCTGTTGCGATTGCAGGCAAGGATCTATTGGCATCTTCGAAAACGGGTTCGGGCAAGACTTTGGCGTTTGTATTGCCAATGCTTCATAAGTCTTTAAAGACAAAATCGTTTTCTGCGAAAGACCCTCGCGCGGTTATCCTTGCTCCTACTCGTGAGTTAGCGAAACAAGTATATGGTGAGCTTCGTTCTATGCTAGCTGGCCTATCTTATGAAGCAGCACTGATTTTGGGTGGTGAGAACTTTAACGATCAGGTAAAAGCTCTGCGTCGTTACCCGAAATTTATCGTGGCGACACCAGGACGTTTGGCTGATCACTTAGATCATCGTTCGCTTTATCTGGATGGTTTGGAAACGCTGATTCTTGACGAAGCAGACCGTATGTTGGATTTGGGCTTTGCACCAGAGCTTCGTCGCATTCATAAAGCAGCCAAGCATCGTCGTCGTCAAACGTTGATGTTCTCTGCGACATTAGATCATGCAGACGTCAATGAAATCGCGGCTGAAATGCTCAATGCGCCAAAGCGTATTGCTATCGGCGTTTCTAACGAAGAACATAAAGATATTACGCAAAAATTTTACTTGTGTGATCACCTGGATCATAAAGAGGCAATTTTAGATCGTGTTCTTTCTGAGGCTGAATATCGTCAAGTTATTATCTTTACGGCAACGCGTGATGATACTGAGCGACTAACAGAAAAGCTAAACGAAAAGAAACTGAAGGCTGTAGCACTGAGTGGTAACTTGAACCAGACTCAACGTAACACCATTATGAGTCAGTTTGAGCGCGCAGTATTTAAGATCCTTGTAACGACTGATGTTGCTTCCCGCGGTTTGGATATTGCAACTGTGACACACGTCATCAACTTCGATATGCCAAAGCATACCGAAGAATACGTACACCGAGTTGGTCGTACTGGTCGTGCTGGAAACAAAGGGGATGCAATCTCTCTTGTTGGTCCAAAAGACTGGGATAGCTTTAAACGTGTAGAAGCATACCTACAACAAGATCTTGAGTTTTCAGTGTTCGAAGATTTGAAAGGTAAGTTTAAAGGCCTTAAGCCACCTAAACCAGATTTCCGCAATAAGAAAGCGACCGCAAAGAAAGCTCGCCCTCAAGCGAAAAAGTCGGCGAAAAAACCAGCTAAGCGTGACAAGAGCTTCTACAAAAACGTATCTGTGGGTGATGATGTCTTCATCCCTAAGAAAAAACCAGCGGCACCGAGCTCTGAAGAGTAAAAGCTGCTGTAGTTTCCCATTGATTTTAGTTCTTAAAAATCCGAGTGTTCGCACTCGGATTTTTTATGTCTGTCGCTAGGTGAAATAGCGTCTTTCCATACTCACTCGTTTGTCAGCCTTTATATTTGTCTGGTTGTATATAAACAGCATAGAACGCTAATTTAGGAAGTTATTAAGTTTTATAACCTCGGTCAAAGCAAACGTTTTTCCTCACACACTAGATAAAAATCTCACATGATTATGAAAATGATAATTGATCTCATTTTTATTTAAGGGCAGAATACGCGCCATTGTATTAATCCTATAAATGAATTCGCTCTCTATATGAAATTTACTCATGTTTTTTTAGGGCTCATAATTACCTCTAGTTCTGTCTTTGCTGCTGATGATTTCAACTGGCTTCGAGATGATGCTCGTAAAGATGAGCGAGTTCTTACCTACCTAACAGAACAAAACCACAAAACTGAACAGCACCAAAAAAGTTATCAGACGTTGACAAAAAACCTACTCACACAGTGGGGTACCATGGTGGCAGACAAAGGTGATAAGCCATGGTCGATCATTAGTGGAAGAGAGTGGACGCTAACGCGTCGCGATGGTCGTTACTTACTGTTATCCCGTGCGAGTCAACATGCACCAGAAAACGTGGTGTTCGATTTCGATGAACGACAATCTGCGCATCAGTACTACCAACTTGGTCAATGGCAAGTGAATGGTGACACATTACTTTTCACTGAAGATATCGACGGCAGCGAACAATATCGCGCCGTGGTTGTTGATTTACTCTCCGGCCAATCTACGGAACTGGCGACGCACGTCGATAGTGGCGTATTGTTATCACCTAACGGGAAAGTGGCATTCCTCGTTGCAAAGGAAAAGCGCACTCAGCGACCTCATCAGATCTTACGTATCTCCACTGAATCTTTGGCAAAAACAGTCCTATGGAATGAACCCAAGTCAGATTGGTTACTTTCTTTCTATCGTGCGGCAGATAGCCGTTATGCTGTGCTGCAAAGCAACAACGAGTCAACAACAGAGCAGAAGCTTGTCGACCTAGAAACGGGCACTGTCTCCGATTCATTGCGAAAGCCTGAAGTGGGTGTGGAATATTACGCGGATGTGGCGAAAGGTTACATTTATCTGAAAAGCAACCTTGAAGGAAAGCTCGCCCTTTACCAAGTCGAACTCGCACCGCTTGGCGCAACATGGCAACGCTTCACCAATCCTCGTGAGCCGCTTGAACAGTTCTACCTTTATGATGCAGGAGTTGTGGCACTTAGCAAGCCAAACAATGTGTCGACTTTGACGGTGTATTCTTACCAAGGGCAGGAAAAAGTGATACTGCCATTGGAACACGATGGTAATGTCGCTTGGCTAAGCACGTTGGGCGATTTTGAATCAAACAAGATTCGTATCCGAAGCATGTCGATGACTACGCCTCCTCAGTGGGAAGAGTTCGATGTAAAAACGCTGAATAAATCCTTGTACTCTCAAGATGCTTACCAAGACTTTGATAGTCAGCGTTATGTATCCCAACGTATTTTTATTAAGCACGACGGCGTTTCTGTCCCGGTCTCTTTGGCGTATCGCAAAGACAAATTGCACCCACAATCTCCTGTGATGATTTACGGTTACGGCGCGTATGGTTTTACGATGAAACCGTACTTTATGCCTCAGGTTATCAGTTTACTCGACCAAGGTGTGATTTACGCTATCGCCCATGTCCGTGGCGGTGGGTACTTTGGCGATGAATGGCACGAGCAAGGCCGTGGTGTGCGAAAAGCCAATTCTATTGGTGATTTTGTCGCGGCCGCGAAGGCGCTGCAAACATTCGAACGTGGTAATAGAGAGGTTTTCGCCATCGGTTCTAGTGCTGGTGGCACGTTGGTGGCCGGAGCGGTTAATCAAGATCCTAAATTGTTTTCAGGTGTCGTACTTAAAGTGCCTTTTGTTGATGTGGTTGCAAGTATGACGGATACCTCACTTCCGCTTACCACACAGCAGTATGGCGAATGGGGTAACCCAACCAAACCTGAACAATTGGCGTTAATGAAGGCGTACGATCCGATTCTCAATATCCATAAAAACGCTTACCCACCCATGTTGGTTCAAGTCGGTTTAATCGATCAGCGCGTGCCATATTGGGAAGGCGCAAAGTATCTCGCTAAAGTTTCAGCGTTAAGTGAGCGCAACGGGCCGTACTTGTTGCAAACTAATTTTAATTCGGGCCACCAAATGGACCCGCGACAAGCGCAAGAACAACAAGCAAAAGAATACGCATTTCTACTATCACTCATTAAAACATCTAAAGCGGAGCAGTAAATGAAGCTTACCCCAGTGTCAGCGACAGTACTTTTGGTACTTGCTGCCAGTCAAGTGCACGCCGAATCTAAGGTTTTCTCAATGGAAGAGGTGGTGGTAACCGCCAATAAAATCGATCAGCCATTGTCAAAAGTGGCAGGTAGTGTCGCGGTTATCACAAACGAGCAAATCGAAGAAAGAGGCGAGACCGAGCTATATGACGTGCTGCGTAACGAACCTGGTGTAAGCGTGACGGGCGGTGCAGGACGTCCGCAAAACATTACCATCCGTGGTATGACGGGTAACCGCATTATGATCGTTCGTGATGGCATTCGTTCTGCGGATGGCTTCGGTGCGAATGACATTAATGATGCAGTTGGGCGAGATACTTTTGATTTATCCAATTTTGAATCGCTGCAAATCATTAAAGGGGCAAGTTCTTCGGTGCATGGCTCTGGCGCGATCGGCGGTGTGGTGATTTTAGAATCCAGTCAGCCGGGTGATTTCTTAAAAGACAAAGACTTCTACACCGATGTTTCCGGTACTTACACCGATATCAGCAACAAGTACAAAGGCACGAGTAATCTAGCTTTCCGTTCCGGTGACACAGAGAGTTTGTTTAACGTTTCATACTGGCAAGGACAAGAGACACGTAACTTTGATGAAGATTTGTATAACCGCGATCTCGATGGTTACAGCGGTGCTTATACGATCAACCACTTTTTCAATGAAGAGGTGATGTTGAAAGCCAAAGCGGAACTCTACACCCAGAACCAAGAGCGTTTGGAGGGTTCACCGTCCATTCAACCTGATGGAATTTGGCATATTGAAGACTTTGCTGAGGATGAAACCACAGAAGAGTACAGCGCTTATATTGGTGCAGAGGTGACTCCGATTAATCCAACTTGGTTCGAAGAGTTGGATACCAAAGTTTACTGGCGTCACACCGAAGTGGTGGAAGACACCAACCGTTTAATGCGCCAAGTGGATCACAATGGTTTGATCACCAAGCGTCGCGAGCTGGAACACAAAACCTTCATTGACGAAACAATTGGCTTCCGTGGCGATTTCACCAATACGATTTATGCAGCAAATGCTGAGCACCAATTGGCTTACGGTGTTGAGCTTTCTACAGACTATTACGAACGCACAGATAGCGACTCCAAGATTGATTGGAACGGAGTAACACCTTCGACCAAACAACCTTTCGCTCCTGCTCGTGCTTATAACATTGGTTTGTACGTTCGAGACATGGTGGAACTGGATAAATGGACCATCACAGGTGGCCTACGCTTTGATGCGCACCGTCTCACGCCAGACGGTGCGGGTGAAGTGGGCGGCTTCCCATTAAAAGACATGGATAGCTCAGAGGTATCTCCAAGTCTTTCGGTTTCTCGTGAAATGTTTGCCAACAACATTGCTTATGTATCTTATAACCATGGTTACCGTGCTCCGGAATACGATAAAGCGTATGGCTTCGTAAGCCACGACTTTGTGCCGCTCACGCCGTTTGTCATTGCACCAAACATGGATCTAGAAGCTGAAACTTCCGACTCATTTGAAATCGGTAACAAGTTCGATAACGGTCGTGCGTATGTCTATGCGTCTGTGTTCTACAACAAGTTTGAAAACTTCATCGATGTTGTGACCACAGGCTTTGATTCAAGCACTGGTAATTACATCAAACAGTACCAAAACCTTGATGGCGTAGAGACTTATGGCGCAGAGCTTTCTGCGGGTTACGCGCTCACCAAACAATGGGATATCAGCACTAAGTTTGGCTACGTAGATGGCAAAGACGCGGAAGGCGAATACGTTCGAAGCATTACGCCATTCGAAGGTAACGCTCAACTGAAATACGCCAACCAAGACTTCAACGCTTACGTGGCTTGGAACTGGGCCGCTGCCATGGATCGCGTTCCTAAATGCCAGACCACGCTTGGTCTAGCGACAGAGTGTGCTCAGACAAGCGCGTGGAATACGTTTGATCTTGGCGCAACTTACTACGTTTCCAAAGACCTTCGTGTTAGCGCAAACATCGTCAACTTGTTCGACAAAGAGTACATCCGATACCAGGACGTAGCGGGTATCGCTGAGGAAAGTAAGCGTTACTCAACTGAGCCTGGGCGCTACTTCACGCTAAATGCAAAATACGAATTCTAGGACGAAATCATGAAGCTAAAACCATTGGCGTTTTCACTACTTATTGCTTGTACCCCTGCGGCGCAGGCTGCAGAGTGGGATTATCCCGCAACGGACTCTGTGGTAACGAATGAAGCGCAAGCGAAAACTTATCTAGACAGCCACTACTCAGAAACGGGCGAGTTTAAGTTCCGTTACAAAACCCAGTCTCAGCTTGGTGAGCATTACAATTTTGATGTTTGGGTAAACGGTGAATATCAAGCACAGCGTGCCCTAGTAGTAACAACCGATAAAAATCATCACGTTGTGCGAGTGTTTAAGAGCCTTGAAGATACGATCATTCGCAACGGTAAACCAACGGTTGCAATGGAATTGGAATCGCCTCGCCAACTGCAAGCACAAGAGCCACCTGCTCTGAGCTCTGGAAGTCTGGTTGATGTTGAGGTTTCTTTATTCAACCCAGATCTTCGCACCATGCAACAGCAAGCGGCACCAGAATCGACGTGGTCAGCACTGTCCGATTACCCTCAGCCGATCGAGTACGTCACCAAGTCGATTGAGGTTTTAAAGTCGGGAGGTAAGTTCTATCTCTCTAACCCAAGATTAAAGCAAGTGGATGCGACGGGTTTATTTGCAGCCCCAGCACCTGGTGAAGCACCTGTGCTTGATACGTTGGACTTTCTCAGCGCAGAAGGAGTTCAAGCGTTTGACAGTGTTGATGAGATGCAAAGCACCGAGTTTGGTGACAATGCGTTCCCACAGTTGATGGCTTTTTATCATCTTGATAGCTCGATCCAATATCTGACAAGCCTGACTTACGACTTGTTTGACGAACCGCTTCGTTTTGACGCTCGCGGTTTATCAAAAGATAACTCTACTTACTATTACGGTCCGAAAGCACTCATGCTAGGTGTCGGTGGTGTTTCTCTGGATGCAGTTGATGCTGATGTGGTGATACACGAGCTTGGGCATGGCATTCATTACCAAATCGTACCGGATTGGGCGTACGGTCACACTGGTGCTATCGCAGAGGGTTTTGCTGATTACTGGGCGGGCAGCGCGAGCTACCGCATTCAATATTTGGATGCTTCGCGTCGTGGTCAAGAGTTCGAGCTAGATACGGTGTTCAACTGGGACGGTGTGTTCGGAACACGCAAAACAACTCGTAGCTTATGGAACCAAAGAGCACGTTACTTCGAAAGCTCAGAGTATCCAGCGCACGTCAGTGTGGGCGGTGAACTAGGTGACGAGCTATGGTCAACGCCGCTGTTTCAAGCGCTTAAAGCATCGGTTGAACGATACGGTGATGATACCGATAGGGTGTTCCGCGAGTTTGACGCCATTGTTCTTGAAGGCATGTACGGCATTGGTCGTGGCGTGAAAATGCATGATCTGGCGGAGTCGACCGTGTTTGCCGCAAACATCTTGTTCCCAAATAAAGACTACGCCCAATTCCTGACGGACAGCTTCAACAGACACAACTTACTTAAAGCGCCTCTTCGTGTTCGCTATGACGCTCGATACATCGCACAAGGTCAAGACGTTGGTTTGAGCCTGAGCCAAACTGGCCGTGAAGCGAGCATCAAAGGGCAATGGCAGCTAAACAACGCATCTGTTTTCGATTTTGATGAAACGCTTTCTGACTCGACCTCAATGAAGGTGGCGTTACCAAGCGGTCTAACATGTGGCACGCAATTCGATTCCTCTATTTCATTGGATTATCAATTTTCTGAAGGCCTAAAGACTCACCAGTGGAGTGAAAAGGTGGTGCTGGTTAATGGTACGCCAGAGCTCGATATCCAGCCTCAACCAGTGAACTCCGCTTTGCCGGAACAGGGCGACAGACTGTTCTCTCAGACGCTATCGGACAAGTCACGCACGATTGATGATTCGTTTGCGGTTTACCTGAACATCGAACATGACTCACTGCAAGATCTGCAAGTGACGCTAGTGTCTCCACAAGGCAAATCGGTCGTGCTACTTAGCCATCAATCAAGCAATACCAAAGGATTTAAAGGTTACTTCACCGCTCAGTATGACGAGGAGTTACAAGCACTTGTCGGTCAACCGAGTTGGGGTACTTGGCGTCTCGAAGTGTCTGACCGCGTGTCAGGGAACTCTGGGGTGTTGAAAGAGTGGGGTGTGAGTCACTTTGCTCAGTATCAGTGTAGTGCTGATACCACTAAAGAAAGCAGTGGCGGTGGTTCAGGTGGCAGTGGTTCGCCTTGGACCTTGTTAGGACTTTTCCTGCTTTCAATGGTGAGAGTGATTCGCTCTCGTTAATTAAAATCAAAAGAAGATAAAATCTATGAAGTTTCAATATTCTTTCGTTGCTATGTCACTAGCCCTTGCTGGCTGTGGCGGAGGTTCTGGTGGTGACACGTCGGCACCGACCTATGATGTAGCTGGCACCATCGTTTCTGCAGGTACACTTCTTGATACGCCAGTATGTATCGATTTAAACCAAAACTACGTTTGTGATTCCACTGAACCGAGTGCTAAAACGGATAATGCCGGTAAATTTAGCCTGACTTCAAGCGACAAAAACGTACTAACCAGCACCATTCTTGCTCAAGTTGATCAAGGTTCAAACCAAACGTTGCGTCTTGCGGCTCCGGGTCAAAATTTAGCAACGGGTAACACGGTCAATGGTGTAACAACGTTGCTCGCGGGTCTTGTAATTGACGGTAAAACCGTTGCTCAAGCTGAAGAGATTGTGAAAGCGCAACTCGCCGATGCCGGCGTTTCTCTTTCTGGTACGGTGATGTCTAACGCAGAAGCTAGCGAGCTAGACAAGCTAGAGCAAAACACGGTTGTGCTATTAGCTGCGATGCAGCCACAACAAATGACCCAAGGCGTAGCGCTGCTTGCTCAAAGCCTTAGCTTCCAGGGTAAATCATTGGCCTCTGATCTTCTGTCTGAAGCGGAAGTAAGTGCATTTGCTGAAGAAATTGTAGCGGTTGCTGAACAAACGGTTGGTAGTAACGATACGGGCGCCGTTCTTTATTTTGCTGAAGGAGCAGCAGACGTAGCAGAGGTTCAAGCGTCTTACCCTGGTCAAGATGCGGAATACGGCTTCGACAAAGAGGACAAGCAAACGTCGACAGGCGCTGGCTTTAAGTTCGTTAAGCTAGATTCACAAGGTGCAGCTTTAGCTGCAGATGCGACTGAGTGGGCTTGTACTATGGACGAACGTACTGGTCTTGTTTGGGAAAATAAGAGTGCGGATGCGAGCTCGGTTCAATTTAAAGATCGCCTGTTTGCGTTTGAGTCTGAAGCATTTAAGCCATTTAGCAAAGATGTAGAGCTTGCAGGTTGTAAAGACGCTGGTGATGAAGTTTGTACCACTAGCCAATATGTTGAGTACATAAACAAACAATCGTTATGTGGAATCACTGGTTGGCGCTTGCCTACTTACCGTGAGACTTATGACTTACTAGACTTTGGTGAACAAACACTGTTTGCTCCGAACGATGAATATGCAAAATACAACGTCTATGGTTTTAATGTTAAATACTTTCCACAGCAAACCATAGGTAGCCCTTATTTAGGATATGGTGCGTTTTGGCATAGCGACTTTAAGTTTACGAATGCATCATCACAACTTATTGATGGCGAGATTTATTTCCCTGCGATTGTCTCCCGGGGCAAAGATAGAGGCACTATTTCATACGTCGAGATTCGATCAAGCAACACAAGTGCGGGTGCCGATGATTCTTACCAATTCCCAATCCGTCTAGTCGCAGTTAAGGGGCAATAAGATGAAGAAATTAATAACTGTACTATCTCTTACTTTGGCTTCTCAAACTGCAATAGCTGCACAAGAGTGTTCTACTGACTTTGCTAAAACGGCACCTAACACGCGTTATACATATTCTGAGAGCGGTACCGTAACTGACCTGAAAACAGGTCTAACATGGATGCGCTGTCCAGTTGGTATGACATGGAATGTAGGAAACCAAGAATGCCAGGGGACGCGATCTACAATGTCATGGCAACTCGCTCTCTCCACAGCCAAACAAATTCGTAATAAGGACGGCAACCATCCTCTTCACAATTTTGCTGACAAAAAAAATTGGCGACTAGCAAATATCAAAGAGCTAGTATCTCTAACTGAGCGAGCTTGCCACAGCCCAGCCATAAATAGTACAGGGTTTGCTAGCGGCTATAGTCTGACAGATGGAGATGATGTTCTAGGGCGTTATGTCTGGAGCAACACACCTAATGGCGACGGTAAGCATGTTGCAACTTTTGATACGACTAATGGTGAGGTTTTCAATAGAGATCCGTTAAACTCAAGTTTCAAAAGTTCTCTCTTGTTAGTGACAGATGAATAATAATTATTACGTTAATAAGGGTTGATAGCTTTGCCTTTAAAATAAGCTCCGCCAGTGCGGAGCTTTTTCTTTTCTAACCTTTGGAACTTATCGTGTTGAGCAGAGAATTTAAACTTGGAACTGCTTAAGCTGATGTTTTTGGTTTTCTGCTAAACCAGACAACTCTTGCGCTGCCGCGGCTGATTGAGTGATACCAGTGACGTTCTGGCTCACTAGTTCATAGATGTTCGTTAAGTTGTTGTTGATATCAGCCGTGACCTGCTTCTGCTCTTCTGATGCGGTCGCAACTTGAGTGTTGATTGAGTTCAGATCGGCGATAGCATTACTGATATTAGCAAGTGATTGGCTAACTTCTTGTGTCAGAGCTTGGTTGTCTGACAACATCGCTAAGCTGAAATGCATACTTTCATTTGCGTGACCAGATTGTTGCTGTAGCTCTTCTATAACGGTTTGGATCTCTTTGGTGGACTCCTGAGTTCGCGCTGCCAGCATACGTACTTCATCGGCCACTACCGCAAAGCCTCTGCCACTTTCGCCCGCTCGTGCAGCTTCAATCGCTGCATTCAGTGCAAGTAGATTCGTTTGCTCAGAAATACCTTCAATCACTTCGATCACGCGACCAATGTGTTCTGATTGATCTTTTAGCGAAGTTACGACGGCAGCGGCTTCGTTAAGTTGTTCCGCCATCTTTTCACTTGCGCGAGTGCTTTCCCCAAACATGCTTATACTTTGTGAGGTTAACGTACGTGCTTGATTTGATGCACTATCGGCTTCTTGTGCATTGGTCGATACTCCAGCTGCGGTCGACTCTAGCTGATTGATCGCCGAGGCTACTTGCTCAACTTCTTGCTTTTCTTGATCCGAGTTGACGCTGCTTTGAGTCATAACAGTTGCTAACTCGGTTGATGCTGATGCCACATCTTCACTAATGCGAACCAATGCGCTTACAGTTTCACGCAGTTTTTCTATGGTCTGGTTTACATCTCGAGCCAGCTGAGACACTTCGTTTTTCCCGATGGCTTCGGCCTTAACTAGTAGGTTTCCCTTCGCGACTTCCTGCATCGTTACTTGAAGGTTACGAATCGGCGCAACGATGTAGCTGGCGAGTACCCAACTAATAAGTGAAGCGGCACTCAAGATCACCGCAAGCGAGACGGCGCTGTAAGTTAGCGTGGTTGAATGTTGTTCGCCATTCGTTTCGACTTCATCGGTGACGATTTGATTCAATTGTTTAGATAGTTTGTCGATGGCGTTGATCATCGCTTCGCCAGCTAATCGATACTCAGCCATTGTAGATTCGTACTTTTGATTGAAATCAGAGGTGGTGTAATCAGAAGAGTGTTTAGTGGTGAGCAGAGGTGTCATGGTAACGCGAGTGAAATCAACATAGTGATTCATGGCCTTACGCATAGCATTGACTTCATTTTGAACGCCAGGGAGATTGTCGATGGAGTTAAGAAAATCGCGGTTTTTGTTTTGTCGCTCAGAAAGCTCTTGGTTGAGAGACTGAACATCTTCGGCTCTAAATAGACTATAAATGGCTTTGATGCGCATGGCGTAAGTGTTGTCTACGATGCCGCTAAGTTCCTCTTTGTGAATGATTAGCTTATGGGTGGAAGCCGAAACCTTATTGAATGCTTGATCGAGTTTACCGATTCCGACACTCAGTCCAATGATGAGTAATATAACTGTGAATAGAACAGGCAGAAAAACCTGAAGTTTAATAGAAAGCGTACTAAGAAATTGACGCATGAGATTGACCCTCTATCGGTTTAATTATTATCTTTTTTATAAATAAGCATTTCGATTTTAATTGTTATATTTGCCAAATCAATGAGTTACTCATATCTAATTGTTATGAAATGTACCAAAATCGATGGGGTTATCATCTTGAACATGAGGCAACTTATAAAAACGTTACGTTCAAATTGAGAGAGGGATAAGTCGCGGAATTAATAGTTAGAAATGACAACGTGTCATAGAGGGTTCAACTAAGTGAAACACAACTGTCATATTCAAATTCTAAAGTGAGCACCGTTCAAGTGAAACACAACGGCAATAAAGCCACTTAAGGAAATTGTGATGAAAAAGACAGTAATCGGTGCAATCGCACTTCTAGGCGCAATGGCAGTGACTCCTGTTTCTGCTAAAGAAACTATCTCTGCAGTGGGTTCTAGCAGCGTAACTCCACTGATGGAAGTTTTCTCTGAAACGTACATGAAGAAGAACCCTAACGTATTTATCGAAGTTCAAGGTCCTGGTTCTTCAGCTGGTGTAAAAGCAGCGAAAAATGGTTCAGCAGACCTTGGTATGTCTTCTCGTAATCTAAAAGACTCTGAAAAAGAATCAACACTAATCGAAGAAGTGGTTGCTCGTGATGGTATCGCAGTGGTTGTCAACCCACAAAACAAACTGCCAGGTCTAACAGCCGAGCAAGTGACTGCAATCTACAAAGGCGAAGTATCAAACTGGAAAGAAGTCGGTGGTGCAGACAAGCCAATCGTAGCCATTACTCGTGACACAGCTTCTGGTACTCGTGGCGCATTTGAAGACATCATGTCTCTAAAAATGAAGATTTCTGGTAAGAAGGTATCAGCTATCTCTCAACGTGCTCAAGTTGCAAACGGTAACGGCGCACTGAAAACAATGGTTGCATCTAACCCATACGCAATCGGCTACATTTCTCTTGGTACTGTAGACAACACTGTTAATGCGCTAGCAATCGACGGCGTTGATGCAACGGTAGCTAACGTTAAAAACGGTTCTTACAAAGTAGCGCGTCCATTCCTTGTTCTTTACAAAGAAGGCAAGCCATCAACAGAAACGCAAAAATTCCTAGACTGGATGCTAACTGATGAAGCGCAAGCGCTAGTTGACCAAAAAGGTTACATCTCAGTTAACTAATCCCATCGGGACTCTAAAGTTTGCTCAGCCCAACGTTTCGGGCTGAGCCTTTTCTATCCATTGTGTTCAACGGCATTGCCCAGAACCGTGAGATTTTTAAATGACCATCGCAACAAATAGTGAAAAGCTTATGAATACTGACGCTAGAGCTATCAGCAAGTCAGGCCTACGCGAGAAGCGTCGTGTAGACTGGAAAGAGCGCATCTTCCACGGCTTGTTCCTAACGAGTGCCGTAATCGGCATTGTTTCATTGGCCGTTATTGCATACTTCATCGTTCGAGAGAGTATTCCGGCATTCCAAGAAGCAGGCGTATCGGGCATTGTCTTAGGACAAAACTGGTTACCACCTGCGCTTTACGGTGTCGCCACCATGATTGTGGCATCTATCGTATCGACGGCTGGTGCTGTCATTGTTGGGGTTCCAATTGGTGTTCTGACCGCCATTTTTATCGCTGAAATCGCACCAAAGCGATTAGCAGACATCATCCGTCCAGCGGTTGAGCTGCTAGCCGGTATTCCTTCAGTGGTCTACGGTTTCTTCGGTCTGGTTATTATCGTTCCATTGATTCAGAAAGTATTTGATGTACCTGCAGGTAACACTATCTTGGCCGGTATTATTGTTCTTGGTGTGATGATTCTACCAACAGTAATTACGGTTTCTGAAACGTCTATTCGCGCTGTCCCTCGTACTTATAAAGAAGGTTCTTTGGCACTGGGCGCATCGAAAATCTACACCATCTTTAAGTTGCTCGTTCCAGCGGCTCGCTCAGGCATCATGACAGGTGTGATACTGGGTATCGGTCGTGCGTTGGGTGAGACCATGGCGATTATCATGGTTATGGGTAACGCGCCGGCAATGCCAGAAGGCATCTTGGATTCGGCTCGTACACTAACTGCAAACATCGCTATTGAAATGTCTTACGCAAGTGGTGTTCACGCGAACGCACTTTACGCTACAGGTGTAGTACTTCTGGTCTTCATCATGTCGTTGAACGCTGTACTACTGTACCTAAACCGAGAAAAAGCGAAGTAATCGCTCGTTAAAGGTGACTATTATGGATCGCGCAAAACTGAAAAAAGCACGCCAGTTCAAAGATAATGTCTTTAACGCATTTGTCTGGATCTCGGCAGCACTAACGGTAGGTTTTTTGTTCTGGATTATCTGGTACATCCTATCAAACGGTCTACAACACGTAGATTGGAACTTCATTACTGATAACTATACGCGTACAGGTGAAGAGCATGGTATCTTCCCAATGATTGTGGCGACCATTTACATGGTTATCGCTTCTATCGCAGTGGCAGCGCCACTCGGTATCATGACGGCAATCTACTTGACCGAATACGCGAAAGTGGGCAGTCGTTTGGTGAAAATCATCCGATTCTGTACCGAGTCATTGGCGGGTATCCCGTCGATCATTTTCGGCCTGTTTGGTATGACTTTCTTCGTGGCGATTCTTGGCCTTGGCTTCTCGATTCTGTCGGGTGCATTGACGCTAAGTATCCTAATCCTGCCAGTGATCATCCGTACAACGGAAGAAGCGCTGATGGCAGTGCCACAAACTTACTGTGAAGGCTCTTATGGCCTCGGTGCTTCTAAGATTTACACTATCTGGCGTTTGATTCTTCCGAGTGCAATGCCAGGTATCTTAACCTCGGTCATTCTAAGTATTGGTCGTGTCATTGGTGAGTCTGCTCCAGTATTCCTGACAGCAGGTATGGTTGCACGTATTCCGGACTCTTTATTGGATTCAGGTCGTACGCTAACCGTTCACCTATACAAACTGACTACCGAACTGTTTACCGTTGAAGAATGGAATCAGGCTTACGGTACGGCAACAGTGCTTATCGTAGTTGTTCTCTTGATCAACATGGTAACGAAACTGATTGCTAGACGTTTTAACACCGCAACTTACTAACAACACTAATTAAGAACGCACGTTAAAAGACACGAATTCAAGAATTAAGAGATTAAGACAATGAACAAATTTGATATTGAAAACCTAGGCCTATTCTACGGTGACAACCAAGCACTGAAATCGATCAACTTACCAATTCCAGTTCGCCAAGTAACTGCACTTATCGGCCCGTCAGGTTGCGGAAAATCAACGCTTCTACGCTGTTTGAACCGAATGAATGATCTAATCGAAGGCGTGAAAATTACAGGTAAATTGGCGATGGACGGCGAAGATATTTACGGCAACATTGATGTTGCTGACCTTCGCATCAAAGTCGGCATGGTATTCCAAAAGCCAAACCCATTCCCGATGAGCATTTACGAGAACGTGGCTTACGGCTTACGTGCTCAAGGTATCAAAGACAAAAAGACAATTGATGAAGTGGTAGAGCGTTCGCTGCGCGGTGCTGCACTTTGGGATGAGGTGAAAGATCGCCTTAAATCACACGCATTCGGTCTTTCTGGTGGTCAGCAGCAACGTTTATGTATTGCACGTACAATCGCGATGGAGCCGGATGTGATTCTGATGGATGAGCCAACGTCGGCACTTGACCCAATTGCGACACACAAAATCGAAGAACTGATGGAAGAGCTAAAGAAGAACTACACCATCGTTATCGTGACTCACTCAATGCAACAGGCGCGTCGTATCTCTGACCGCACTGCGTTTTTCCTAATGGGTGAACTGGTTGAGCACAACGATACGCAAGTGATCTTTAGCAACCCTCAAGACGACCGTACTCAAGGCTACGTAAATGGTGATTTCGGTTAATCCACCGTATTTACAAGCATAACTAAATAACTATAAGCGATGGTAACTTTGCCCCTCTTGATGAGGGGCCTTTTTCTTTTTAAGTCGTAGGCTTAAAACATCTACCAACACAAAAATCTTGTAAATAAGTACAACTTTCCTCCCCAGTTTATAAAGCATGTAACTTATGTGAAACATGGCTTTAAAAGTGCTGAAGAGCTCTCGAATGTAACACTAAGTCTGATAATTTTGCGAATGACTTAACAGCTCAAATTTGAACGTATTGATTGCATATCATGGCCTAAGTAGTTTTTTATCGAGGATAAAAAAGTAGATTAGGTTGGTAGGGTGAGTTTAAGAAGTTTTACAAGAAAAGTGTCTTCAACGAGGGACCATCGGTTGCTAGCGGAGGCAATCTTTGATCATTTAGAGAGTCTGTTCTCCCCTCAAGCCCTCGCTATTTTTGAAGATCCTTCAATTAACCCTCGTCATTCGATGAGCTTCTCTCGCGGAGAGCTTTACCCAACCCAAAACTATCCTGAGACATTCTGGGAGTGGGCAAGTCAGTTTGACACCTCTGAAAGCATCATACCTCTGGCGATCAACACTTGTAACTGGAATCACACCCGAGATTTAGGCGGTGATAGTTACATCATGATGCTCGACAACACGCCTATCAAACGTACCTACCTACTGATTCAATCTGTACATGCTCGCACAGCACATAATATCTATGAAGAAAGTTACGACGCAATGCAGCTCGCAGCGGCGCGTTGGCAATGTATTCGTGCTGAAAAAAATGCCTCGAAAGAGATCAGGCACAGAGATATTCGTGAAGCGCAATATGTTGATGAGATTAGCCAACGCGAGCGCTTTATCGAAAATATGAAGTTAGTTCAGCAAGTTGCACTCGAAATCTCTAACCCTGATTCTTTAAAGGACTTGTACTACAAAGCCGTCGAAGCGTTACGTGAACGACTTGGGTTTGATCGCTCTACACTGATGCTTCTCGATATGAAAAAGCGCAGCTTCAGTGGTACATACGGTACGGATGAGTCAGGAATTACGATTGATGAATTTCACACACAATACGATTTACACCAACTTAGCGAGGAGTATATCACCGCGTTATCTAGCCTCGAGAGCAACTTAGTTATTGTAGAAGACGCGCCAATATACACAGCAGGCAAGGTCATCGGGCAGGGCTGGAATGCGATGTTGATTTTACGCGATGGCAATGAACCGTTTGGGTGGTTCGCGCTAGATAACTTTATTCATCGTAAGCCGATAACGGCATATCAAAAACAGATGTTGGACTCGTTTGGTTCACTCTTCTCTCAAATTTACATTCGTAAGCGCCAAGAACAAAACGTACGCATGCTGCATTCAAGCATGGTTGAGTTATCACGTTGCACTACTGTCAGTGGAGTATGCAAATCGGCCGTCACTTTCGCCATTAAAAATCTTGGTATTGATCGAATGGCGGTGTTTTTAACTGATGAAAATTGCTCTTACATGCAAGGAACGTGGGGTACCGATATTCAAGGTAATGTGGTGGATGAATCTTACTTCTTTGGCGAAACCCAAGATTTCTCTCTTATAAATCTGGCTCGCTCAATGCCAAACGAAGTCGCATTTGAAGAATCAGTGCCTATTTATCATGACTGTAATATTGTTGGCTTTGGTTGGGCTGCGATGACGGTATTGACTTCAAATAGCAGTGGTCCTATCGCCTTTATCGCTGTTGATAATTTGCTGACACGTGCGCCCTTAACTTCTCAGTTACGTGAAGTGATTCGTATGTTCGCGTCCAGCTTAGCTGAAGTATTGCAACGTACTCAAGCTCAAGAGGCGATTCGCGAACTAAACGAAAACTTAGAGCTGGAGGTTCAGAACCGAACAAAAGAGTTAGAGGAAGCCAATCGACAGCTTGAGGTACTTTCTAAGCTCGATCCTTTGACGCGTCTTGGTAATCGCCGCATGTTAGAACATGTGATGCAAAAATATTGTGCCCTAGAGTATGAAGACGACATGTCGTTTGGCCAGATCCTGATTGATATTGACCATTTTGGCTTATTCAATAATCACTATGGTCATCTCGAAGGCGATATCGCATTGATGCGAATTGGCTATATCTTGGATCATCATACCAAAGGTGAAGATGAAGTTTTTTGCCGTATCGGAGGTGAGGAGTTTGCATTGCTCATGATTGGTTCTGAGCAAGAGGAGGTTCGACTGAGAGCAGAGTGCATTCGTCAGTGCATCGAGGGCGAGGGGATAAAGCATCGACATAACCCAGAAGGGGAGTTACTTACCGTTTCAGTCGGTTACTCCTGTTATAAAGCGAAAGGCAAAGACTTTAATTTCGACCATTTATATCAGTTGTCGGATAAGGCACTCTATCAAGCGAAGAATCATGGGCGAAATTGTGTAAGGCGATACGAATACGAGCCCCAAGTGTTTGTTGAGTGAGTGATGTTCATAAGAGCAACTTGATAGGGAAGGGGGCGGCGGTTGGTGCTCTAGATAAAACCGCTAAAGCAAATTTGGCCGGATAAGAGAATTGGCAGCTCATGAGAGCTGCCATTGTTATCTAGTTATTTATAGCTTTTCGAGCTGGTGGTCGGTTTTTGTTACGTTTGCTTTGCCAAGGTTTTGAATTTTCGCTAGCAGCGAATCAGGGCTCCAAGGTTGTTGGTTAGCACTAAAATACGCTTGATTCATGGCATTAAGCTCTTGCTTAATTGCTTGTACGTCGCCAGGGTTTAGCCTGTCTTGATGAGTGGTTAAATACTCATTTACAGAGCGTTCAATTTTCGCAGCATCGCCCTCTTCGATGACTTTTTTTAGCGCGTCGATGCAAAGTGGTTGTTCAGTATTTGAAACCGTTCCACTCGCTGTTATTGACCGCTTTTTCCATGCCCAAATAGCGATTCCCAATGTCATTATCCAAAGCCCTAGGAAAACAAAGGTTAATGTTCGCCAGAGACTGTTTACATCGCCGCTTGATTCAGGACTAGGGGCTGACACTAAAGGCGCTGAAAGAGGCGATTCCGGCAACGTGATTAGCCCAGTGTCATTTTTCTCTACGTCTAATGTTAGCTCTGGTAACGTTGTTTTCTTCGCTTCATCATTTTGACTGTCCCACCAGTTCAAGTCGTATCCTGGTAAGGTATATTTCCCGGCCTCTGTAGGAATAATGACTTGCTTCACCGTCATGGTAACGGTGCCATCTCTCGCGCTATCGAACTTAGGTTGTTCGGGATACACGCGCAGTGAACTCGGGTAACTAATATTGACTCGTGGCAGATATTCGGCTTGTGTACCGCGAGCCTTAACTTGAATGGTTCGAGTGAGTGAAGAGCCTTGTTTTACTGTGTTGATCGCGTTAGTCGACAGTAGATTACCTTGATCGTCTTGCCAGCTCTGTGTCATTTCTAACGCTGAAGCAGGAAGCCATTCACCTTTAAATTCGCTCGGAATCGGTTTGACCGTGATTGGCATGCGTTCCGCTTTGGTGTTGATAGGCATTATTTTGGTTGAGCCCGTCAAGCTGTCGCCATAAATATAAGAACCGGTCAGTTTAGGACCTATCAAGGTATAAGTGCCTGGTTGATTGGCCGTTAAGCGAAACGACTGCTCTATGACCGCTACTTCTAACCCATTTAAGATCTTCTGTCTTTGTTGTAAGCCACCCAGTGCCTCAAGCTTCATGCCTTTAATCTGCGGAGGTACTATTTGCGGGTTATCTAGGCGTCGAGTGTCCGCTTTAATTAGAAGTTGTATACGTAATGTTGCAGATTGCTGAGGGTAGAGCGTACTGTTGTCGACCGTAATATTGAAGCTAAATAGATCATCAAGATTGGGGTCTGTTTGGCTCGCGTTGACACGCAGTTTGATCGGCTCCGTTCTCATACCATCAGCGGAAAAACTTGGAATAGTCAGAACACCTTCTTTCATTGGTGCAATTGAGATACTCCACTCGGTACGCACTGATTTTCTTCCGTTAATGTTATTGCTAGAGCGGCCATAACGAGGTTGACCTAAGAAGAAGTCTTTCTCTAGAACATTGAAGTCGATTGAGTCTGAGCTGAGCTCAGTATCTGAAATGATTCTGAGGTTAATCACTTCATTCTTGGCTACTTGTGTTTTATTCACACTAGCTTGAAGTGTCTGTGCCATCACCGAGAAACTAGATATTAGGCTGGCCACAAAAATAAAGACCAGTTTTACGCCTTTGTTCATCACAGGCTTACCACTCCTTTTGAGATTGTTGTGGAGGTTGTTTTTGTTGCGCTTGAAGTTGCATTTGCGCACGGATCAAAAAGCTTGGGTCGCGAGCACTTTCTACTGCTTCTAGTCGACGGAACTCAGGATCATCCTGATGCATTTTTTCGGGATGCGCTTTAGCCTGTATTGGTTCACCTTGATCCTTCACTTGCTTGTCATCTCGTTGCGGTTGATGTTGTTCCGTTTTTTGTTTTTCTTTTTTATTTTCAGAATCTTGCTGATTTTGTGACTGTTGTCCTTGCGCTTCTTTCCCTTCGTTTTGAGACTTTTGTTGCTGTTGCTGTTGCTGTTGCTGTTGCTGTTGCTGTTGCTGTTGCTGTTGCTGTTGCTGTTGCTGTTGCTGTTGCTGTTG